>JANNFE010000274.1:0-17692 GCA_031379415.1 Betaproteobacteria bacterium | reverse complement strand
CCGCGGCCTACCTCGCCCGCGCACCCCCGCGCGGCTGAAGGCGGCGGCGCCGTGCGCCGCGCCTTCCCCATTCGACATCCGCATCGCGCGGCGCCTCTGGCGCTGCACGCGCCCCCAATTCCGGCCGCCGCCCGCGTGTGGCGCGCGGCCGCTTGCGAAAGCCATTCCATGTCCTCCATTCCCTGCAAGCTCCTGCCGCTGGCCTTGCTCGCGGCTCTCGGTAGCGCACAGGCGCAGACCCAGACCGTCGTGGTTACCGGCAACCCGCTGGGCCGCGACGGCCTGACGCAAGCCAGCTCCGTACTCGCAGGCGCTGGCCTGGCCTTGCGCCGCGGCGGCACGCTGGGCGAGACGCTCGACGGCCTGCCCGGCGTCAGCGCCACGGGCTTCGGCCCGAATGCCAGCCGGCCCGTCATCCGCGGCCTGGACGGCGACCGCGTGCGCCTGCTCGACAACGGTGGCGGGTCCATCGACGCGTCCAACCTGAGCTTCGACCACGCCTCGGCCACCGATCCGCTGGTGGCCGAGCGCATCGAGGTGCTGCGTGGCCCGGCGGCGCTGCTGTATGGCGGCAACGCCACCGGCGGCGTGGTCAACAGCATCGACAACCGCATTCCGCGGCTGCCCGCGTCCGGCTTGTCGGGCCGGGCGGAAGGGCGCCTGGGCAGCGCGGCCAGCGAACGCGCGGGCGCCGCCGTGCTGGAAGGTGGTGCCGGCAGCTGGGCCTGGCATGCCGACGCCTTCGGGCGCCAGGCGAGTGATCTGCGCGTGCCGAGCTACACGCCGGTCGAAGACGGCGCGCCGCTGGAGCCGTCCCGGCGCGTGCGCAACTCGGCAGCGCGCAGCGAAGGTGGTGCCATCGGCGCTGGCTGGGTCACGTCGCAGGGGTATCTGGGAGCCTCGGTGGAAACGGCGCGCAACCGTTATGGCGTCACCGTCGAGCCCGATGTCTTCATCCGCATGCAGCGCGACAAGCTCGCGCTGGCCGGTGAGTGGCGCGCCCGGCCCGGGTTCTTCACGCAGCTCAGCGCGCAGGCCAGCCACACGCGCTACCGGCACGAAGAGGTGGAAGGCAGTGGCGAGGTCGGCACCCTCTTCAAGAGCACGGGCGATGAGCTGCGCCTGACGGCCCGCCATGCCGCGCTGGGGCCGCTTCATGGCGTGGTGGGCGTGCAGGCCGAGCGCATGGACTTCTCGGCGCTGGGCGCTGAAGCCTTCGTGCCCGGCACGCAGACCCGATCGACCGCACTCTTTGCCGTGGAAGAGATGCAAGCCGGGCCGCTGCTGCTGACCGGCGGTGTGCGCAGCGAGCATGTGCGCGTGGCTGCCGACGGCGATGCGGCCGATGCCGCGGAAGCCCGCTTCGGCGCCGCCGCGTCGCGCCGCTTCGCACCCACCAGTGCATCGCTCTCGGCAGGCCTGGGCGGGCCCGAAGGCTGGCAGGGCAGCCTGACGTTGGGCCACACCGAACGTGCGCCGGCCTACTACGAGCTCTACGCGAACGGCGTGCACGTGGCCACGGCGGCCTACGAGCGCGGCGACGCTACGCTGGGCGTGGAGCGCAGCCGTCATGTCGAAGCCGGCCTGAGCTGGGGGCGTGGTGCGCACCACATCAAGGCCAGCGTCTACCGGACGCGCTTCTCGCGCTATCTCGCGCTCGACGCCACGGGGGCCGACATCCTCATCGCGGGTGAAGGCGGCGCTGCCGACACGACGGTGCCCGAGTACGCCTTCCGTGCCGTGCGCGCGCGGCTGCAGGGCCTGGAGGTCGAGGGGCGCACGCGCCTGTGGGGAGGCGCAGGTTCGGCCTTTGCGCTGGACCTGGCTGGCAGCCTGGACACCGTGCGCGGCAACAAGCTCGACAGCGGCGAAGCGCTGCCGCGCCTGACGCCGCTGCGCGCGCGGCTTTCGCTCGAGGCGGTGGCCACGGGGTGGCGCGTGGGTGCCGGCCTGCGCCACAGCGCCGCACAAACGCGCGTGCCGGCCACCGACAGCGCCACCGCGGGCTGGACGCAGCTGGACCTGTGGGCTGCTGGCGACCTGCCCTTCGCAGCCGCCACCAGCTGGTTCGCGCGCGCGGGCAATGCCACCGACAGGCTGGCCTACAACGCCGCCAGCGTGGCCACCGTGCGTGGGCTGTCGCCACTGGCTGGCCGCTCGCTGACGCTGGGCCTGCGGACGCGCTTCTGAGCGCCCCCAGGGTCAGGCCGGTGGCCTGCCCCGCCCCCCGCGGGGGTTCAAGTTGCCCGGCAGAGCCGGATCAACTTGAGACCCACGGCGCTCGCTACACTGCCCGCTTCGCCCACTGCCCGCCGCGCCCCGATGGACCGAATCTGGCTCGAAGCCCCGCTGCCTGCGCTGTGCGTGCGCGACGCTGCTGGCAGTGCCGGCGGCGTCGGCGTGCTGCCCAATGCGGCGGCACGGCGCTGGGCGCAGACCGCGGGTGTGGCCGAGGCGGCGCTGCTGGCCTTCGGCGTGCAGGCGCGTGCCGCAAGCGTGCGCGCGGCCGACACCCACGTGGGCTCCGTACCGGTGCATTGCGTGCCGGTACCGCTGCCCGACGGCCTGCTGCTGTGGCTGCAGCCGCTGCCCGTTGACGAGCCTGCGGCAGCGCAGGCGGCAACGGCCGCGAAGACCGGCCTGCACGTGCTTTGCGTGGAGGACAACCCGGTCAACCTGCAACTGGTGCGCGAGCTCATCGCGCTGCGCCCCGCGGTGCGCCTGCGCACGGCCGTGGACGGCCTGTCGGGCGTGGCCGCGGCGCTGGCCGAGCGGCCCGACCTGCTGCTGCTGGACCTGCAGCTGCCCGACATCGACGGCCTGGAGGTGATGCGCCGCGTGCGCGGCGAGCCCGCCATGGCCGGCTGCCGCATCATCGCGCTGTCGGCCGATGCCATGCCCGACCACATCGCCGCGGCGCTGGCCGCGGGCTTCGACGACTACTGGACCAAGCCGATCCAGTTCGATGCCTTCCTGCGCCACCTCGACCGCATGGCAGC
Source organism: Betaproteobacteria bacterium (assembly GCA_031379415.1). GTDB lineage: Bacteria > Pseudomonadota > Gammaproteobacteria > Burkholderiales > Burkholderiaceae_C > Rubrivivax. The sequence goes on along the minus strand of JANNFE010000274.1, from coordinate 14,693 downwards.
CGAGGTCGCCTGAAACTTCACAGGTTGCCTCAGGGTGCCAGACGCTCGCGCAGCCAGGCGCCGCCGTCCTGTCGGTAGCGCAGGCGGTCGTGCAAGCGGCTCTTGCGGCCCTGCCAGAACTCATAGGTGTCGGGCACCAGCCGGTAGCCGCCCCAGTGCGGCGGCCGTGGCGGTTGCAGTGCGTGGCGTGCGGCCGCTGCGGCTGCCGCCGTCACCAGCACGGTGCGTGAGGCGATGACGCGGCTCTGCGGCGAGGCCCAGGCGCCCAGGCGTGAGTCGAGCGGGCGCGTGGCGTAGTAGGCGTCGGACTCTTCGCCGCTGGTCTTCTCGACGCGGCCTTCGATGCGCACCACGCGCTCCAGTTCAACCCAGTGGAACTGCAGCGCCGCCCACGGGTGCTGCGCCAGTTCCGTGCCCTTGCGGCTCTGATAGTTGGTGTACCAGACATAGCCGCGCTCATCGAAGCCCTTGATCAGCACCACGCGCGTGCTGGGCCGGCCATTGGCGCCGACGGTGGCCAGGGTCATGGCATTCGGTTCCGGAAGCTCGCTGGACACCGCTTCTTCGAACCAGCGCTGGAACTGCTGCAGCGGGTCGGCGGCCGAGGCTGTCTCGTCGAGTTCGGCCTTCTCATAGCTCTTGCGCAGGTGGGCGATGTCCATGGGCGCCAGTATAGGAAGCGCTTTCGCGCAGGGCCTGGACCTGGAACGATCAAACCACTTGAAACCGCGTGCAACAAGCGTGGGTGGGCACACCCGTAAGTAGAACGCCGTAAGTGAACGTCCCACTTTATGCAGCCCGCCCCGGCCGCCATTCTTGACGCCAAGGAGGAGGCCACGGCGCGCCCCGCGCTGGCCATGGCCTCGAACAACATGCGTTACCGCCCCACGATCATCGTGCCGGCTGCCGGCCGTGGCAGCCGCTTTGCCGGGCCCGATCACAAGCTCGCCCAGGAATTCGACGGCAGCACGGTGCTGGGCGCCACCGTGCGGCGGGCCATCCAGAGCCAGTTGCCGGTCGTCGTGGTGACCACCGCCGCGCTGGTGCCGCTGTTGGCCAGCCAGCTGGCCACGCGCGACATCGTCGTGCTCAGCGCTGCAGAGGCCGCACGCGGCATGGGTGCCACCATCGCCGTCGGCGTGGCCGAACGTTCAGGCGCGCCCGGCTGGCTGGTGCTGCCGGGTGACATGCCGCTGGTGCTGCCTGGCACGCTGCTGGCCGTGGCCAGCGCGCTGGAACAGCACCCGGTGGCCTACGCCCAGTACCGCGGCCGCCGCGGCCATCCGGTGGCCTTTGCGGCCGAGCTCTACTCCGAGCTCATCCAGCTCAGCGGCGACGACGGCGCGCGCCGCGTCATGCTGCGCTACCCGGCGCATGGCCAGGAGGTCGACGATCCCGCGGTGCTGCTCGACGTCGACACGCGCAGCGACCTCGACGCCCTGCGCCAGCGCCTGGTGCCGGTGGCGCCGGCGGAGTAGCACTCAGCGTCTCACACCAGGCCATGGTGCTGCGCCAGTGCCATCAGCCGTTCGATCTCGCGGTCGCGCAGGCCGCGTTCGTGCAATGCACCGGCGGTGCGCGCCAGGTAGTCCATCGTGGTGCCATAACGCCCACGCGCGTGACGCAGGATGTCCAGCAACTCGGCATCCGCCAGCCGCGGCAGGCAGGCCGGGCTGCGCCGGTTGAGCGTGAAGGCCAGCGCCGGCACGGTGCCTTGGGCCGTGCGGCAGGGCAGCAGGCGCGGGTCGTAGACGCCCGTGGGCTGCTCGCGCGCCCACAGGCGGTCGAGTTCTTCTTCGGCGCTCTCTGGCCGCAGCCGGTAGACCACGCCGCGGCAGGCGCCGCCCGGCAGCAGGGCGAAGACCAGCCCCGGCTGCTGCGGCGTGCCGCGGTTCACGCGCGACCGCATGCGCAACGCGCGGTGCCAGCCGTGCACCAGGGCATGGCGGTGCTCGGCCGCGTCGAACTCGGGGCGCCAGATCAGCGAGGCGTAGCCGAAGACCCAGCGCTCCTTCACGCCCTGCCATTGCAGGCGCAGCTGCCGGAGTGATTCTTGCGGGTCGCGCAGCACCAGGGCCGCCGCGATGGGCTCGTCATCCATGTCTGGCAAGCATCGCACGAGGCGGGCCAGCCCGGCACAAGCTGATTTGACGATGTAACTCGGTTACTAGATAATCGACCCATAGGTTACAGGACCCGCCATGACCACCGAATTGCATCCGGTATTCGCGCAAGTCACCCGCCGCATCACCGAGCGCAGCGCCGCCACGCGCGGTGCCTACCTGGCGCGCATCGAGCGCCTGATGCAGCGCCCCCCGGGCAGCGATCGCATGGGCTGCGCCAACGTCGCGCACGCCTTCGCGGCCATGCCGGCGAACGACAAGTTCCGCGTGGTCGCGCAGAAGGCGCCGCACATCGGCGTGGTCACGGCCTACAACGACATGCTGTCGGCGCACCAGCCGTACGAAGGCTACCCGCAACTCATCCGCGAACACGCGCGCACGCTGGGCGCCACGGTGCAGGTGGCCGGCGGCGTGCCGGCCATGTGCGACGGCGTCACGCAAGGCCTGCCCGGCATGGAGCTGAGCCTGTTCTCGCGCGACACCATCGCCATGGGCACGGCCATCGCGCTGACGCACGATGTCTTCGACGCCGTGCTGCTGCTGGGCGTGTGCGACAAGATCGTGCCCGGCCTGCTCATCGGCGCGCTGCACTTCGGCCACCTGCCCTGCATCTTCGTGCCCGCGGGGCCGATGAGCAGCGGCCTGTCGAACAACGACAAGGCCAAGGTGCGCGAACAGGCGGCGCAGGGCCTGGTGGGCCGCGACAAGCTGCTGGAAGCGGAGAGCGCTGCCTACCACGGCCCCGGCACCTGCACCTTCTACGGCACCGCCAACAGCAACCAGATGCTGCTGGAAGCGATGGGCCTGCACGTGCCCGGCGCGGCCTTCGTGCACCCGCACGACGGCCTGCGCGAGGCGCTGACGAAGCAGGCCGTGGAGACGGTGCTGGGCATCACGAAGGCGCAGCGCTACACGCCCATCGGCCGCCTGGTCGACGAACGTGTCATCGTCAACGCCATGGCCGCGCTGCTGGCCACCGGCGGCAGCACCAACCATCTCATCCATTGGGTGGCGGTGGCGCGTGCCGCGGGCATGGTCATCGACTGGACCGACTTCGCCGATCTCTCGGCCGTGGTGCCGCTGCTCGCCCGCGTCTACCCCAACGGCAGCGCCGACGTGAACCAGTTCCAGGCTGCCGGCGGCCCGGGCTACGTGCTGCGCGAGTTGATGTCCAGTGGGCGCCTGCATGCAGATGTGGCCACCGTCAGCGAACGCGGCCTGGCCGCCTACACCGAAGTGCCGGCCGTCGAGGGCGGCCGCCTGCGTTGGCACGCGCTGGCCGCGGCCAGCGGTGATGCCGGCATCCTGCGCCCGGCGGCCGAGCCCTTCTCGGAGACCGGCGGCCTCAAGCTGCTGCAGGGCAACCTGGGCCGCGCCGTCATCAAGACCTCGGCGGTGCCGGCCGACCGCCACATCGTCGAAGCACCGGCGCGGGTCTTCACCACGCAGGAAGCGTTGCAGATCGCCTTCAAGGCCGGCGAGCTCGACCGCGACGTGGTGGTGGTGGTGCGCTTCCAGGGCCCGCACGCCAACGGCATGCCTGAACTGCACAAGCTGACGCCGCCGCTGGCCGTGCTGCAGGGCAAGGGCTTTCGCGTTGCCCTGGTCACCGACGGCCGCATGAGCGGCGCCAGCGGCAAGGTGCCGGCGGCCATCCACTGCAGCCCCGAAGCACTGGCCGGCGGGCCGCTGGCGCGCGTGCGCGATGGCGATGTCATCCGCGTCGACGCCGATGCCGGCCTGCTGCAGGCGTTGGTGGACGATGCCGAATGGGCCGCACGTGAACCCGCCACGCTGGACGCGGCGGAAGCCGAAGTCAACGGCCACGACCTGGGCCGCGAGCTCTTCGCCGGCCTGCGGCGCAACGTCCGCAGCGCCGAAGAGGGCGCCATCACCTGGCTTTGAACCTGGCTCTGAACCTGGATGTGAACACCATGATGAACACCCTCGAACTCGCCACCTACGGCCCCGTCATCCCGGTCATCGTGCTGCAGCGCGTGGAAGACGCGGTGCCGATGGCGCAGGCCCTCGTCGACGGCGGCGTGCGCGTGCTGGAAGTGACGCTGCGCACGCCCGTGGGCCTGGCTTGCATCGAAGCCATATCGCGCCACGTGCCGGGCGCCATCGTCGGCGCCGGCACCATCCGCACGGCGGCCGACGCGCGCGCCGCCAAGGCCGCAGGCGGCCAGTTCGGCGTTAGCCCGGGCTACACCGCGGCGGTGGGCGCGGCCTGCCGCGAGGTGGGCCTGCCGCTGCTGCCGGGCGTGGCCACGGCCGGCGAAGTGATGGCGGCGATGGCCGATGGCCTGAACTTCCTGAAGTTCTTCCCGGCCACGGCGGCCGGCGGCATTCCCATGCTGAAGGCGCTGGCCGGGCCTTACCCCGACATCGCCTTCTGCCCCACCGGTGGCATCACGCCGGAGACCGCGCCGCAGTTCCTGGCGCTGCCCAACGTGAAGGTCTGCGGTGGTTCCTGGCTGACGCCGGCCGACGCCATGATGGCCGGTGACTGGGCACGCATCACCGCGCTGGCGAAGGCGGCCTCGGCGCTGCGCGCCTGAGCGCTACTTCGCGGGCGCCGACGGGCGCGGCTTCACGTCGCCGCAGTCGGCGGCCAGCCAGCGGCCGCTGTGCTCCATCTCCATGCGTTCGGGCTGGCCGCGCATCATGGTTTCGACGATCACGCGGCCGGTGTGCGCCTTGTCGCCGCTGAACGTGTACTCGCCGCTGCCAGTGGCCGCGCGCTCGCCGGTGCAGGCGAACTTGAACTTCAGCGTGTTGCCGCTGCGCTCGCGGCTGGTCTGCTGACAGTTGCCCTGTGACTGCGGGATCTCGTCGCGCGCCGCCTGCTCGGGCGTGATGCAGACCTTCACGCTGGTGGGCTTGCCGGCGGCCATGGCCATGCCGGAGCCACCGCGGCTGCTCATCATGGCTTCCATCTGCTTGCGCTGCTCGGGCGTCATGCGCGCCAGCTGTTCCTGCATCTGCGCCATGGCGGCTTCCATCTGGCCGCCCTGCGACTTCATGGTCATGCTGTGTTCCCACAGGCCGGGTGCGACCTTCTGGGCTTGGGCGGCGCCGGTGGCGCACAGCGCAGCGGCGAAGAGTGTGGCGGGCAGGGGGGTTCGCATGGGGTGTCTCGCTCAGGTGGGTGGGGCGCGTACCAGGCTGGCCATGGCGCGCGCTTCTTCGCTGCCGGACTGCAGGCCGCTGGCCACGCCCAGGCGGTCGGGTTCGGCGCGGTTCTGGCTGATTTTCCACTTGCCCACGAGGCTGTCCACCGCGATCTCGATGCCGACGATGGCGCGCAGCATCTGCTGCACGTAGTCCAGGGGCGCGTCGTTCACCGACCAGGGCGTTGCCTGGGGCGCCTCGTGGTGGTCGGTCAGGCGGCCCACCAGTTCACGCAGCCAGGGCGCGTCGTCCACGGTGCGCAGCGTGCCTTGGGCATGCACCACGGTGTAGTTCCAGGTCGGCACCACCTGGTGCGTGGTGGCCTTGGACGGGTACCAGCTCGGCGAGACATAGGCCTGCGGCCCGTTGAAGATGGCCAGCACGCGCTGGTGAGCGGCCAGCTTCCACAAGGGGTTGGCGCGCGCCACGTGACCGCGCAGCGTGTGCGTGGCGGCGTCGAATTCCAGCGGCAGGTGGTCGGCCGTGGTCTGCCCGTGCTGAACGGTGACCAGCACAGCCAGCGGATGCTCACGCATCAAGCCCGCCAGGACCTGCGGGTCGGCCTGTTCGAAGTGCTTGGGCAGGTACACGCCGGGCCTGCCTGGCCTACCAGCTGCCCGTGTTGGGCATGCTCGCCCAGGGCTCGGCCGGGGCCTGGGCGGCGCCGGACTGCAGCAGTTCGACCGAGATGTGGTCGGGCGAACGCACGAAGGCCATGCGGCCGTCACGCGGTGGGCGCAGGATGGTCACGCCATGCTCTTGCAGCCTGCGGCACGTGGCGTAGATGTCGGCCACCGCGTAGGCGAGGTGGCCGAAGTTGCGGCCACCGGTGTAGGTCTCGCTGCTGCCGTCGGGCGCCGGCCAGTTGTAGGTCAGTTCGACCTGGGCCGTGTGGTCGCCCGGCGCGGCCAGGAAGACGAGCGTGAAACGGCCGCCTTCGTTGTCGCGGCGGGACAGCAGTTCCAGGCCCAGCGCGTCGCGGTAGAAACGCAGCGAGGCTTCGATGTCGGTCACGCGGACCATGGTGTGCAGGTATTTCATGCCGCCATTGTGGCGCCAGCCTCAGGCGGCTTTCGGCACCCGCAGATCGAAGACCAGGCAGGTGGTGCTGGCATGCGCATAGAGCTTGCCGTCGGGGCCGACCAGGCGCGCCTCGGCGGTGGCCGTCTGGCCGCCCAGGTGAATGATGCGGCCTTCCGCACGCACACGCTGCACTTTCGGCGTTAGTACGCGGATCATGTTCACCTTCAGCTCCAGCGTGGTGTAGGCCTTGCCTTGTGGCAGCGCGCTGTGCACGGCGCAGCCGAGTGCCGAGTCCAGCAGCGTGGCGTACCAGCCGCCGTGCACCGTGCCCATGGGGTTGAGGTGGGCGGCGCCGGGTGCGCCCTGGAAGACGGCGCGGCCGGGCTCGGCCTCGATGAGCAGGAAGTCGAGCGTGCGCGAGATGGCAGCGAAGGGCAGGTCGCCCTGCAGCATGGCCTTGAACAACGAGATGCCATCCATCGTGGCCACCACCTGGGGCGGCGTCACGCCGGGGCCGGTGCCTTTGGCGGCGATGCGGGCGCGTTGCGCGGCCTCGGCAGCCAGCCAGTTTTCAAGTGAACTCTCCATGGTCTTGGAATCTCCGATAAACTTGTATATGCAACTAGTTTAGCGAAAGCACAGGCATCATGGCAACCGACGCCGCGCCACGCGGCTGTACCAACCTCAAGCTCAAGCAGGCCAGCCGGCTGGTGGCGCGCCACTACGAGGCCTACGTCGCGCCCACCGGCTTGCGCAACACGCAGTACTCGCTGCTGTCCCATGTCGTGAAGCTGGGACCGCTGCGCAGCGGCGAGCTGGCAACGGCGATGAAGCTGGATGCATCGACGCTGTCGCGCAACCTGCAGCCGCTGATCGACCGCGGCCTCGTCGAGGTGACACCGGGTGACGACCAGCGCAGCCGCGTCGTCACCGCCAGCGCCGCTGGCTTGGCGCTGCGCGCCGACGCGCAGAAGGCCTGGAAACGCGCGCAGCTGGCGCTGAACCAGCAACTGGGTACCGACAAGGTGGCGGCGCTGCACGCGCTGCTGGATCAATGCATGGCGCTGCTGGCAAGCGTTCAAGGAGCCGACGATGAATGACACGAAGCAGCCGCTGCGCCCGCTCTTCCTGGTGCTGCTGGCGGCGGCCGGCACCTTTGCCGTGACCATGGGCGCGCGCCAGTCGATGGGGCTCTTCCTCGGCAACCTCAACACCCACACCGGCCTGGGACTGGCCAGCATCAGCCTGGCGTTTGCGTTCGGGCAGTTGTGGTGGGGCCTGACGCAACCGCTGGCCGGCATCGTGGCCGACCGCTGGGGCCCGGCGCGCGTGCTGGTGCTGGGCGTGTTGCTGGTGGCCAGCGGCACGCTGCTCATTCCCTCCATGACGACCACGGCCGGGCTGATCCTGGCCATCGGCGTGCTCTCGGCCGGCGGTGCCGGCATGGCCGGGCCTGCCGTGCTGATGGCCGCCACCACGCGCCTCGTCGCACCCGAGAAGCGCGCCTTCGCCACTGGGGTGGTCAATGCCGGTGGCTCCTTCGGCCAGTTCGTCTTCGCGCCGGTGGCGCAGGCCGTCACCAGCGCGGCCGGCTGGGTGGCCGCGATGCAGACCCTGGGCCTGCTGACCTTGCTGGCGCTGCCGGCGGCCTGGGTGCTGCGCGGCGTCGCAGCCGCGCCTGCAGGCGCCACGCCCTTGAAGCGCGAAACCACCGGCGAGGCCGTGCGCCGCGCCTTGGCCGACCCCAGCTTCCGCCTGCTGGCCGCGGGCTTCTCGGTGTGCGGCTTCCATGTCGCCTTCCTGGCCACACACCTGCCGGGTGTGGTGGCCTCGTGTGGCCTGGCGCCGGAGATCGGCGCCTGGTCGCTGGCTGTGCTGGGGCTCTTCAACATCGTCGGCAGCCTGGGCATCGGCTGGCTGATGGGCTGGCGCGGGGGCCGCCTGCCGCTGAAGAAGCTGCTGGCAGCGATCTATCTGGCGCGTGCCGTGGCCGTGGTGATCTTCCTGCTGGCGCCCAAGACGCCGCTCGTGATGCTCGGCTTTGCCGCCGTGATGGGCCTGACCTTCCTGTCCACCGTGCCGCCCACCGCCAGCCTGGTGGCGCGCTTCTTCGGCCCGGCGCACATGGCCACGCTGTTCGGGCTGGTGATGGTGTCGCACCAGGTCGGCGGCTTCATGGGCGCCTGGCTGGGCGGCAAGATCTTCGAGTCGCAGGGCAGCTTCACGGGGGTGTGGCTCATCGACATCGCGCTGGCCCTGGCGGCGGCGCTGTTGCACCTGCCGATCCGCGAGCAGCGCCCTGCGGCCCCGCTCGCGTCCGCGGCCGCCACCTGATTCAGCTGCCCATGCCCGCCAGCATGGCCACGCCCAGCGACGCGAAGACGATGGCTGCGATACGGTGCACCCACTGGATGGGCACCAGCTTCACGGCCTTCTCGCCCAACAGCACGGCGGGCACGTTGGCGATCATCATGCCCAGCGTGGTGCCGGCCGTGACGACCCACAGCGAGTCGTAGCGCGCGGCCAGCATCACGGTGGCGATCTGTGTCTTGTCGCCCATCTCGGCCAGGAAGAAGGCGACCACGGTGATGCCGAACACGCCCCAGCGGCCGGTGGCCGTGCTGTCGGTGTCATCGGCCTTGTCGGGCACCAGCATCCACAGCGCCACGGCGATGAAGGACGCGCCCAGGCCGTAGCGCATCCAGGTCGGGTCGAGCAGACGCGTGAGCCAGGTGCCCAGGGCGCTGGCGCCGGCGTGGTTGGCGAGTGTGGCCACCAGGATGCCGGCAATGATGGGCAACGGCTTGCGAAAGCGCGCCGCCAGCAGCAGCGCCAGCAGTTGCGTCTTGTCGCCCATCTCGCCGAGCGCCACCACGCCGGTGGACACGGCGAAGGCCTCCCAGCTCAAACAGGCACCGTGTAGTTCAGCGTCATGCGTCCGCCATCCACCACCACGATCTCGCCGGTGACAAAGCTCGACGCGTCGCTGAGCAGGAAGGCCACCACGTCGGCAATCTCGCCCGGCTCGCCCAGCCGCTTCATCGGCGTGCGGCTCATGATGCGCGCCTTGGCCTCGTCGCTGGTGAGCACGGCGGCCTTGGCCAGTTCGGTGGCGATGGTGCCCGGCGCCACGGCGTTGACGCGCACGCCCTGGTCGGCCAGTGCCAGCGCCATCACGCGCGTGAGCTGGTTGATGGCGCCCTTGCTGGCGTTGTAGCTGGCGATGGTCGGGATCGCCAGCGTGCCGTTCACCGAGCTCATGTTGACGATGGCGCCACGGCCCTGCTTTGCCAGTTCACGTGCCACCGCCTGGCCGACAAGGAAGGAGCCTTTCAGATTGACGTCGAGCACGGCGTCCCAGTCGGCTTCAGTGATGTCGAGGAACGGCGCGGCCTTGAAGATGCCGGCGTTGTTGACGAGGCCGTCGACGCGCCCGAAGTGCGCCAGCGTGGCCGCCAGCGCCGCGTTGACCTCGGCTTTCACGGCCACGTTGCAGTGCTGGTAGAGCGCCCGCGCGCCGGCCGCGTTCAGCTCGCCGACCAGGGCGCGCCCGGGCTCGTCGGCCATGTCCCACAGCGCCACCGCGGCGCCGTCGCCGACCAGCCGCCGCGCGCAGGCCGCGCCGATGCCTTGAGCCGCGCCGGTGATGACCACCACGCGGCCGCCCAAGCCGAAGTGAACCTGGTTATCGTGCATGAATGTTCCTGGTGATGGGGTGTCAGACGCGGTCGAGCCAAACGGCCATGCCCTGGGCGTTGAGTTCCAGGTCGATGGCCAGCAGTTGCGCCACTTCGTCGCGGGTGTGGCTGCAGCCGTGCGCGGCCAGGCTGCGGCTGAAGATGTCCAGCTGGCCGGCCTTCAGCGCCTCGTGCCGGTGGGCTGAAGCACGCTCGCGGCGGCCCAGCTGCGCCATCTCTTCCAGCAGCTCCAGCAGCAGCGCGCCCAGCCGCGGCACATCGCCCACGCGGCCGTAGTGCGTGAGGTACATGCAGGCCGGCTGGTTGGCCAGCAGCCGCTGGATGCTGGCCTGCAGCGCCTCGGGCTCGAACTGCACGGGCGTGGAGGTCGGCACGATCCACGGGCCCCGGGCGGTATCGAACTCGCGGTAGCTCAGGCCGAAGGTGTCACCGGTGAACCAGCCGCGCGTGGCCATATCCCAGATGCAGTGGTGGTGGCGGGCGTGGCCAGGCGTGTCGGCGAACAGCAGCGGGCGGCCGGCGAGTTCCACCACCATGCCGTCGTGCGTGGTGTCCACGCGCTCGGCCGGCACGGGCAGCAGGCTGCCGTAGGACCGCGCCATCTCCTCAGGCCCGTAGACGGCGGTGGCGCCAGCCCACAAGGCGCTGGGGTCGATCATGTGGCGCGCGCCGCGTGGGTGCACCAGCAGGCGCGCCCGCGGCAGGGCAGCCATCAGCTGGCCCACGCCCCCGGCATGGTCCAGGTGCACGTGGGTGGGGATGACCCAGTCCACCGCGTCGTCGGCCAGACCCAGCGCGTGCAGCGTGGCCAGGAGGCGCGGCACGGCAAAGGCGGTGCCGGTGTCGATGAAGGCGGCATGGCCTTCATGCACCACCAGATAGGCGGCGTCGAAGTGGTCGCGGTGGAAGCCGGTGTCTATCGTGTGGACGCCGTTTCCGCAGGCCGTGGCATAGGCGGGCAAGGGAGTATTCATGAAGGCCGATTGTCCCCGACCTGAATTGCTTTACTTGTAAAGCAATTCGCTGCGACAATGCGACACAGGCTCCTGACAGAGGCACCAGGAAGACACATGCGCATCGTCTGCATCGGCGGCGGCCCCGCGGGCCTGTATTTCGCGCTCTTGATGAAGCAGCAGGACCCGGCGCACCACATCACCGTGGTGGAACGCAACCGCGCCTACGACACCTTCGGCTGGGGCGTGGTGTTCAGCGACGCCACGATGGAGAACATGCGGCAATGGGACGTGCCCACCGCCGACGCCATCGAAGTGGCCTTCAACCACTGGGACGACATCGAGCTGCACTTCAAGGGCCAGTGCATCCGCAGCGGCGGCCACGGCTTCGTCGGCATCGGGCGCAAGAAGCTGCTCAACATCCTGCAACGGCGCTGCGAGGAGCTGGGTGTGGAACTGGTCTTCGAGGTCGATGCCGACAGCCAAAACCTCGAACGCGACTACCCCGAGGCCGACCTCATCATCGCCAGCGACGGCGTCAACTCGCGCATCCGCCAGAAGTACGCCGCGGTCTTCCAGCCCGACGTGGTGACGCGGCCCAACCGCTTCATCTGGCTGGGCACGACCAAGCTCTTCGACGCCTTCAACTTCCTGTTCGAGAAGACCGAACATGGCTGGTTCCAGGCCCATGTCTACAAGTTCGATGACCAGACCACGACCTTCATCATCGAGACACCCGAAGACGTGTGGCGCGCGCACGGGCTGGACCAGGCCGGCGTGGAAGACAGCATCGCCTTCTGCGAGCAACTCTTCGCGCGGCATCTGCAGGGCCACAAGCTGCTGAGCAATGCGCGCCATCTGCGCGGCAGCGCGTGGATCAACTTCCAGCGCGTGCGCTGCAAGACCTGGCACCACTTCAACGGCAAGAGCCATGTCGTGCTGATGGGCGACGCGGTGCACACGGCGCATTTCGCCATTGGCTCGGGCACCAAGCTGGCCCTGGAAGACGCGATCGAGTTGACCCGACTCTTTCGGGACGTGAAGGGTGGCCCCGCCGAGGTGCTGGCGCAGTACCAGGCGCACCGTGAGGTCGACGTGCTGCGCCTGCAGAACGCGGCCTGGAACGCGATGGAATGGTTCGAGGTGGTGGGCGCGCGCTACTGCGAACAGCTGCCGCCCGAGCAGTTCATGTACAGCATGCTCACGCGCAGCCAGCGCATCAGCCATGAAAACCTGCGCCTGCGTGATGCGCAATGGCTGGAAGGCTACGAGCGCTGGTTCGCACGGCGAGCTGGCCTGGACGTGGCCGACGACCAGAAGCCGCCGAGCCCGATGTTCACACCGTACACGCTGCGCGGCCTGACCGTACCCAACCGCGTGGTGGTGTCGCCGATGGCCATGTACTCGGCGGTCGACGGCATGGCGGACGACTTCCACCTCGTGCACTTCGGCGCGCGCGCTCTGGGCGGCGCCGGGCTGCTGTACACCGAGATGACCTGCGTCTCGCCCGACGCGCGCATCACGCCCGGCTGCGCGGGGCTGTGGAACGACGACCAGATGCAGGCCTGGGCGCGCATCGTCGAATTCGTGCACAGCCACTCGGGCGCGAAGATGGGCATTCAGCTCGGCCACGCCGGGCGCAAGGGCAGTACACAGGTGGGCTGGGAAGATGCCGATCAGCCTCTGATCAAGGGCAATTGGCCGCTGGTGTCGGCATCGGCCATACCTTACGGCCCGAAGTCACAGCAGCCGCGCGAGATGACGCGTGAGGACATGACCCGCATCACCGCCGACTTCGTCGCCGCCACGAAGCGCGCGGCATGGGCCGGCTTCGACATCCTGGAGCTGCACTGCGCGCACGGCTATCTGCTGTCGAGCTTTCTGTCGCCACTGACCAATCACCGCACCGATGACTACGGCGGCACCATCGAAAACCGCGCGCGCTGGCCGCTCGAAGTCTTCACCGCCATCCGCGCCGCGTGGCCGCAGGAGCGGCCGATCTCGGTGCGCCTGAGCTGCCACGACTGGTTCCCCGGCGGCAACACCGCCGACGACGCGGTGGCCATCGCCCGCCTCTTCAAGGAAGCCGGCGCCGACATCATCGACTGCAGTTCCGGCCAGGTCGTGGCCGAGCAGAAGCCGGTCTACGGCCGCATGTACCAGACACCGTTTGCCGACCGCATCCGCAACGAGGTCGGCATCCCCACGGTGGCGGTGGGTGCCATCTTCGAGGCCGACCACGTGAACATGGTCATCGCCGCTGGCCGTGCCGACCTGTGTGCCGTGGCGCGCCCGCACCTGGCCGACCCGGCGTGGACGCTGCATGAAGCCGCGAAGATCGGCCACGACAGCATCGCCTGGCCCGTGCAGTACCAGAGTGGCCGCAGCCAGTACCTCACGAACCTGAAGCGCAGCGCGACATGAACGAAGACCAACGCCCCCTGCAGCATTACGCTGCGCGCCACTTCGGCTGGCACTGCAGCGCCGACGGCCGTGTCGCCACCATCACGCTGAACCGGCCCGAGAAGAAGAACCCGCTGACATTCGACAGTTATGCCGAACTGCGCGACCTCTTCCTGGCCCTGCAGCGCGCCAGCGACGTGCGCGCCGTGGTGCTGACAGGTGCCGGCGGCAATTTCTGTTCGGGCGGTGACGTGTTCGAGATCATCGAGCCGCTGACGAAGATGGCCGCACCCGAGCTGCTGCGCTTCACGCGCATGACAGGCGACCTCGTGAAGGCCATCAAGCGCGCGCCGCAGCCCGTCATCGCCGCGGTGGACGGCATCTGCGCCGGCGCCGGCGCCATGGTGGCGCTGGCGGCCGACCTGCGCCTGGGCACGCCGGCCACCCGGACCGCCTTCCTCTTCACGCGCGTGGGCCTGGCCGGCGCCGACATGGGGGCCTGCGGGCTGCTGCCGCGCGTCATCGGCCAGGGCCGGGCCGCCGAGCTTCTGTTCAGTGGCCGCGCCATGACGGCTGACGAAGGCGCGGCCTGGGGCTTCTTCAACGCCCTGCATGCGCGCGACGAACTGCTGGCGAAGGCGCAGGAGCAGGCGCGCACGCTAGCCGACGGCCCCTGGTTCGCGCACACGGTGACCAAGACCATGCTGAACCAGGAGTGGGCCATGGGCATCGAGGAGATGATCGAAAGCGAAGCCCAGGCGCAGGCGCTGTGCATGCTGACGCAGGACTTCAGGCGCGCCTTCGACGCCTTCGCGGCCAAGCAGGTGCCGCGCTTCGAGGGCAACTGAGGTGAGCCGGCTCGCGCACCTGGAACTGCCGTTCTTCGACGACGGCCATCGGGCGCTGGCCGGTCAACTCGACGCCTGGGCAGCGGCGCATCTGCAGGGCATAGCCCACCACGACACCGACAACGCTTGCAGAAAGCTGGTGCACGACCTGGGCGATGCCGGCCATCTGCGCCACTGCGTGCCGGCCGCATTCGGCGGCGCGAGCCCCGCGCTCGACTCGCGCGCGCTGGTGGTCTGCCGCGAAACGCTGGCGCGCCACGATGGCCTGGCCGACTTCGCCTTCGCAATGCAGGGCCTGGGCAGCGGGCCGGTCACGCTGGCCGGCAGCGAGGCGCTGAAGGCCGAGGTGCTGCCGCGCGTGGCACGCGGCGAGTGGATCAGCGCCTTCGCGCTGAGCGAACCCGAGGCCGGCTCCGACGTGGCGGCCATCGCCTGCTCGGCGCGCGACGATGGTGACAGCTACGTGCTGGA
>JANNFE010000227.1:0-8390 GCA_031379415.1 Betaproteobacteria bacterium | reverse complement strand
TGAACGAGATTCGCAAGCTGCGCGAGATCACCATCGTCGTCTCGGAGCAGGTGCTGAGCTTCGCGATGGACGTGGCCGACCGCCTCTTCGTCATCGAAGGCGGCCGCCTCGTGCACGAGACCAGCCGCGCCGACACCGACGTCGCGCACATCAAGCAATACCTTTCCGTCTAAGCCACCGCATTCATCCCCACAAGAGGTGCTCCATGCCTGAAACCCTGATCAAGGTCGACCTGACCCAGTCCCCGCTCGAAAACGAGAACATCCACAACCGCTGGCATCCTGACATCCCGATGGCCTGCTGGGTGAACCCGGGCGACGACTTCGTGCTCGAGACCTACGACTGGACCGGCGGCTTCATCAAGAACAACGACAGCGCCGACGACGTGCGCGACATCGACCTGACGACGGTGCACTACCTGTCGGGCCCGGTGGGCGTGAAGGGTGCCAAGCCCGGCGACCTGTTGGTCGTGGAACTGCTGGACATCGGCGCCAAGCCAGACAGCCTGTGGGGCTTCAACGGCTTCTTCAGCAAGAAGAACGGCGGCGGCTTTCTCACCGAGCATTTTCCGCTGGCGCAGAAGTCGATCTGGGACATCAAGGGCATGTTCACGAGTTCCCGCCACGTTCCGGGCGTCAGCTACGCCGGCCTCATCCACCCCGGGCTCATCGGCTGCCTGCCCGACCCGAAGATGCTGGAGATGTGGAATACGCGCGAGCAGGCGCTGATCGACACCAACCCGACCGGCGGCCTGGCCAACCCGCCCTTTGCCGGCACCGCGCACATGGGCAAGCTCACCGGCGCCGCCAAGGCCAAGGCAGCTGCCGAAGGCGCGCGCACCGTGCCCGGCCGCGAGCACGGCGGCAACTGCGACATCAAGGACCTGTCGCGCGGCGCCAAGGTCTTCTTTCCGGTCTACGTCGACGGCGCCGGCCTGAGCGTGGGCGACCTGCACTTCAGCCAGGGCGACGGCGAGATCACCTTCTGCGGCGCCATCGAGATGGCCGGCTGGGTGCACATGCGCGTGTCGATCATCAAGGGCGGCATGGCCCTCTACGGCATCAAGAACCCGATCTTCAAGCCGAGTCCGATCACGCCGACCTACAACGACTACCTGATCTTCGAAGGTGTCTCGGTCGACGAAGGCGGCAAGCAGCATTACCTGGACATCAACGTCGCCTACCGCCAGGCGTGCCTGAACGCCATCGAGTACCTGAAGAAGTTCGGCTACTCGGGTGCGCAGGCCTACTCCATCCTGGGCACGGCGCCGGTGCAGGGGCACATCAGCGGTGTGGTGGACGTGCCGAACGCCTGCGCCACGCTGTGGGTGCCGACGCAGATCTTCGACTTCGACATCAACCCCAGCGCCGCCGGGCCGGTGAAGCACCTCGACGGCTCGGTGGTGATGCCGCTGTCGCAAGACGTCAAGTAAGGGCCGCCGCCATGCCGACCTACGACTACGCATGCGGCGGCTGTGGCGGCTTCGACGCCATCCGCAGCATGTCGCAGCGCGACAAGCCGGCGGCCTGCCCGGCCTGCGGCCTGCCTTCGCCGCGTGTCTTCGCCAGCGCGCCGAGCCTGGCGCTGCTGGACGGCAGCACGCGCAGCGCGATGGACACCAACGAGCGCGCGCGCCACGAGCCGAAGACTTCACGCGAGTACGCGCGCCTGAAGCACCCCGCGGGCTGCGGCTGCTGCAGGCCCGGCCAGCGCGGCGCCACGGTGACGGGCAGCAACGGCAACAAGGCCTTCCCGACGAAGCGCCCCTGGATGATCAGCCACTGAGGACCGGGACATGCACCACGGTGACATTTCGAGCAGCAAGGACACGGTCGGTGTGGCCGTCGTCAACTACAAGATGCCGCGCCTGCACAGCAAGGCCGAGGTGCTGGCCAACGCGCGCAACATCGCGAAGATGGTCGAGGGCATGAAGCTCGGCCTGCCGGGCATGGACCTGGTGATCTTCCCCGAGTACAGCACCCACGGCATCATGTACGACAGCCAGGAGATGTACGACAACGCCGCCACCGTGCCGGGCGAAGAGACCGAGATCTTCGCCGCCGCCTGCCGCAAGGCCAAGGTCTGGGGCGTGTTCTCGCTCACCGGCGAGCGCCACGAAGAGCACCCCAACAAGGCGCCCTACAACACGCTGATCCTGATGAACGACCAGGGCGAGATCGTCCAGAAGTACCGCAAGATCATGCCCTGGGTGCCGATCGAGGGCTGGTACCCCGGCAACTGCACCTACGTGAGCGACGGGCCGAAGGGACTCAAGGTCAGCCTGATCATCTGCGACGACGGCAACTACCCCGAGATCTGGCGCGACTGCGCCATGAAGGGCGCCGAGCTGATCGTGCGCTGCCAGGGCTACATGTACCCGGCCAAGGAGCAGCAGATCATGATCTCCAAGGCCATGGCCTTTGCCAACAACACCTACGTGGCGGTGGCCAACGCCGCGGGCTTCGACGGCGTGTATTCCTACTTCGGCCACAGCGCCATCATCGGCTTCGATGGCCGCACGCTGGGCGAGTGCGGCGAAGAAGAGATGGGCATCCAGTACGCGGCGCTCAGCAAGAGCCTGATCCGCGACTTCCGCCGCAACGGCCAGAGCGAGAACCATCTCTTCAAGCTGCTGCATCGCGGCTACACCGGCCTCATCAACTCGCGTGAAGGCGACCAGGGCGTGGCCGCCTGCCCCTACGAGTTCTACGGCCAGTGGATCAAGGACCCCGAAGGCACGCGCAAGCGCGTCGAGGCCTTCACGCGCGACACCGTGGGCACCGACGAGGCGCCGATCGAAGGCATCCCCAACCCCTCCAGCGCGCAGCACCGATGAGATGAATCCGCCCCTGGAGAGCTGGCGCATCACGGCTGAGCCCTACTACCAGCCTGCCGCCAACGAGGTGGCCTTGTTCGAGTCGGCCTATGCGCGGCGGCTGCCTCTGCTGCTGAAAGGCCCCACCGGCTGCGGCAAGACGAGGCTGGTGGAATACATGGCCTGGCGCCTGCGGCGGCCGCTGGTCACCGTGGCCTGCAACGAAGACCTGAGCGCCAGTGACCTGGTCGGCCGCTGGCTGCTCGACGCCGACGGCACGCGCTGGCAGGACGGCCCGCTGGCGCTGGCGGCGCGCCACGGCGCCATCTGCTACCTGGACGAGGTGGTGGAGGCGCGCGCCGACACCACCATCGTCATCCACCCGCTGACCGACACGCGGCGCATGCTGCCGCTGACGGCGCGCAGCGAGACGGTGCGGGCGCATCCGGACTTCGCGCTGATCGTCTCCTACAACCCGGGCCCGGCCGTGCGCGAGATGAAGCCTTCCACGCGCCAGCGCTTCTGCGCGCTGACGCTGGGCTACCCGGGTGCCGAGCACGAGGCCGCCATCGTGGCGCGCGAGGCCGGTATCGAGCTCGACGTGGCAGCCGACATCGTCGGCTTCGGCATCCGCACGCGGCGGCTGCAGGGCCACGGGCTCGACGAGGGCGCCTCCACGCGCATGCTGGTGCATGCCGGTCTGCTGTTCGGCCACGGCGTGGCCTTGCTGGAGGCCTGCCGCATGGCGCTGGTGGACGCCCTGACCGACGAACAGGCCACGCGCCAGGCGCTGGAGGCGGCGCTCGAAGCGTCGTTCTGAGCCGGTGTTCAGCGCAGCAGCCACCGGCGTCGCCAGAACCTTGGCCGCATCGGCTGCTCGCCACGCGGGCAGCGGCGCCGAGCCGCTTCATGAACCGCTGCAACGCTATCTGCGCACGCTGTGGGCGCGCGCGCCGAGCGTGAAGTTCACCGATCAGGCGCCCTTCCTCATCGGCAGCACCATCCACTTGCCCGCCGACCGCGGCGCCGCCGGCAGCCCCGCGGCCTGGCGCTGGTACCGCGCCGCCGCCGCGCATGCAGCAGCGCATCTGGCCTTCTCGCCAGCGGCCTTCGACGGCCGCGGCCTGCCGCCCATCACGCGCGCGCTGCTCGGCTTGCTGGAAGACGCCCGTGTCGAAAACCTGGCCTGCCGCGAACTGCCCGGCCTGCGCCGGCTGTGGGCGTCGCAGCACACGGCCACGCCCGGCGACGGCCCCGGCTTCGAGGCGCTGATGCTGCGGCTGGCGCGCAGCCTGATCGACCCGGACTATGACGACCCGCACCCCTGGGTGCAGAAGGGCCGGCGCCTGTTCTTCGTCGATGCCGCGGTGCAGATCCTGGCACTGTGTCGGCCCGACGAGCTGCGGCGCGCCGCGTCGCTGCTGGGCCACGACATCGGGCAGATGCGGCTGCAGTTCAATGCACGGTCCTTCGTCGCCGGCCCGGACTACCGCGACGATTCGCGCTGGATGTGGCCAGCCGGGCAGGCGCCGCACACCGAGCCGGCGGCGGCGGCAGGTGCGTCGGGCAGCGACGCCGACACGGCGACAGTCCACCCCGCCAGACCCGCGGCCCAGCACTACCCGGAGTGGGACCGCCTCATTTCCCGGCTGCGCCACGACTGGTGCGCGGTGTTCGAAGACAGCGTCGTGCCCACCGGCGAGCAGGGGCCCGTGGTGCCGGTGGCCGCTGCCGAGGACTTGGCCATCGCGCGCCGACTGGCGCGCGTGCTGCAGCGCCGCGACGGCGGACCGGCCAGCCGCTTGCTGGCCCACGAAGGTGACGCCCTGGACATCGACGCGCTGGTGCACGCGCGGGTGGCCCAGCGGCGCGGCGCGGCCGTCGATGCCCGCATCCACCGCCGCGCCATGCGGATGCGCCGTGCAGGCCGCCTGATGGTGCTGGTGGACCAGTCGGCGTCGAGTGCCGGCGCTTGGGGCCCGGCGGGTCTCGATCTGCTGCAGGCATCGCGCCGGGTAGCAGCGCTGGTTGCCGCAGCGCTGCAGCAGGGCACGGTGGGCACCGTGGAAGTGGCGATCTGCGGCTTCAGCTCCCAGGGCCGGCACGACGTGGCCGTGCGTTCGGTGAAAGACTTTACCGAAGCGTGCTGCCCGGCGGTGCTGGAACGCCTGGCCGCGCTGCGCAGTGCGCATTCGACGCGTCTGGGTGCCGTGCTCAGGCACGCCAGCCGCCCGCTGGCCGCCAGCGGCCCTGGTGGCGCGCTGCAACTGCTGGTCATCAGCGACGGCGAACCGCACGACATCGACGTGCACGACCCGCGCTACCTGATCGCCGACGCCCGCCACGCCGCCTTGCAGGCGCGCCGACTGGGCCTGCGCGTGCGCTGCATCGTGCTGGGACGGGCCGGCTGGCCGGTGGCGCTGCAGATCTTCGGCGCGCGCGATACGCAGGTGCTGGAAGCGATGGAACAGCTGCCGGCCGTGGCCGCGCGTCTGGCGCTGTAGAAAGCCGGTTGGCGGTGCGGCGGCGCGCCGCGCTGCGCGAGAATCGGCACCGCTGCCATCCCGAGACATCGGACCATGACGTTCGCACTGCGCGCGACCTGCCTTGCCCTGCTGCTGCCCGCCACCAGAACCTGCGTCGTCGTGCTCTGTGCGGTGCTGCTCGGCGGCTGTGCGAGCTGGCGCGAGGCGGTGTCGAACTGGCGCCTGGGGGCAGCTGCCGTCGACCCACAGCGGCAGAAGTCGATGGACGGCCTGTATGCCCGCGGCGCCGTAGCGCTGGGGCGCAACGACGTCGACGCGGCCATCGCGGCCTGGCGCCAGTACGCCGCCATCGCGCCCGTGCACCTGCAGCAGACAAAGAAGGTGCGCGGCTACCTGACGCTGCTGGACCGCGAGTCGGCGAAACGCTTCGCCCAGCGCGCCGCAGCCGGCGAAGGGTCAGCCTTGTTTGCACCGGCAGACCGCCTGCACGTGGCCCTGTTTCCGTTCGCCAACCAGGGCCCGGGCGGGGCAGCGCCGCCAGCCAACGCCGCCTTCAACCGCGCCCTGATGGCCATGATCGCCACCGACCTGGCCCGCGTGCCCGAACTCACCGTGCTCGAGCGCGAGAAGATCGACCAGCTGGTGCAGGAACTGAAGCTGGCCGGCAGCTCGCTGGTGGACCGCTCGACGATCAATGCGCAGGCGCGGCTGCTCGGCGCGGGCACCATCGTCGCGGGGTCGGTCTACAACGAGCCCGGGCCTGCAGGGCCGGGCTCCGGCCGCTACAAGATCAACACCGCCGTGTCGGACGTGAAGGGCGCGCGCGTGATCGGCACGCAGGAAGCCGACGGCCGCCAGGCCGAGTTCTTCGTGCTGCAGAAGCGGGTGGTCTACGGCATCCTGGAAACGCTGGACATCAAGGACTTTCCGCCGGCGGTGAACAAGGTCCACACGCGCAGCTGGGCGGCCTACGCCCAGTTCGCCGCGGGTTTGAAGTGGCTGGCGGAAGACCGCTTCGACGAGGCGCGCAAGGCCTTTCGCGCCGCGCTGGACATCGACCCGGCCTTCCTGCTCGCCGAAGAGGCCTTGCTGGGCACACCCGAGAAGGCGGCCAGCATCGCCGACATCCAGTCCGAGCTGCGAAGCATCGCCCCCACCGGTGCGCCATGACAATCCGCGTCATGCCCACCTTGAGACGCCGCTCCATGACCTACGCGCTGCGCGCCACCTGCACCGCCCTGATGCTGTCCGCCACGATGGCGACGGCGCAGCCGGCCGCCACCCGTTCAGCCACCGACCTGCCTGCCGACCCGCGCATGGTGTGGGACCTGACGCGCCTGTTCCCCACAGACGCCGCCTGGGACACCGAACGACTGGCCGTGGCCGCCGAGATCCCACCGCTGCGCGAGCTGCGCGGCACGCTGGGGCGCGACGCTGCCACGCTGCGCGCGGTGCTCGACCGCATCTCGGCCCTGACGCTGCGCCTGAACCGCCTGTGGGTCTATGCCAGCACGCAGTCCAGCACCGACAACGGCAATGGTCGCAACCAGGAA
Source organism: Betaproteobacteria bacterium (assembly GCA_031379415.1). GTDB lineage: Bacteria > Pseudomonadota > Gammaproteobacteria > Burkholderiales > Burkholderiaceae_C > Rubrivivax. The sequence goes on along the minus strand of JANNFE010000227.1, from coordinate 1,536 downwards.
CGCATGGGCCTGATGCAGGGCCTGTGGGGCCAGTACGGCGGCGCGCTGGCCTGGGTGGACCCCGAGATCCTGGCCCTGGGCGCCGAGAAGGTGGCTGCCTTCCAGGCCGCCGAGCCGGGCCTGGCGCCGCATGCCACGCGCCTGCGCCAGTTGCTCCAGCGCGCGCCGCACACGCTGCAGCCCGAGACCGAGACCGCGTTGGCGTCGATGTCGCCGGTGCTCGGCAGCTTCGGCACCGCGCGTTCCTTGCTGATCGACGCCGACGTGATCTGGCCCACGCTCACCATCGACGGCAAGCCGGTGCGGCTGTCCGACACCGGCTACTCGCAGTTTCGCCGCCACCCCGACCGCGCGGTGCGCAAGCAGGTCTTCGACACTTTCTGGAAGGCCTACGGCCAGTACGAGAACACGCTGGGCGCGCTGCTGGCGCAGCGCGTGAACCAGGGTGTGATCAACGCCCGGCTGCGCAAGTACCCCTCAGCGGCCGCGGCCTCGCTGGCCAGCGTGGAAGTGCCCGAAGAAGTGCTGCGCATGCTGGTGGCGCAGACGAACGCATCGCTGCCCGTGCTGCACCGCTACTTCAAGCTGCGCCAGCGTTTGCTGAAGCTGCCCGACCTGCACTACTACGACATCTATCCGAACCTGGTGACGAGTGAGCGGCGCCATCCGCTGGAGGAGTCGTCGGCGCTGACGCTGGCAGCGATGAAGCCGCTGGGCGACGAGTACCAGGCGCAGCTGCAGCTGGCCCTGGCGGCGCGCACCATGCACGTCAGGCCGGCGCCCGGCAAGAGCAGCGGCGCTTACGCCACGGGCGTGTATGGCCTGCCGCCCTACATCTTCCTGAACCACACCGACGACTTCGAAAGCCTGGTGACCTTCGCGCACGAGTGGGGCCACGGCATGCACAACGTCCTGGCGCAGCGCGCTCAGCCCAAGGAAAGCGCCGGTTACCCGCTGTTCCTGGCCGAGGTCGCGTCCACCACCAACGAGGTGCTGCTCACCGACTACATGGTCAAGCAGGCGAAGACGGCGAAGGAGAAGGTCTTCGTGCTGACGCAGGTGCTGGAACGCCTGCGCGCCAGCTACTTCCGCCAGACCATGTTCGCCGAATTCGAACTGCAGGCGCACGACGCGCAGCAGCGCGGCGAGGCGCTGTCGGGCAAGAAGTTCACCGCGCTGTACTGCGGCCTGCTGCGCAAGTACCACGGTGCCGATGCAGGCGTCATGACCATCGACCCTCTGTACTGCCAGGAGTGGAGCTACATCCCGCACTTCCACCGCCCCTTCTACGTCTACGCCTACGCCACCAGCGCGACAGCGGCGCAGTTCTTCGGTGAACGCATCCTGGCCGGCGAGCCGGGTGCGCGTGAGGCGTATCTCCATGTGCTGCGCGGCGGCGGTTCGGTGCCGGCGCACGAGGCGCTGAAGAAGGCGGGGCTGGATCTCGGCACGCCAGCGCCCTACCAGTTCCTGGCCCGGCGCATGAACGAGGTGATGGACGAGGTGGAAAGGCTGCTGCCCTGAACGCTGCGGCCA
>JANNFE010000216.1:0-4728 GCA_031379415.1 Betaproteobacteria bacterium | reverse complement strand
CCTGCTGGCCCGAGGCGCTGGTGTGGTTGTAGACCATGTCCATGCCCACGCGCAGGCCGGCGCGGTGCAGCGCCAGCACCATCTGGCGGAACTCGCGCACGCGCAGGGCACCATCGGCCGCCGTGCTGGCGTAGCTGCCTTCGGGCGCGGTGTAGTGGTAGGGGTCGGAGCCCCAGTTGTAGCAATCGGCGGCGGCGCTGGCGGTGACGGTGGCCTGCTGCTCTTCGCCATCGGGCCGGCCGCTCACTTCCGGTGTCATGCAGCCTTGTTCGGGCACGGTGGCCAGGTCGAACACCGGCAGCAGGTGCACATCGGTCAGCCCGGCCGCGGCCAGGGCCTGCAGGTGCCGCATGCCGTGCGAATTGGCATGCGTGAAGGCCAGGTACTTGCCGCGGTGTTCGGCCGGCACGCTGCTGTCGCCGACGGAGAAGTCGCGCACGTGCAATTCATAGATCACCTGGTCGGTGGCGGCCTTCACGGTGTTCGGCCGCGGCGTGCCGGCCCAGCCGGGTGGCTTGAGCGACGGCGCATCCAGGCGGCCGACCCAGGTGCGTTGCGAGTCGGTGTTCAGGCTCAGCGCGTAGGGGTCGGTGACGCGGTTGCGCAGCAGGCCGTGGCCGCGCACGAAGACGTCGACCAGGTAGGTGGCGTAGCTGCCACTCAGGTCACCGGTCAGGTTGGCCGACCAGACACCGGTGGCGGCATGGCGGCGCAGCGGGTGCAAGGCGTGCGCCGGCGCGCGGCCGTCGGCGTGATGGCACAACCACACCGCCTGCGCGGTGGGCGCCCAGAGGCGGAAGCCGGTGCGCCGGCCGCGCGGTGTGGCTCCCAGGTCGGTGACGCGAGCGGCCGCTGCGTACATCGCGTCCAGCGCGCCGGCCACCTGCGTGGCGGTGGCCTGCAGCACGCGGCCCTGGGCGTCTTCGGCCACCAGCACGAGCTGGCCCCGGTGCAGGGCCGGCAGGCGCGGCGCGTCGGCTGCGCGCACGGCCAGCGTGGGGCCGGCGGCCACCCACTTGAAACGTTGCGCGTCGGCGGCAGGAACGGGGCCGGTGTGCAGATCCAGCGTCAGCACACGTTCGGCGCCGGTGACCGGGGCACCGGCGGTGGCGACGATCTGCCCAGTGGCCGAGTGGTGGAGCCGGTAGCGCTCGGCGGCCACACCGGGCCAGCGCAGCAGGCGCGCATTCAGCCACACCGCCTGCGCGGGCAGCGTGCGCATGGCAGCGGGCTGGGCTTGCAGCACGGCCTGGAAGTCGGCGTCGCAGGCCGCGATGGGCGGCGTGGCCGCCTTCGCGGTGGCGGCCAAGCACAACAGCCACGGCAGGAGGAGATGGCCCATGCCGCGGCATGCTAACCAAGCAGAATGGGGCCGCCACCCGCAAACACCCATGGCCGCCCTTCACCTCGTGCCTGCCGCGCTTGCCCTGCTGGTCACGCTGGCCGCGGCCCGGCCGGCCATCGACATCCGCCCGGTGCCGCCGGGTGACCGCACGAGCCGCCTGCCGAAACAACTGCAAGACGGCTGGCAGCACGGCGTGTTCATGGAGATCTTCGTGCGCGCCTGGCGCGACAGCGATGGTGACGGCATCGGTGACCTGCGCGGCCTCACGCAGAGCCTGGACCATTTGAAGGACCTGGGCATCCGCGGCATCTGGCTGATGCCGATCACGAAGAACGCCGACGGCGACCACGGCTACGCCACCACCGACTACCGCGACATCGCGCCCGAATACGGCACGCTGGCCGACTTTGACGCGTTCATCGCACAGGCGCACCGGCGCGGCATCGGCGTGATGATGGACTACGTCATCAACCACAGCGCCGCGCAGCACCCGATGTTCGTGGACGCGCTGCAAGGCCCGGGCAGCACCTTCCGCCACTGGTTCGTGTGGTCGCAGACCCTGCCCACGGGCTGGGACATCTGGGGCCAGAACCCGTGGTACGCGGCCGAAGGCCAGCCCTGGCTCCACAACGGCCCGCTGAAGGACCTGCCGCCGCCACCGCCCGGCGCCAGCAACTTCTACTTCGGCACCTTCGGGCCGCACATGCCCGACTTCAACTTCCGCCAGCCCGAAGTGCTGGACTACCACCTGAGCAGCCTGCGCTTCTGGCTGAACCGCGGCCTCGACGGCTTCCGGCTCGACGCCGTGCCGCACCTGGTGGAGAACAGCGCCCAGGACTGGAACGACCAGCCGGAGAGCCGCGCGCTCACCAAGCAACTGCAGAGCCTGATCAAGAGCTACCAGCACCGCGTGGTGGTCTGCGAAGCCACCGCCGAGCCGCAGGTCTACGGCGACGATGCCATCTGCGGCGGTGCCTTCGCCTTCGGCTTCGTGCAGCACTACGTGGGCGCGGCCCTCGGCGATGCGTCGTCGGTGCAGAAGGTCGCCAGCTACTACCGCAGCGCGTCGCCGAACATGGCCAGCTTCATTTCCAACCACGACATCTTCGCCGGCCGGCGGCTGTGGGACCAGGTGAGTGGCGACGAGGCCCGCTACAAGCTGGCCGCCGCCGGCTACCTGCTGCAGCCGGGCACGCCCTATGTCTACTACGGCGAAGAAGTCGGCCAGGCCGGCGTGGGCACGCTCGCGGGTGACCGGCCACTGCGCGCGCCCATGAGCTGGACGGCCGACGCCGCCACCGCCGGCTTCACCACGGGCCGGCCCTTCCGCCCGGTGGCGCCCAACGTGGCCACACACAACGTGCAGGCGCAGCGCGCCGACCCGGGCTCGATCCTCCATTTCTACAAGGCCATGATCCGGCTGCGCAATACGCTGCCGTCCATCGCGCGCGGCAGCTTCGAAGGCAGCTTCGCAACCGGCCTGGTGGCCGGCTGGCAGCGCCACTGGCAGGGCGAGCGCACGCTGGTGCTGATGCACTACGGCAGCTCGGGCGTTGACGCCCAGGTGCCGCAGCTGCCGCCCGGCGCGCGCCTGCAGCCACTGTGGCCGCGCCACGCGCTGGCGGCGCGGGCCGACGCGGCCGGCGTGGCGGCGCTGCGCCTGGCGCCGCAGTCGGTGCAGGTCTACAAGGTGCTGCCCGGGCAGCGCTGAGCGCCCGGCTTGTGCAGAATGGCTGCGCCATGCAGCCGCTGACGCACCACGAGATCATGGCCCTGGTCGGGCCCTTCACGGCGCGTGGCCGCCACGTCGATCTGGCGGCCAGCGACCGCGCCGCGCGCAAGCTGGTGTTCAAGCCCGTCGAGCACCTCGGGCCCGACGGCCAGACACTCACCGAGACGCTGCTGCTCGAACCCTTCGGCGACAGCCGGCACCGGCTGAGCCGCGAGCTGCGTCACCCCGATGGCCTGCAGGCCAGCCTGCGCGCCGTGGGGCAGCGCCTGGACGAGCTTCTGGCCGGCATCGAGGCGGTAGCGCCAGGCTCGCAGTTCCGCTTCGGCAGCGGCTGGTCACTGGCCCTGAACGAGCGCCTGGGTGCCGGGCCCGGTGGCGCACAAGCGCAGCGCGTGCTGATCCAGGGCATGGCCCAGGTTGGAAGGGTCACGCTCACCTTGGCCGTGCCTTCGGTGCCGGGCGTACCTGGCGAGGTGAGCTTCACCACGCCCGATGTGTCGGCCCTGGCCCTGCCTCAGGACTTGCTCGCCGTGCTGGGCTGGGACTGGGCGCGCCTGCTCAGCGAACGCCAGGGCTGGCGCAGCCGCATCAAGCTGGCACGCAAGGAGCCGCAGCGCAGCCTCGACGCGCTGGGCAAGCTGGAACGCACGGCCGCGCACCTGGCGCGCACGCTGGCCGGGCCGCCTGCAGACTTCCACGAACGCCACCGCCTGGCGCGCTGGGGCGTGGTGCTGCGCCGAAGCATCCCGGTGCTGACGCTGGTGGTGCTGGCGCTGGGCCTGTGGGTGCTCTCGCGCTACGCCATCGGCCAGGAAACGGGCGCCTGGGTGCTGCTGATCCACGTGCCGACGGTGATGCTGGTCATCAGCTTTCGCCTGCAAGAGCTGGCGCAGTTCGAGATCCCGCCCTTGCCGCGCCGGCTGGCCGCCGCCGCCTGGAGCACCGTGCCTCAGGGCACGGTGTAGCCGCGCCGCGTGAAGACCTGGCGCGCCGCTGGCGCGGTGAGCGCGGCCAGGAAGTCGCGCGCCAGCATATCCTGCGCACTGCCGGCCGGCAGCCCGGCCCGCAGCGCGGCAGCGTGGCGCACCGGGCTGGCCGGGCTTTCGGGCGTGAAGGCGATGCGCAGGCCGGCCACGCCTTCGGCGTCGGTGCGGTAGACGAAACCGGCGTCGACCTCGCCGCGCGCCACCATCCCCAGCAACTGGTCCACGCTGTCGGCGTAGACCATCTTGCGCTGCAGCGCCGGCCACAGGCGCTCGACGTCGATGACCTCGCGCGCATGGCGGCCTGCTGGCACGCTGGCGACGCGGCCCATGGCGATGCGCTGCACCTCGGGCCGGGTCAGCTCGTTCAGGCGCTGCGGCGGCGTGGCGGCACCAGCCGACACCACCAGCACGATGGCATTGCCCGCCAGCACGCGCGGCGGGCCTGCGGCGAGCAGGCGGCGGTCGGTGCCACGGGCCAGGGTGTCGAGGTCGGCGCTGACCAGGATGTCGAACTTCGCGCCACCGGCCAGCTGCTCCAGCAGCACGCCGGCGGCGGCCACGTCCAGCTTCACGGTCACGCCGGGGCGCGCGGCCTCGAAGGCGTGCGCAACCTCCTGCACGGCTTCGGCCATGCTGCTGTCGGCAGCCACGGCCAGGGTCTGCGC
>JANNFE010000198.1:0-18762 GCA_031379415.1 Betaproteobacteria bacterium | reverse complement strand
ATGGTGCCTGGAAGCCAATTCGCTGGCCATCCAGGTGCTGGGCGGCTACGGCTACACCCGCGACTACCCGGTGGAGCAGTACTGGCGCGACAACCGCCTGAACATGATCCACGAAGGCACGCACGGCATCCAGGCGCTGGACCTGCTGGGCCGCAAGGTGGTGATGAACGGCGGCGCAGGCCTCAAGCTGCTGGCCACACGCATGAGCGCCACCATCGAGCGCGCCGGCCATGTGCAGGGCCTGGCCGAGCCCGCCAATGAGCTGGCTGCGGCGCTGCAGAAGCTGGGCGCGGCCACGAAGTCGGCCTGGGCCACCGGCGTGCCGGAAGAAGCGCTGGCCAACGCCACGCCCTATCTGCAGGCCTTCGGCCACGTGGTGCTGGCCTGGCTGTGGCTGGACGTGGCGCTGGCGGCCCAGGGGCATGCCTTGCAGCCCGGCAAGCAGGCGGCGATGCGCTACTTCTATGCCTACGAACTGCCCAAGATCGACGCCTGGCTCTCGGTGGTGGCGCGGCGCGAGCCCCTGCTGCGCGACGTGCAGGACGCCTGGCTCTGAATCCGATGGGCAAGATGCGCAATCACACGCTCGACAAGCTGATCTGGGTCTGCGTTTACGGGGGCCTGCTCGCCTTGTGCCTGGGCCTCTTCGTGCAGCGGCAGGACGGCCGCATCGGCGGCGTGCTCATGGCCGGCGGCGCGCTCGTAGCGGCGATCGGCGTCTACCTCGTCTGGCTGCGTGCGCAGCGCGGCCCCTGAATTCACATCACAAGGAACACCATGGGTACCCCCATCCAGCAACTCTTCGACCTCAGCGGCCAGGTGGGTCTGGTCACCGGCGGTTCACGCGGCCTGGGCCTGCAGATGGCCGAGGCCCTGGGCGAAGCCGGCGCCAAGGTCATGCTCACGGCGCGCAAGGCGCAAGAGCTCGAAGAAGCCATCAGCCACCTGGGTGCGCGCGGCATTGACGCGCGCTGGATCGCTGCCGACGCCAGCGACCCGGCGCAGGTGCAGAAGGTGGTGGACCAGACCATGGAACGCCTGGGCCGCATCGACATCCTGGTCAACAACGCCGGTGCCACCTGGGGCGCGCCGGCCGAGGACTATCCGCTGGAGGCCTGGGACAAGGTGATGAACCTGAACATCCGCAGCCTCTTCCTCTTCGCGCAGGCCGTCGGCAAGGCCAGCATGATTCCCAACCAGCATGGCCGCATCATCAACGTGGCCAGCATCGCCGGGTTGTCGGGCAGCATCGACGTCAAGTTCATCGCCTACGGCACCAGCAAGGGCGCGGTGGTCAACTTCACGCGCACGCTGGCGGGCGAATGGGGCGCGCATGGCATCACCGTCAATGCGGTGGCGCCGGGCTTCTTCCCGAGCAAGATGACGCAGGGCGTGATCGCGCATTTCGGCACCGAGAAACTCGCCGCTGGCGCACCGCTGAAGCGCCTGGGCGACGACGACGACCTGAAGGGCGCCGTGCTGCTGTTCGCCAGCGCCGCGGGCAAGCACATCACGGGGCAGATCCTGGCGGTGGACGGCGGCATCTCGGCGGTGCACGGGGGTGGCTGATGGACTTCAAGGTCCACATCCCCTTCGTCAAGCTGCTGGGCATGGAACTGCGGCGCTTCGAGCCCGACGTTTCCGAGATCCATCTCGAGCTGCGCGACGAGCTCACCAACTCCTGGGGCGTGGCCCATGGCGGCGTGACGATGACGCTGCTGGACGTGGTGATGGCGCACGCCGCCCGCAGCCCCATCAAGCCCGATGGCGAAGCGCAGCCCGGCGTGGTGACGGTGGAGATGAAGACGAGCTTCATGCGCCCGGGCCAAGGGAAGTTGATGGCCACCGGCCGCCGTCTGCACCGTACCGCCACACTGGCCTTCTGCGATGGCGAAGTGCGCGATCAGAAGGGCCTGCTCATCGGCCACGCCAGCGGCACCTTCAAGTACATGAAGGGCCTGCCGGTGGGTGATGGGCGGCGCATCCAGAAACTGAACGCATCGGATTGAGCATGACGATCAACTACCGCATAGTGCTGGCCTCGCGTCCGCAAGGCGAAGCCAGCACCGACAACTTCCGCCTGGAAGAAGCGCCACTGCCCGAACTGCAGGACGGCCAGGTGCTGGTGCGCCACCACTACCTGAGCCTGGACCCCTACATGCGCATGCGCATGAACGACGCCAAGAACTACGCCGCACCGCAGGCGCTGGGCGAAGTGATGATCGGCGGCACGGTGGGCGAGGTGGCCGAGTCGCGCCACCCCGGTTTCGCACCTGGCGACACCGTCGTCGGCATGGGCGGCTGGCAGGAATGGGCGGTGGTCAACGCTGCTACGCTGGGGGCTTTGCGCAAGGTCGATGCGTCGAGGATTCCGCTGTCGGCTTACCTGGGCGCGGTTGGCATGCCCGGTGTCACGGCGTGGGTGGGCCTGATCCACTTCATCGAGCCCAAAGAGAGCGAAACCATCGTGGTCGACGCCGCCAGCGGCGCCGTGGGCAGCGCGGTGGGGCAGCTCGCCAGGTCGCGCGGCTGCCGCGCGGTGGGCATTGCCGGTGGCGCGGACAAGTGCGCCTACGTGGTGCACGAACTCGGCTTCGACGCCTGCATCGACTACAAGGCGCATCGCGACGCCAAGTCGCTCGGCGCCGCGCTGGACGCGGCGGCACCGAAGGGCGTGGACGGCCTGTTCGAAAATGTCGGCGGCATGATCTTCGACGCCGTGCTGTCGCGCATGAACGCCTTCGGCCGCGTGGCGCTGTGCGGCCTGATTTCGGGCTACGACGGCGAGTCGCTGGCCATCGCCAATGCGCGGTTGCTGCTCACGCAAAGGCTGCGGCTGCAGGGCTTCATCGTCAGCGAACACATGCACCTGTGGCCGGCCGCGCTGAAGGAACTCGGTGGCCTGGTGGCCGGCGGCAAGCTCAAATACCGCGAGACCATCGCCCCCGACCTGGCCGCCGCGCCCGAGGCCTTCCTGGGCCTGCTGAAGGGCCGCAACTTCGGCAAGCAACTGGTGAAGCTGATTTGAACTGGCTGTGGTCCCGCTTCCACGAGCTGGGTGTCGACAACCTCTACGACGCGCTGGCGCTGCGCTGCCGTGTCTTCATCCTGGAGCAGGGGCCTTACCAGGATCCTGATGGTGTCGACGATCGCTGCTGGCACCTGCTGGGGCGCGATGACGCCGGTGTGCTGCAGGCCTACTTGCGTGTGGTGGACCCTGGCGTGAAGTACGACGAAGCGTCGATAGGCCGCGTCATCACATCGCCCGAGAGCCGCGGCACGGGCCTGGGCCGTGTGCTCATGGCCGAAGGCGTGGTGCGCACTGCCGCGGCCTGGCCCGGCCGCAGCATCCGCATCAGCGCGCAGGCGCGGCTGGAGCGCTTCTACAACGGCTTCGGATTCGCGCGCGTGGCGCCCGACCACATCGAGGATGGCATCCCGCACGTGCTGATGGTGAGGCCCCCGTGAACCTTGCCACGCACGAAGTGACCAACCAGCCGGCGCCGCTGGTCGACGTGAACCTGTTCGCCGCCAACCGCCCGTTGCGCGGCGCGCTGGCGGTACACGCGCCCACGCTCGACACGGCAACGCTGCACGCAGCGGGTGCCGAATTCGGCAGCGCCGACATGCGGCAGCACGCGCGCCTGGCCAACAGCCACCCGCCGGTTCTGAACACACACGACGTGCAGGGCCGGCGCATCGACGAGGTGGAGTTCCACCCCAGCTACCACGCCCTGCTGGGCAGCGCCCTGCGCCACGGCCTGCATGGCACGCCGTGGACGGCCGGCCCGGGCGCGCACGTCATGCGCGCCGCCGCCTTCATGCTCTTCACCGAAGCCGAGCCGAGTGTGTTGTGTCCGGTGTCGATGAGCTATGCCGCGACACCCGCGCTGCGCGCCAACCCCGCGCTGCACGCGGCCTGGGGACCGAAGCTCGCCAGCACCGCCTACGACCCGCGCTTCATGCCCGCTGCCGGCAAGACCGCCGCGACCATGGGCATGGGCATGACCGAGAAGCAGGGCGGCTCCGACGTGCGCGCCAACACCACGCGTGCCGAGCGCGACGGCGACGATGCCTGGGGCGCGCGCTACGCCATCACCGGCCACAAGTGGTTCTTCTCGGCACCGATGTGCGACGCCTTCCTGGTGCTGGCGCAAACGTCCACTGGGCTGAGCTGCTTCTTCCTGCCGCGCTGGCTGCCCGACGGCACGCGCAACGCCATCCATGTGCAGCGCTTGAAGGACAAGCTGGGCAACCACGCCAATGCAAGCTCGGAAGTCGAGTTCCACACTGCCAGCGCCTGGCTCGTCGGCGACGAAGGCCGCGGCATCCCGCAGATCCTGGCCATGGGCGCCTTGACCCGGCTGGACTGCGCACTCGGCACCGCCGGCCTGATGCGCCAGGCACTCAGTCTGGCGCTGCACCACACGGCGCAGCGCAAGGCTTTCGGCAAGCGGCTGATCGAGCAGCCGCTGATGAAGAACGTGCTCGCCGACCTGGCGCTGGAAAGCGAAGCCGCCACAGCGCTGGCGCTGCGCCTGGCGGTGGCGGTGGACCGCAGCGAGCACGGCCACGATCCGCATGAAGTGGTGATGCGCCGTCTGCTCACGCCGGTGGCCAAGTTCTGGGTCTGCAAGCGTGGCAGCCACTTCGCGCAGGAAGCCATGGAATGCCTGGGCGGCAACGGCTACGTGGAAGCGGCGGGGCAGGGCGTGATGGCGCGCATCTACCGCGAGATGCCGCTGAACAGCATCTGGGAAGGCGCGGGCAACATCATGGCGCTGGACCTGCTGCGGGCCTTGCGGGGTGCCGATGTGGCCACGGCCCTTGAACACGAATGCACCGCCGCGCGTGGCGCGCACCCGGCCTTCGACCGCGCTCTCGCGTCGATGCTGCAGCGCGTGGACGGCGGCACCGAAGAAGCCCAGGCCCGCGGCCTGGCGCGCGACGTGGCGCTGCTGCTGCAGGCCGCGCTGCTGCACCGCCAGTCACCGCCACCCGTCTTCGCCGCCTTCTGCGCCACGCGCCTGGCCACCGCCAGCGACGTGTTCGGCCTGCTGCCCGCGGGCCATGATCTCGATGAACTCATCGCTCGCGCGATGCCCACGCCATGACCGAACTCATCCTGCACCACTACGACGGCTCGCCGTTTTCCGAGAAGGTGCGCCTGATGCTGGGCTTCAAGGGCCTGGCCTGGCGCTCGGTGAAGGTGCCCGTCATCCTGCCCAAGCCCGACGTGGTGGCGCTCACCGGCGGCTACCGCAAGACGCCCTTCATGCAGGTCGGCGCCGATGTGTACTGCGACACGGCGCTCATCGCGCGCCTGCTCGAACAACATGCACCCACGCCGTCTCTGTTTCCGGCCAGCGCACCGCTGGCTGCCGTGCTGGCGCAATGGGCCGACAGCACACTGTTCTGGACAGTCATCCCCTACACCATGCAGCCGGCCGGCCTGGCGCATGTCTTCGCCGGCGTGCCGTCCGGGGTCATCAAGGCCTTTGCCGCCGACCGCGCGCCCTTCACCGTTGGCATCAAGCGCCAGACGCCGGCCGATGCAACCGCCAATCTGCAGCGTTATGCCGCAGCGCTGGACGCGCAACTCGCCGATGGCCGCGGTTTTCTCCTCGGCGCCGAGGCCTGCGTGGCCGACTTCGCCGTGGCCCACTGCGTCTGGTACGTGCACCGCGGCGGGCCGCTGGCCGCCATCTTCGAGCCGCATGTGCACCTGCGCGCCTGGTTCGCGCGCATGCAGGCCTTCGGCCACGGCAGGCCGGAAACGATGAGCAGTGAAGAGGCCATTGCCCTCGCCGAATCGGCAAGCGGCCATGCGTCAACACAGGTGTTGCCGGGTCTGGGTTTCGAGGTCGGCCAGCCCGTCACCGTGACGCCCACCGACTACGGCTGCGACCCCGTGGCCGGCACGCTGGTGGGCCTGAGCGGCGACGAGGTGGTGATCCGCCGCCACGACGGGCGCGCCGGCAGCGTGCACGTGCACTTTCCGCGCGCGGACTTCCAGATTCGGCAGGAGAAGCCCGCATGACGAGCGCTCTGCAAGGTGGCGTGGCCGTCATCACAGGCGCGGCCTCGGGCTTCGGCCTGGAGGCCAGTCGCATCGCGGCGGCGCGTGGCATGCGCATCGTCATGGCCGACGTGCAGGAAGACGCGCTGCAGCGCGCCGCTGCCGAGATCGGCGCAGAGGGTGCACACGGCGCAGAGGTACTGCCCTTCCGCCTGGACGTCAGCAAGGCCACCGAAGTGGAAGCCCTGGCCACTGCGACCATGCAGCGCTTCGGTGCGCCCAACTTCGTCTTCAACAACGCCGGTGTCGGCGCCGGCGGGCTGATCTGGGAGCACACGCTGAAGGACTGGGAATGGGTGGTGGGCGTCAACCTCATGGGCGTGGCCCATGGCCTGCGCCTGTTCACGCCGCTGATGCTGGCCGCCGCCGCGGCCGACCCGGCCTGGCGCGGCCACATCGTGAACACCGCCAGCATGGCCGGGCTGCTGAACGCGCCCAACATGGGCGTCTACAACGTCACCAAGCACGCCGTGGTGGCGATGAGCGAAACGCTGTACCAGGACCTGGCGCTGGTCACGGCGCAGGTGCACGCCCACGTGCTGTGCCCCTACTTCGTGCCCACCGGCATCCACGACAGCGAACGCAACCGGCCGGCCGAGTTCCAGGCTCCACGCACGGCCACGCGCAGCCAACTGATTGCCAAGGCCATGGTCGACCAGGCCGTCACGCGCGGCAAGATGACGGCCGCGCAGGTGGCGCAGTTCGTCTTCGACGCCATGGATGCGAATCAGTTCTACATCTACAGCCACCCCAAGAGCCTGGCCGGCGTGCAGGTGCGGCTGGAAGACATCATGACGCCGCGTAACCCGACCGACCCCTTCGCGGCCAAGCCCGAGATCGGGGAACAGCTGCGCAGCGCCCTGCGCGGCACGGATTGACACACCTTCGTGACGGCCTAACCCCGCGAACGAGGGGGTTGCCGATACAAGCTGCCACGCAGCAGGGAATTACCTTTCGGTATCTTTCGCTACCGTTAAGTCTCTCTTGAAGACGAAGCCGTCTTCGCAGTGGCCGACGCGGTGGTGTCAAGTTGTCCAACCAGGAGTTCCCCATGAAGTTATCTCTCGTCGCAGCCGCCGCATGGCTGTCCGTGGCGGCGGTGCCCACGGCGCATGCGCAAGCCCTGCCCATCGTCGGCGGTGTCACTTCGGTCACGCTGACCGCGGCGCCCACGCTGGCCTCGGTCGGCCTGAGCGTCGCGCCACTCGGCTCGGCGCTGGTGTCGCCGGGTTCCACCGGCATCCCCATCGCCTACTTCCCCGTCACCGGCGGCGCCATCGACACCGTCAGCTTTGCCGGCAGCGTCCAGCACGCCGGCAGCGGACTGTCGCTGTCCAGCGCCAGCGCCACCGTGAGCCTGACCAACTTCGTCATCGACACCACGACCAGCCTGCTGTCGGGCAACGTCGCCGTCGGCGGCTCGGCCCTCGGTGTGGTGCCGCTGTTCAGCATCGGTAGCAGCGGCGTGGCCACGTCGCCCTTCTCGCTGGCGCTCACGGCGGCAGCGGCCGGTGCGCTGAGCACCGTGTTCGGCATCCCGAACCTCACCGGTGCGGTGCTGGGCACAGCCAACACCATCCCCATCACCTCGGCGGTGCCCGAGCCGGCAACGGTGGCGTCGATGCTGGCCGGGCTCACACTGATGGGCGGCTTGATGAGCCGCCGCCGCGCTGCGGCGCGCGCCTGAGCGACGCCTAACAGGCCAGCACGGCGGCCTGCACGGGCCGCTGCGTCGCCGCGTCGGTGACCACGAAGACCACGCGCCGCGGCGTGGTGGAAGCACCGCGGCTGACCGTCAGCTCGGCGCTCGAGCCGCTGGCAGACGCCCAGGCTGGCACCGGGCGGTACAGGCGCACCACATGGTCATGGCGCAGCGTCTCGCCGGCGTTTTCGCCGGCGCGCACGGCGCTCTGATGGCCGTCTTCGAGCACCGCCCAGTAACCGGCCAGCTGCAGCGGGCCGCTGGCTGCAGCAGCCACTTGCACGCTGACGCGTTCGCCTTCGCGCACCAGCGTCACCTGCGGGCCGCCCGCGGGTGCGGCTGCGGGCAGGCGCGGCCAGTTGCGCCAGTCCTGGCCAGCGGCTATCACCTGCGGCGTGTAGACGTTGTTCTGCCCGCTGGCGCGCGCCAGTTGGTACTGCCGTGCCGTGGCCTCGGCCAGGGCAAAGCGGTCGGGCCAGCCGAGGCGGTCCCAGTAGGTGACGTGGAAGGCCAGTGGCAGCACGTCGCTGCGGCCTTTCAGCGTGCTCAGCCAGCGGTCGGCCGGCGGGCAGGAGCTGCAGCCTTCCGAGGTGTAGAGCTCCACCACCAGGGGCGGCGAGGCGCCGGATCTGGCTTGGCAGACCGTCCCGGCGGCGTGCGCCGCCTGCACCAGGGCGGCAAGGGTGAGGGCGAGTGTTTTCATGCAGGTGCAGTCGTGTCGCGCAGGCGATGCTTACACGCCCGCGCAGCCGCTACGATGCACCGGCCGGTGATGAGCCGGCACACGTCTTCAGGGCGGGGTGGAATTCCCCACCGGCGGTAGGCGGCGCAAGCCGTGAGCCCGCGAGCGCCCGGTTCGCAGGAACCGGGGTCAGCAGATCTGGTGTGAAGCCAGGGCCGACGGTCACAGTCCGGATGAAAGAAGACGCGTGGGTCGCGCTGCCGCATGGCTGAAAGCCGTGCAGCAGCGCGCCTGCGCATCCCTGAAACGTCTTTTCGCCCATCCACCTTTCCGCGAGGAGCGTTTCCATGATCCACACACCCACCACCGCCACCGCCGTGGCACCACCCGCCCTCACACAGGCCGAGCGCCTGGCTGCCGCGGCCCAAGCCCTGCGCGAAGGCCGCCCGGTGCTGCTGACCGACGACGGCGACCGCGAGGACGAGGCCGACCTCATCGTCGCCGCACACCGCCTCACCGAGCCGGTGATGGCGCTGCTGATCCGCGAATGCAGCGGCATCGTCTGCTTGTGCCTGCCCGGCGAGACCGTCGACCGCCTGCAGCTGCCGCCCATGGTGCAGCACAACGGCAGCCGCTACGGCACGGCCTTCACCGTGTCGATCGAAGCCCGCCAGGGTGTGTCCACGGGCGTGAGCGCGGCCGACCGGCTGGCCACGGTGCGCGCCGCCATCGCAGCCGATGCCGGCCCCGAAGACCTGGTGAGCCCCGGCCATGTCTTCCCCTTGCGCGCAGCCGACGGTGGCGTGCTGGCGCGGCGCGGCCACACCGAAGGCGCGCTGGACCTCTGCGACCTGGCCGGCCTGCCGCGCGCCGCCGTGCTGTGCGAGCTGATGAACGCCGACGGCAGCATGGCGCGGGGTGTGCAGGTGCAGGCCTTTGCGCTGAAGCATGGCTTGCCGCTGCTGGCCATCGAGGACCTGGTGCAGTGGCGTCTGCAAGGTGACGAGGCCCGTGACTGAAGGGCCCTACGTCGCGGTGGTGGGCGGCGGCCCGGCCGGCCTGATGGCGGCCGAGGTCCTGGCTACCGCCGGCCATGCGGTGCAGGTCTTCGACGCCATGCCCTCGGTGGGGCGCAAGTTCCTGCTGGCCGGCAAGGGTGGGTTGAACCTCACGCACAGCGAAGACTTCGATGCCTTCATCGCGCGCTACGGCAGCCGGGCGAACACGCTGCAGCCGTTGCTGCGCGCCTTCGACAACCAGGCTCTGTGCGTCTGGGCCTCCCGTCTGGGCGTGGCCACCTTCGTCGGCAGTTCGGGCCGTGTCTTTCCGCAGGACCTGAAGGCGGCGCCCCTTCTGCGCGCCTGGCTGCACCGGCTGCGCGGCCAGGGTGTGATCTTCCACATGCGCCATCGCTGGCTGGGCTTTGGCGACGGTGGCGCGTTGCGTTTTGCGGCGCCGGGTGGTGAAGTTCGCGCACGACCCGCTGCGACGGTGCTGGCCCTCGGCGGCGCCAGCTGGCCGCGCCTGGGCTCCGACGGCGCCTGGGTGCCGTGGTTGACGGCGGCAGGCGTCGATGTGGCGCCGCTGGCGCCATCGAACTGCGGCTTCGACGTCGGCTGGAGCCGGCACTTCGCCGAACGCCACGCCGGCCAGCCGCTCAAGGGCGTGGCCATCACTTTCGAAGGCTGGCGCCAGGCGGGCGAGTTCGTCGCCACGGCCACGGGGGTGGAAGGCAGCCTGATCTATGCAGCGTCGGGCAGGCTGCGCGAGCGCATCGCGGCGGCCGGCGAGGCGACTTTCCTGCTCGACCTGCTGCCAGCGCGCAGCCTGGAGTGGGTGCAGAAGGAACTGGCCCATCCGCGCGGCCCGCGTTCGCTGTCCACGCACCTGAAGACGCGCCTGAACCTGCACGGCGTGAAGGCCGCGTTGGTGTGGGAACTCGTGCCCAAGGAGGTGCAGGCTGATCCGGCCACCTTTGCCGCCTTGATCAAGGCGTTGCCCGTGCGGGTGACGGCGCCGCGGCCCATTGCCGAGGCCATCAGCAGTGCCGGTGGTGTGCGTTTCGAGGCCATGGATCAGACGCTGATGTTGCAAGCACTGCCCGGCGTGTACTGCGCTGGCGAGATGCTGGACTGGGAAGCACCGACCGGCGGTTACCTGCTCACAGCCTGTTTCGCCAGCGGGCGGGCCGCAGGGCAGGGCGCGGCCCGCTGGCTGGCTGCAGCCGCTTAAACTGCGCGGCCTCCTTCATCCCTGTCTCGAAGCTTCTTGGACAAGATCACGCTGCAGATTGCCGCCGAACTGAAGGTTCGGCCGGCCCAGGTGCAGACCGCCGTCGACCTGCTGGACGCCGGCTCCACCGTCCCCTTCATCGCCCGGTATCGCAAGGAAGCGACAGACGGCCTGGACGACATCCAGCTGCGCGAGCTGGAAGCCCGCTTGGCCTATCTGCGTGAACTGGAAGAGCGCCGCGCGGCGGTGCTGAAGAGCATCGACGAACAAGGCAAGCTGACGCCCGAACTGCATGCACTCGTCCTTGCTGCGCCCACCAAGCAGGAGCTGGAAGACCTCTACCTGCCCTTCAAGCCCCGGCGCCGCACCAAGGGCATGATCGCCCGCGAAGCCGGGCTCGAGCCGTTGGCCGACAAGCTGTTTGCCGACCCGAAGCTGGACCCGCTGGCCGAAGCCGCAGCCTTCATCAACGCGGAGGGCGGCTTTGCCGATGCACCCGCGGTGCTGGACGGCGTGCGCGACCTGCTGAGCGAACGCTGGGCCGAAGACGCTTTGCTGGTGCGCAAGCTGCGTGAGTGGCTGTGGGCCGAAGGTCGGCTGCAGAGCAAGCTGGTCGATGGCAAGGACGGCAACCATGCCGACGCCGCCAAGTTCCGCGACTATTTCGACTACAGCGAGCCCATCCGTACCGTGCCCAGCCACCGCGCGCTGGCGGTCTTTCGTGGCCGCACGCAGGAGTGGCTGGACGCGAAGCTGGTGCTCGATGAAGAGCTGGTCCCCGGCCAAGCTTCGATGGCCGAGGGCCGCATCGCGCTGCACCTGGGTTGGAGCCATGCCAAGCGGCCGGCCGACGAGCTGATCCGCAAGACGGTCGCCTGGACCTGGAAGGTCAAGCTCAGCCTGAGCCTGGAGCGCGACCTCTTCGGCCGCCTGCGCGAAGAGGCCGAGACGGTGGCCATCAAGGTCTTCGCCGACAACCTGCGTGACCTGCTGCTCGCCGCACCCGCCGGCAAGCGCGTGGTGATGGGCCTGGACCCCGGCATCCGCACTGGCGTGAAGGTGGCCGTGGTCAGCGACACCGGCAAGGTGCTGGCCACGCACACCGTCTACCCGCACGAGCCGCGCTGCGACTGGGAAGGCTCGCTGCACGCGCTGGGCCGCCTGGTGGCGCAGCATGGCGTGAACCTGATCGCCATCGGCAACGGCACGGCCAGCCGCGAGACCGACAAGCTGGCTGCGGACCTCATCCAGCGCGTGCAGCGGCTGGCGCCCGACATTGCCATCGACAAGGTGGTGGTGAGCGAGGCGGGCGCCTCGGTCTATTCGGCCAGCGAGTTCGCCAGCAAAGAGCTGCCCGACCTGGACGTCAGCCTGCGCGGTGCGGTGAGCATCGCGCGGCGGTTGCAGGACCCGCTGGCGGAGCTGGTGAAGATCGACCCCAAGAGCATCGGCGTGGGCCAGTACCAGCACGACGTCAACCAGAGCGGGCTGGCGAAGACGCTCGACGCGGTGGTGGAAGATTGCGTGAACGCGGTCGGCGTGGACCTCAACACGGCCTCGGCGCCGCTGCTGTCGCGCGTGTCGGGCCTGAGCCCGGCGGTGGCCACGAGCATCGTACGCTGGCGAGATGCCCATGGCGCCTTCCGCAGCCGCCGGCAACTGCTGGACGTGGCGGGGCTCGGGCCCAAGACCTTCGAGCTGGCGGCCGGCTTCCTGCGCATCCGCGACGGTGACGACCCGCTGGACATGACCGGCGTGCATCCTGAAACCTACACCGTCGTGCAGAAGATGCTGGCGGCCCCCGGCCGGCCGGTGGCCGAGCTGATGGGCCGTGCGGAAGTGCTGCGCACGCTGAAGCCCGAGCTCTTCGCCGACGACAAGTTCGGTGCCATCACCGTCAAGGACATCCTGGCCGAGCTGGAAAAGCCCGGCCGCGACCCGCGCCCGGACTTCAAGGTGGCGCGCTTCAACGAAGGCGTGTCCGACCTGAAGGATTTGCAGCCGGGCATGACGCTCGAAGGCACGGTCAGCAACGTGGCGCAGTTCGGTGCCTTCGTCGACCTGGGCGTGCACCAGGACGGGCTCGTGCACGTGAGCCAGATGAGCCACAAGTTCGTCAACGATGCGCGCGAAGTCGTGAAGACCGGGCAGGTAGTGAAGGTGCGCGTGCTGGAGGTGGACCTGGCACGCAAGCGGGTGTCGCTGACCATGAAGCTGGATGCGCCCGTGGGCTCCGCGCCCAGTGCCGCCGGCAGCGACAACAAGTTCAGGCCTGCGGCGCGGGGCGAACAGC
This sequence comes from Betaproteobacteria bacterium, assembly GCA_031379415.1. Taxonomy (GTDB): domain Bacteria; phylum Pseudomonadota; class Gammaproteobacteria; order Burkholderiales; family Burkholderiaceae_C; genus Rubrivivax. Next base: position 5,774 of record JANNFE010000198.1, on the reverse strand, counting down.
CGCGTGGCCGCGCACCCGAGCCCGCGGGCCAGAGCGCGATGGCGGCCGCTTTCTCCAAGCTGCAAGGGCGCCGCTGAAGGCACTGCAGGTCCACGCCGGCCCGCGGGCGCGCGAGCACCTGCGCCTGCGCGGTCTGGCGCCGGGCGACGTGCGCGTCATCCCCGCCGCAGCAGGCGGGCCCAAGGGCTTGAGCCTGCTGCCGCTGGACCGCTACATCTTCGGCCACTGGCTGGCCGGCAGCAGCCACAGCGTTCATCTGCTGGGCGCGTCCATCGGCGCCTGGCGCATGGCGGCGGCTTGCCTGCCCGATGCCGATGCGGCGCTGGCGCAGTTGGGCGAGGACTACCTTACCCAGACCTATCCGCACGCACCCGGCAAGGCGCCGACGGCCAAGGTCGTGTCCGGCGTCTTCGGCCAGCGACTGCAAGAGCGCCTGGGCCAACGCGCCGCCGAAGTGCTGGCGCATCCGCAGCGCCGCCTGCATGTCTTCACGAGCCGCGGCCGGCGCCTGCTGCACCGGCCCGGCAAGGCGGGCGCACCGCTGGGCTGGCTGGGCGCCTTTGCCGCCAATGCCATGAGTCGCAGGGCGCTGGGCGGCTGGATGGAGCGCGTGGTCTTCAGCGACCCGCGCGAGCCCTTGCCCTTCGCGCTGGCCGACTACCCGACGCACCGCGTGGCGCTCGATGAGAACAACCTCGCCCCGGCGGTGCTGGCCAGTTGCACCATCCCCTTCTGGCTGGAGGCTGTGCAAGACGTGCCCGGCGGCCCGCCTGGTACCTACTGGGACGGCGGCATCACCGACTACCACTTGCACCTGCCCTATGCCGGCATGGCCAGCGGCCTGGTGCTGTACCCGCACTTCACCAACTGTGTTGTGCCGGGTTGGCTGGACAAGGCCTGGAAGCGTCGCCACCGCGCGAGCCCCTTGCTCGACAACCTGGTGCTGCTGTCGCCCAGCCCTGAATGGGTGGCCAGCCTGCCCGGCGCCAAGCTGCCTGACCGCAGTGATTTCAAGCGTTACGGCGACGACGAAGCAGCGCGCCAGCGCGACTGGCGGCGGGCGATGGCCGAGAGCCAGCGGCTTGCGGACGAGTTCGCGGAACTCGTGGCCGCGCCGGCCGGCATCGAAGCGCTGCCCCTGCCCTGAGGCGCGTGCCTGCGATAAACTGCGGCTCCCTGAAATCCACAAGGACGAGAAAGGCAGCTTGGTTATGACACCGCGGACTACGACCTTCTCCTTCACCGAGGCTTAGTCGGTCGCGCTGTCACGCCATCCTTTCCCCTGACAAAGCGCGGCGCCCACCGCGCTTTGTTGTTTTTCGAGGTACTCCCCATGCTTCACATCACGCTCCCCGACGGCTCGCGCCGAGAGTTCCCCGGCCCGGTGACGGTGGCCGAGGTTGCTGCGTCCATCGGCGCGGGTCTCGCCAAGGCTGCGCTGGCCGGCAAGGTCGATGGCCAGGTCGTCGACACGAGCTTTTGCATCGAGCACGACGCGCAGCTCGCCATCGTCACGGAGAAGGACGCCGACGGGCTGGAGGTCATCCGCCACAGCACGGCGCACCTGCTGGCCTATGCGGTGAAGGAACTGTTCCCCGAAGCGCAGGTGACCATCGGCCCGGTTATCGAAAACGGCTTCTACTATGACTTCGCCTACAAGCGCCCCTTCACGCCAGACGATCTGGCCACCATCGAAAAGCGCATGGGCGAGCTGGCCGCGAAGAACGAACCCGTGCAACGCCGCGTGCTGCCGCGCGACGAGGCCGTGGCCTATTTCAAGGGCCTGGGCGAGCACTACAAGGCCGAGATCATCAGCAGCATCCCGCCCGGCGAGGACGTGAGCCTGTACCGCGAAGGCAGCTTCGAAGACCTGTGCCGCGGCCCACACGTGCCCAGCACGGGGCGGCTGAAGCACTTCAAGCTGATGAAGGTGGCCGGTGCCTACTGGCGCGGCGACCAGGCCAACGAGCAGCTGCAGCGCATCTACGGCACGGCCTGGGCGACGAAGGACGAACTGCAGGCCTACCTGCGCATGCTGGAAGAAGCCGAGAAGCGCGACCACCGCCGCCTCGGCCGTGAGCTGGACCTGTTCCACCTGGACGAATACAGCCCCGGCACGGTGTTCTGGCACCCCAAGGGCTGGACGCTGTGGCAGGAGGTGGAGCAGTACATGCGCCGCGTCTACCGCGACAACGGCTACCAGGAAGTGAAGGGCCCGCAGATCCTGGACCAGGTGCTGTGGGAGAAGAGCGGCCACTGGGAGAAGTACCGCGAGGCCATGTTCACGACGGAGAGCGACAAGCGCCTGTATGCGCTGAAGCCGATGAACTGCCCCGGCCACCTGCTCATCTTCAAGCATGGCCTGAAGAGCTACCGCGACCTGCCGCTGCGCTATGGCGAATTCGGCCAGTGCCATCGCAACGAGCCCACGGGTGGGCTGCACGGCATCATGCGGGTGCGCGGCTTCACGCAGGACGACGGCCACATCTTCTGCACGGAAGACATGATCCTGCCCGAGTGCGTGGCCTACACGGCGCTGCTGCAGAAGGTCTACAAGGACTTCGGCTTCACGGACATCATCTACAAGGTGGCCACGCGGCCGGCAGCGCGCATCGGCTCAGACGCCATCTGGGACAAGGCCGAGCACGCGCTGATGGAAAGCCTGCGTGCGTCGGGCTGCCAGTTCGTGGTGTCACCGGGCGACGGCGCCTTCTACGGCCCGAAGATCGAGTACACGCTGAAGGACGCCATCGGCCGCGAATGGCAGTGCGGCACGATGCAGGTCGACTTCATGATGGCCGAGCGGCTGGAGGCCGTCTACGTGGCCGAGGACAGCAGCCGCCGCCACCCGGTGATGCTGCACCGGGCCATCGTCGGCAGTCTGGAGCGCTTTATCGGCATCCTGATCGAGCAGCACGCCGGCGCCTTGCCGGCCTGGCTGGCGCCGCTGCAGGTGGTGGTGGCCTCGATCACGGAACACCAGGCCGACTACGCCGCCGAGGTGGCGAAAACGCTGCAAAAACAAGGAGTTAGGGCCACGGTTGATTTGCGCAACGAGAAAATCAGCTATAAAATCCGCGAGCATTCGTTGCAGAAGCTTCCGTTCATCCTGGTCGTCGGCGACAAGGAGAAGGCAAACGGGGCCGTTGCCGTGCGCGCCCGGGGTAACCAGGACCTAGGTGTGATGCCGCTGGCAGACTTCATCCAGAAGATCACCAGCGACATCGCCGCCAAGGCCTAGCCATCCCAGGCGCGCTTTTGATTTTTCTGTGGCCCGGTGCCTTCGGGCTGCTGCAGGAGCTGGAACCATCGCTACTTTCATGGACCGCCGCGTACCCAACGCGGAACGCAAACATAGGCTGAACCGCGAGATCATGGCGCTCCAAGTGCGCCTGAACGGAGTCGAGAACGAACCCCTCGGCATCGTCAGCACGATGGAAGCGTTGCGCATGGCAGGGGAGTTGGACGTCGATCTGGTCGAGATCGCCGCCACTGCAGACCCCCCGGTGTGTCGGCTCATGGATTACGGCAAGTTCAAGTACCAGGAACAGAAGAAGGCCGCTGAAGCCAAGAGCAAACAGAAGGTCATCGAGATCAAGGAAGTGAAGTTCCGTCCGGGCACTGACGATGGCGACTACGCCATCAAGATGCGCAACCTGCGGCGCTTCATTGCCGAAGATGGCGACAAGGGCAAGGTCACGCTGCGCTTCCGTGGCCGCGAGATCACGCACCAGGACATCGGCATGCGCATGCTGGAACGCATCCGCGATGAGCTGGCCGACGTGGCGATGGTGGAACACATGCCCAAGCTGGAAGGGCGCCAGATGATCATGGTGCTGGCGCCGAAGAGGAAGTAAGGATTTGACCGTCGCGGTCTGGTCACCGCGGCAGTCAAGAAGAAGCGACTGCAGGCCATCAAGCACACCGGGCATCCCGGCGTCGCCTGCAGCAGCAAATCAAGAAGGAGCAGTCATGCCCAAGATGAAGACCAAGAGCGGCGCGAAGAAGCGTTTCCGCGTGCGACCGGGTGGCACCGTCAAGCGGGGCCAGGCGTTCAAGCGCCACATCCTCACCAAGAAGAGCACCAGCCGCAAGCGCAACCTGCGTGGTGCCGTGAACGTGCACGAGACCAACATGGGCCACATGGCCCAGATGTTGCCGTTCGCTGGTCTGTGATCCCACCCACAACGCACTAGGAGCAAGACATGCCTCGCGTCAAACGTGGTGTCACCGCACACGCCCGCCACAAGAAGATCCTCGCCCTGGCCAAGGGCTATCGCGGCCGCCGCAAGAACGTCTTCCGCATCGCCAAGCAGGCGGTGATGAAGGCGGGGCAATACGCCTACCGCGACCGCCGCACCCGCAAGCGGGTGTTCCGCCAGCTCTGGATCGCGCGCATCAACGCCGCGAGCCGTGGCCTGGGCATCACCTACAGCAAGTTCATGGCGGGTCTGAAGAAGGCCAACATCGACATCGACCGCAAGGTGCTGTCCGACATGGCCATCCACGACCCGGCTGCGTTCAGCAGCATCGTCGACAAGGTGAAGGCTCAGCTGGCTTGATCCCCGGCCGCCGGAGCACCACACACCGGCGGCCGCTCAAGCATTCGAAGGCCGTCACCTCGGGGCGGCCTTTTTTCATGTCTTTCGCATACCCATGAACGACCTCGACTCCCTGGTGCAAGCGGCGCAGGCCGACTTCGGCGCTGCCGCGCATGGCGCCGCGCTGGAAGACGCCAAGGCGCGCTACCTCGGCAAGAGCGGCCAGGTCACTGAACTGCTGAAGGGCCTGGGCGCCATGCCGCCCGAGCAGAAGAAGACCCGCGGCGCCGAGATCAACCAGGCCAAGGCGCGCATCGAAGCCGCGCTGCAAGCGCGCCGCGAGCAACTGGCCGAGGCCGAACTCGAACAGCAGCTGCGCGCCGAAGCGCTGGACGTCACCTTGCCCGGCCGCCGCCGCGGCAGCGGCGGCCTGCATCCCGTCAGCCGCACCATCGACCGCATCGAGGCCATCTTCGGCAGCATGGGCTTCGACGTCGCCGAAGGCCCCGAGATCGAAACCGACTGGATGAGTTTCACGGCGCTGAACAACCCCGAGAACCATCCGGCGCGTTCGATGCAGGACACCTTCTACGTCGAGCTGAAGGACGCCGAGGGCCGCTGGCTGAACCTGCGCCCGCACACCAGCCCGATGCAGGTGCGTTATGCCCGCGCTCATGCTGCCAAGTACGCCGACGCGCATCCGATGCCCGAGGTCCGCGTCATCGCCCCGGGACGCGTGTATCGCATCGACAGCGATGCCACCCACACGCCCATGTTCCACCAGATCGAAGGCCTGTGGCTGGGCGCGAACGTCAGCTTCAAGGACTTGAAGGTGGTGATTGCAGACTTCGTGCGCCAGTTCTTCGAGACCGACGACTTCGAGGTCCGCTTCCGGCCTTCGTACTTCCCGTTCACCGAGCCCAGCGCCGAGATCGACATCCGCTTCGGCAGCGGCCCGCTGGCCGGCAGATGGCTAGAGGTGGCGGGTTCGGGCCAGGTGCATCCGAACGTGGTGCGCAACTTCGGTCTCGACCCCGAACAGCACATCGGCTTTGCCTTCGGCATGGGCGCCGACCGCCTGGCGATGCTGCGTTATGGCATCGACGACCTGCGCCTGATGTTCGATGGCGACCTGCGCTTCCTCCAGCAGTTCAACTAGAAGACCATGCAATTCCCTGAATCCTGGCTGCGCGAGTTCTGCAACCCGCCGCTGAGCACCCAGCAACTGGCCGA
>JANNFE010000177.1:0-8375 GCA_031379415.1 Betaproteobacteria bacterium | reverse complement strand
GAGCCGCACGAGGAGGCGCCAGCGGCATCGCTGCCACCGGTGCTGGCCTTCCTGCGGGAGTGACGATCAACGCGGATCGCTCGGCTTCGATGCCGGCGGCCTTGTCATGAGGCCATCGTGCCGCTGCGCCGGAGCGGCCTCGCGCGCCACATCGACCTCGGGCGCCGGCGCGAGATCGCGCCGCTGAAGCGCGGGTCTTGACGCGCGGCCTGCCGGCCTCATCTGCTGTGCCTGCCCGGCCGGGCAGTGCCGCACCGCCCGGCCGGCTGATGCGCCGCAGGTTCGCGGCGCGCACGATGGTGCCCTTCACGCATGCACCCAGGACATCCCTCATGACGCCCACGCCCAGCACCCACCCCGCGCACGACACGCGCACGCTACCCGACGCCGTGGAGCATCTGTCCGCCAGCGTGGTGGGCTTCGCGCTGCGCCGCAGCGCCGCGTCGGGCGTGGTGTGGCGGCCGGGCGTCGTGGTCACTGCCGCTTCAGCGCTGCCGCGCGCCCAGCGCGTGCCGCTGGTGCTGCCCAACGGTGAACAGGTGACGGGCGAAGTGCATGGCATCGACGGCAGCACCGACCTGGCCGCCATCACTTTCGAAGGCGAGGTGCCCGCAGCCGAACCTGCTGTCGACGCATCGCCCCGCGTCGGCGACTTCGTCTTCGCCGTCGGCCGCGAGCCGTCGGGCCGCGTGACGGCCAGCTTCGGCCATGTTGGCGCCGCCGGTGGCGCGTGGCGCACCTGGCGCGGCGGGCGCGTCGAGCGCCTCATCCGCCTGGATGGCGGCCTCTACCCCGGCCTGGCCGGCGCGCCGGTGGCGAGCGCCAGCGGCCAGGTGCTGGGCGTGGCCAGCCCGGCACTGAGCCGCCTGCACGGCGTGGTGCTGCCGGTGGCCACCGTCGAGCGCGTGCTCGGCGCGCTGCTGGCGCATGGACATGTGCCGCGCGGCTACCTCGGCATCGCGGCGCAACCGGTGCGCGTGGCACTCGATGGCGGCAGCCGCGAAGGCCTGCTCATCAGTTCGGTGGCCGACGACGGCCCCGCAGCAGCCGCCGGCCTGATGGTGGGCGATGTCATCGTGGCCGCCGGTGGCCAGCCGGTGGCCAGCATCGAAGCGCTGCGCGAGCTGCTGGCGGCGCAGATCGGCGCGCCGCTGCGCCTGAGGCTGGCGCGCGGCGGCCAGCCGCTGGAGCTGACGCTGGATGTCGCTGAACGGCCGCGCAGCGGCTGCCACTGAAGCGCGACGGCCCCATGACCGACATCGTCGTGGTCAGCCCTTCGCCGCTGCTGGCCGATGGCCTGGCCGCGGCGCTGGCCGGCGTGGACGGCTGGCAGGTGAACGTGCGCCAGACACCCGAAGCCGCCGATGTGCTGGTGCTGCATGCCCGCGACGCAGCCCAGGCGTTGGCCCTGCACGCCGCGCTGCCGGCGCCACAGGCTGCCGTGCTGCTGGGCACCGACCTGCGCGAGCTGGCACGGCGCAACAACAGCGAGGCGCGCGCGCTGGCCCTGCTGTCGCCCGACGCCACACCCGCACAACTGCGCGCGGCGGTGGCGGCCGTGCGGCAGGGGCTGTCGGTGCGCATGGCAGGCCTGGCGCATGGCCATGCCGAGCTGCCGCCGGCCGACCACGAGCCGCTGACACCGCGCGAGCTGGAGGTCTTCGAGTTCATGGCCAAGGGCCTGTCCAACCCCGACATTGGCGGCGTGCTGGGCATCTCGGCGCACACCGCGAAGTACCACGTCGGCCAGATCCTGGCCAAGGTGGGCGCGGCCACGCGGGCCGAGGCCGTGCGCGTGGGGCTGCAGCTCGGCGTCATCGGCCTGTGACCGATGTCGAACGGCTGGACGCCTGCTCGCAGGCTTTGGCGGTGCACGCGGGAGCCCGGCTCGCGAGGAAGGCTCTGCTACATTGAAAGCGCCCACGCAGACTCAGGTCATTCCCACCGGAATGAACGGCGCCTGGGTTCCTCACAAGGGGCTCTTCGCGATGGAATCTGCAATGCCGGCGGCAGCGCCCCCACCTGCCATCGCACCCGCCGTGCCGATGGCACCGATCACCGTCACGCAGCGCATCGAGGCCCTGGATGTCGTGCGCGGCTTCGCGCTCATCGGCATCTTCATGATGAACATCGAGTGGTTCAACCGGCCCTTCACGGGCCTGGGTGAAGGCATCGAGCGCGGCTTGACGGGCGCCAACTGGTGGGCCAGCTTCTTCGTCAACTACTTCGTGCAGGGCAAGTTCTGGACGATCTTCTCGCTGCTCTTCGGCATGGGCTTCGCGGTGATGATGGTGCGGGCTGAAAAGGCCGGGCGCGAATTCAGGAAGGTCTACCTGCGGCGCGTGCTGGCGCTGGCCACCATCGGCGGCGTGCACTTCGTCTTTTTGTGGGACGGCGACATCCTCTTCACCTATGCGGTGGCCGCCCTGCTGTTGATGGTGGCGCTGTACGGCAGGACCCAGCCGGTGCTCATCAGCATCGCCGTGATCATCGGCCTGGGTTTCATCCCGGACTTCGACAAGTTCTTCGCCGTGGCCAGCGGCGTGGCCATCGCCGGGCTGGCGGGCGTCTACCTGCGCAGCGACAAGCACGTGAAGCTGCGCGGCCTGTCGATACCGATCTTCTCCTTCCTGGTCTTCATCCTCGGCACCGGCCTGTGCATCGCCGCCATCGTCTTCTGGCTGCTGCCCGACGGCCCCACCGAACCGCGCGTGCCGCTCACGGTCTTCGGCCCGCTGGTGCTGCTGGCCAGCTGGTTGTCGTGGAAGTACCGCGAGCCGGTGGAACTGCGCGGCCTGCGGCTGGGCGCCAGCCTGTACCTCTTCGTGGCCATCGGCATGACGACGGGTGGCCTGGTGCAGCACTTCGCGCCCGACCCCGACGCCCCGCAGGCCATCGCGGCGCGGCAGGCGGCCGACGACAGGAAGGCCGCCGCGGCACGCGCCCTGCCGGCTTCGGAGGCGGCGTCACAGGCCGACAAGTCACCGAAGAAGACGCAGGCCGAACGCGCCGCCGAACGCAAGGCCGCGCGCGAGAAGCGCCTGGCTGAACGCAAGGCCGATGCCGCGAAGGAACAACGCATCTACACCGCCGGCAGCTACGCGCAGACGGTGGACGTGCGTGCGCGCCGCTTCATCGACAGCGCGGCCGGCGACTTCGGCAACTCGCTGCTCTTCATCGGCGTCTTCCTGGTCGGCGGCTGGTTCGTGCGCTCGGGCGTGATGGACAACACCGGCGCGCACCTGCCGCTGTTCCGCCAACTGGCCTTCCGTGCCTTGCCGCTGGGCATCGGCCTGGGCCTGCTGGGCAGCCTGATCGCGACCTCACACACCGCCGGCGATCGCACCGACGGCTGGGGCATCGCGCGCGGTCTGCTCTTCATGGGCAACCTGGCGGCCTGCGTGGGCTACGTCGGCGCCGTGGTGCTGATGCTGCACAGCACGGCGGTGTTCTCGCGCATCCGCGTGCTGGCGCCGATGGGCCGCATGGCGCTGACCAACTACCTCATGCAGTCACTGATCTGCACCTTCTACTTCTACGGCTACGGGCTCGGCCAGTGGGGCATGCCGCGCGCGCAGCAACTGCTCTTCGTCTTGGTGGTCTTCAGCGCGCAGGTCGCCTTCAGCCACTGGTGGTTGTCGAAGTTCCGCTACGGGCCGATGGAATGGTTCTGGCGCGGCTTCACCTACCGCCAGCTGCCGCCCTTCAGGCGCTGATGCGCTGCCCGCTCAGCGCGCCGGCAGCAGTTCGATGCGCCGCGTCAGCACGGCCTCGACCTTGGCGCGCGTGTACAGCAGCGGGAAGTACTCGCCTTTCATCCACAGCGGCACCAGGTCGCGGTAATGCGGGCTGGCCGGGTCGCCCGACTGCCCGGGTGCATTGACGGCACGCGAGTTATCCCAGTTGCCAACGTCGAGCACCATGCGAAACGATGGCCCGCCGAAGAGGCGGAAGCTGGCCGGGTCGTAGGACGAGAGGTTGACCGTATCGCTGCCACCCGTCTTGCCCGGCAGCGGCCCGATGTTCAGGCGCAGCCGCGTCGGCTCTTCGGCGGCGTTGGCCAGCGGGTGCGCGAACCAGGCCTGCTGCAGCTTGCCCCATCGCCACGCCGCAGGTTCGCTGCCGCCCAGGCGCTGCATGTCGGCCCAGGCCTGGACCAGGCTCTGTTCCAGAACCTCGTTGCGCCGCGTCGTCGCATCGGCACCGAAGCGCGTGGCGGGTTTCTCCAGGGCCGCCAGCAGCAGGTCGGGGTCGGTCGAGCGGATCAGCGCCGCGGCGTTGGGCGGCAGCACCGCGTCCTTGAAGGTCGGGCCCAGATGGCGTGACCACCAGACCTCGAACAGCGCCGCGGCGGCCGAATCGGCGCCGAGCTGCAGGTTCCAGTCGAGCAGCAGGCGTGTGGCGGCCTGCGCGCGGGCGTCCTTGGGCCGCAGCGTCTTCAGCAGCGCCTGCAGGCGGCGCGCGGCCACGGAAAGCAAGTCGTTCTGCAGCCGCATCGAGTCTTCCAGGCTCACCTGGGGCAGCCTGGCCAGCACCTCGCTCACGCGCTGCTGGCGCAGGCCGGGCGACCATTCGAAGCCCAGCTTGCGTTCGCGGTACGGATAGGCTGCGGGCAGGTTCTGCTCGTTGGCCGACGCGAACCAGCCCGCGGCCGGGTTCAGCAGCCAGGGCAGTTGCTCGCCGGTCCAGAAGCCGGCCCACTCGTAGCGGCCGTCGCCGGGCACGGGCAGCAGGCCGTCCCAGTTCGGGCGCTTGGGCGCCAGGCCGCCGGTCACCCAGCCGATGTTGCCGGCGACGTCGGCGTAGACCTGATTCTCGGCCGGCGCGCCCCAGTTGGCCATGGCGCGCCTGAACTCGCTGAAGTCCTTGGCGTACATGTAGTCGACGCTGCCGAAGTAGGGTGCCATGCCGGGCTCGAACCAGCCCGAACGCACGGCATAGGCGCGGCCCCGGCCTTGGTCGATGTGGGTGACCGGGCCATGACGCGTGAACAGCATCTCCACCGTCTGCGCCGCACCGCCGCGCACGGGCACGGTCTCGGTCAGCGTGCGCATCTTCTCCCAGCGGCCCTGGTAGCGGTACTCCAGCGCATTGGCCGGGTTGAGTTCGTAGACGTAGAGGTCTTCCTGGTCGATGGCGAACACCGTCAGGCCGAAGGCGATGCTGCCGTTGTGGCCGATGGAGATGCCGGGCAGCGAAGGTTCGCCAGCGCCGATGACGTTCAGCCCCGGCGCGTTCAGGTGCACGATGTAGCGCAGCGAAGGCGCTGAATGCGTGCGGTGCGGGTCGCTGGCCAGGATGGGCCGGCCGGTGGCCGACTTGGCCGGCGCCACCACCCAGGCGTTGCTGCCTTCCATGGGCGGCGGGCCTTCGGCCATGGCGACCTTCAGTTCGCCATCGACGGCCGAACGCCGGCCGTCACGGCCGCTGATCAGCACGCCCTGCGTGGCCAGGTTGAAGGCGCGCAGGGCCTCGGGCGGGATGCAGGGGTCCAGGCCCTCGGGAACCTTCGTCACCCAAGGCGGCGACAGCGGCGCACGCACCTCGTCGGACTTCAGGTCGCTGCGGCAGGCCACGATGGCGCGCGAGACCTCCGAGCTCAGGTTGCGCGTGAGGCCGTGGCTGCGGATGCGCACCACGTCCTCGGCCTGCCACTTCTCGGGCGCGTAGCCGAAGTAGCGAAACTCCAGCGGCCAGTGGGCCGGGTCGGCGCCGATCGAGTCGATGTAGGCATTGATGCCGGCCACGAAGCGCGTGGCGATGCGCTGCGCCCTGGGGCCGTAGGCCGCCCATTCCTTGCGCATGTCGCCGCGGTACAGGAAGAGGCGCGCCGCGCGGTCCTGCTCGACGAAGTTGGCACCGTAGATCGACGCCAGCAGACCCAGGCCGCGACGGCGCCAGAGGTCGATCTGGAACAGGCGGTCGCGCGCGGCGTTGTAGCCCTGGGCGAAGAACACGTCGTCCTCGCTACCGGCGTAAATGTGCGGCACGCCCCAGGCGTCGAGCAGGATCTGCGCCGGCGCGGCCAGGCCGGGCAGGCGCACGGTCTCGGTGGGCACCACCACCGCGAGCGGGCCTTGCGCCGCGGCACTGGCGGCCAGCAGCCACTGGGCAAGGCAGGGGGCCAGTCTCTTCAAGATGTCCACGGGCGCTAGCCGATGTACCGCACCAGCCACAAGGGAATGATGGGAAAGAACAGGAACAGCGTGGTGCGCAGCACGTCACTCACCAGGAAGGGCATGACGCCGCGGTAGGTCTCGCCCATGGGCACGCCCTTGGCCATGCCGTTGACGATATAGACGTTCAGGCCCACCGGCGGCGCAATGAGCCCGAAGCCCACCGTCATCAGGACCATGATGCCGAACCAGATGGCCACCGACTCCTTGCTCATGCCGAAGTCCAGTCCCATGACGATGGGGAAGAAGATCGGGATCGTCAGCAGCAGCATCGACAGCTCGTCCATCACCGCACCCAGCAGCACGTAGAACAGCAGGATGGCGACGACCACGATCAAGGGCGACAGCCCCCAGCCGCCGACCAGCGCGGCCAGCTGTTTGGGCACCTGGGTCAGCGCCAGCGCCGAGTTCATGAGGTCGGCGCCGAGGAAGATGAAGAAGATCATGGCCGCGCTGGCGGCCGTGCCGTAGAAGCAGTCCTTGAACTTGGGCACGCTCATCTGCCCCTTGCCCAGCGCGGTGAGGAAGGTGGTGGTGGCGCCGACGGCGGCGCCTTCGGTGGGCGTGAACCAGCCGCTGTAGATGCCACCGAAGACCAGCAGGAAGATGCCCACGATGGGCGCCACACCCAGCAGCGCGCGCAGCGTCAAGGGTGGCGGCGCCTCCTCGACGGCGGGCGCCTGGCCCGGCACCAGGCGCACGTAGACCGCCACCGCGACCATGTAGCCGACCATCGCGATGAGCCCGGGCACGATGGCGGCGGCGAACAGCTTGCTGATGTTCTGCTCGGTGAGGATGGCGTAGATCACGAGCACGATGGACGGCGGCAGCTGGATGCCCAGCGTGCCGCCGGCGGCCAGCGTGCCGGTGGCCAGGCGGCCCGAATAGCCGTGGCGCAGCATCTCGGGCAGCGCCACGCTGGTGATGGTGGCGGCGGTGGCCACCGAGGAGCCGCTGATGGCGCCGAAGGCCGCACAGGCCAGCAGCGAGGCCATCGCCAGCCCGCCCCTGAAGCGCCCCATCACCGCGGCCGCGAACTCGAACAGGGCCTTGCTGATGCCGCCCTTGGTGGCGAACTGCCCCATCAGGATGAACAGCGGGATCACCGACAGGTCATAACTGGCAAAGCGTGCAAAGGCCTGGGTGTTGAGGAAGTTGGCAAAGGGCAGCCAGCCCGCCTGCATGACATAGCCCAGCGCACCGGCGGCGAACATGCTGACGGCGATGGGCACGCGGATGGCCATCATGGCCAGCATCGAGCCGAAGATGAGCCCGGTCAGGGCGACGGGGCTCATGCCCGCACCTGCCCGTCGTCGAAGCCGCGCAAGGCCTGCCACAGCGCGATCAGCGCCGTCAGCGCCAGCGGCGGCACCATGCCGACGTAGACGATCCACTCCGGGAAGCCCATCATCATCGAGCCGGCCTGCGACGTCCAGGCGTTGATGCCGCCAATGCCGGTGCGCCAGGTCATCAGGCCCATGACCAGCGCCAACATCAACGCGCCCAAACGGTCCAGCCGGTCCTGCGTGGCCGCGCTGGCCCGTGCGGTGAAGAAGTCGACGATGATGTTGTTGCGCTTGACCTGGCACCAGGGCATGAACAGCGCGATGGCGGCGCCTGCCGCCGAGCCCGACAGCTCGAAGGCGCCGACGATGCTCCAGCCGGTGGTGTTGCGCCCGATGAGGCTGATGCAGGTCATCAGCGTGATGACCGTGAGCAGCACGCCGGCAAACACGGCACACAACTTGGCCAAGGTTTCGAGCAGCTTCACGCAGGGTCCTCTCTCGATGCTTTCAGGCTTCAGTATTGGGTCGGCGGCAGCCGCGCGGCCAGGCCGTCGAGCGCGGAAGTGAGCGTGATCTGGCAGCTCAGGCGGCTGCCGGTCTGCTGCGGGTGCGCCGTCATCTCCAGCATCGACCCCTCGTCGGCAGCCGGCGGCGGCAGCCGCGGCAGCCACTCGGGCGCGACGATGACATGGCACGTGGCGCAGCTGAGGCAACCCCCGCAGTCGGCCGCGATGCCGTCCAGGCCGGCGTCGATGGCCGCGCGCATCAGGCTGCGGCCGATGCGCCCGGGCACGGCGTGCTGGCTGCCGTCGCGGTCTTGCAGGTGCAGGGTGATGGTGGCGGGCATGCGGGCTTGTCGGGGTTCTCAGAAGCGGCTGAAGTATTCGCGGCGCTCCCACTGCGCGGGGTCATC
>JANNFE010000126.1:0-8194 GCA_031379415.1 Betaproteobacteria bacterium | reverse complement strand
GCGGCGGGGTGGTCCAGCGTGGCGGTGAGGGCCACCACCGGCGTGGCGCCGATGGTGTCGTGCACGGTCTCGCTGCGGCCGATCCAGGCGGCCAGGTCTTCGGTGGGTGCGTGGGTCATGGCGGGCTCCTTGGGGCGCGGCGGGTCGGAATTGTGGGCTCAGTCAGCCGTCAGCTTGGCCTTCTGCACCACACCCTTCCACTTCACGAGCTCGCTCTTCACCAGGGCGCCCAGCTGTTCAGGCGTGCTGGTCTCGACATCGGCGCCATGGTCTTCGATGCGCCTGATGATCTCCTTGTCGTTCAGCACCTGGTTCAGCGCCTTGTTGAGCTGCGCGATCACGTCCTTGGGCGTCTTGGCCGGGGCGAAGAAGGCATACCACTGCTGCACGTCGACACCGTCGACGCCGGCTTCCTTCAGCGTCGGCACGTCGGGCAGCAGCGGCGAACGCTTCGGACCTGCAACAGCCATGGCCTTGAGCTTGCCGCCCTTCACGTGCGGCAGCGCGGTGAAGAGGCTGGGGAACATGAACTGCGTCTGGCCGCCGATGGTGTCGCTCACCGCGGGTGCGGCGCCCTTGTAGGGCACGCCCAGCATCACCACGCCGGCGTTCAGCTTGAAGAGCTCGGCCGCGTAGTGCGGTGCCGTGCCGTTGCCGGCGCTGGCGTAGGTGTACTTGTCGGGCTTGGCCTTGAGCTGGGCCACCAGATCCTTCACGTCCTTCACCGGCACCGTGGCGTTGGCCACCATCAGCGTGGGTGAGTAGCCCACCAGGCCCACGGGTTCGAAGTCGGTGACGGGGTCGTAGCGCAACTTCTGCAGCGCCGGGTTCATGGCGTGGGTGGCGATGTAGCCCAGCATCAGCGTGTGGCCGTCGGGCGTGGCGCGGGCGACGAATTCGCTGGCGATGCTGCCGTTGGCGCCGGCGCGGTTGTCGATGATGATGGTCTGGCCGAGCAGGGGCCCCAGCTTCTGCGCGATGGTGCGCGCCATGGCGTCGTTGCCGCCACCGGCCGCCGTGGGCACGACGATGGTGATGGTCTTGGTGGGATAGGCGGCGTAGGCCGGTACGGCGGCGGCGAGCGTGGCCGCCAGCAGCGGCGCGGCGAGGGTCTTGATCGGCTTCATGGTCTTGTCTCCTTCGGGGATGGGTTTGGAAAACACGTAGTCCGGGATGTGCAGCTGGCCTTGCAGGATCTTTCGCGCCGTGCGCACCAGCGCTGCACGGCGGATGGCGGCTTGTTCGCCGCTGCCTTCGATCTCCACCGCCACGTCGATGCGCCCCTGCGGGTGCAGCACGGCCACGCTGCGCGGGCCCGCGATGGCCAGCGCACTGCTGGCCACGGTGCCCGGCAGCGCGAAGGCCGCCGAGACGCCGATGGCGCCCGTCACGGCATGCGAGGCATGGCAGCGCTTGGGGGTGAAGTAGCGGGAGGTGATGCTGTGTTCGTCGTGACCCGCGCTCACCAGCACGGGCTTGGGGATCACGCTGCCGCTCACGTCGCCCAGGCCCATCAGCTCGCCGGCGGCGCGGCGCATGGTTTCCAGGCGGGCGAGCAGTTCGCGGTCGGCGTCCAGCTCGGCCGGCGCTTCGCGGCCGCTCAGGCCGAGGTCAGCGGCGCGGACGATCATCAGCGGCATGGCCGCATCAATGCAGGTCACCTCGACATCGAGCACGGTGTCGATGCGCTGGCCGGTGGGGAAGACCGAGCCCGTCACCGCGCCCCAGGCGTCGAGGAAGTCGAGCTGGATGGGCGCTGCCGTGCCCGCCACGCCGTCGATGCCGGTGCTGCCTTCGTAGATGACCTGGGCGCCTGGCGTCTGCACCGTGACGTCGATGCGCGAACGCGTATTGACGTTGTAGACCCGTACCCGCGTCTGGCCCGGCTGGGCCGCGACGAGCCCCTGTTCGATGGCAAACGGCGCCACACCCGAGAGCATGTTGCCGCAGTTGGGACGGGTGTCCACGCTCTTGTCGCCCACACCGACCTGGGCGAAAAGGTAGTCCACGTCACAGTCGGGCTGCGTGCTCTTGCTGACGATGGCCACCTTGCTGGTGAGCGTGCTGCCGCCGCCGACGCCATCCACCTGCAGCAGGTCGGAAGCGCCGATCGCGCCGATGAGCGCCTGGTCGCGCGCCTCGTCGCCTTGCGGCAACCATTCGCGCAGGAAGAAGGGCCCGCGAGAGGTGCCGGCGCGCATCAGGACACAGGGGACGGTGAGGGAAGGCATGGAGCGAATGCTGAGCCTTCGATCCATGCGTGTGAATTGCATAGTCTCGAAGCATTGATCCACAATGCACATCAATAGCCGGGAGACGCGACGATGGCCATTGCCTTCGACCTGAACGACCTGCAAGCCTTCCGGGCCGTCGCCGAACTCGGCAACTTCCGCCGCGCTGCCGAGGCCGTGCACATCTCGCAGCCGGCCTTCAGCCGCCGCATCGAGAAGCTGGAACAAGCGCTCGGCGTGCGCCTGCTGGAACGCACGACGCGCCGCGTCAGCCTCACCGCCGTGGGCCGCGACTTCGCGCGCAAGGTGCAGGCGCTGCTGGACGAGCTGGACGGCACGCTGCTGGGCCTGCGCGGCGTGGCCGCCACGCGCATGGGCGAGGTCAGCATCGCTTGCGTACCGTCCACCGTCTACTACTACGTCTCGCAGGTGGTGCAGCGCTTCCGCGGCCAGTTCCCGAAGGTGCGCGTGAAAGTGATGGACGCCAGCGCCAACGACGTGCTGGGCGCCGTGCTGCGTGGCGAAGCCGACTTCGGCCTCAACTTCATCGGCAGCCAGGAGCCCGATCTGCTGTTCACGCCGCTGCGCGAAGAACGCTTCGTCGCCGCCTGCCGGCGCGACCATCCGCTGGCGGACAAGAAGCGCGTCGCCTGGGCAGACCTGGCGGCCTACGACTTCATCAGCGTGGCGCAGAGTTCGGGCAACCGCCTGCTCATCGACCAGGCGCTGGCCGGCCTGGCCGTGCGCCCGGTCAGCGTGTGCGAAGCCCAGCATGTGACGGCTTTGCTCGGCCTGGTGGAAGCCGGCCTGGGCGTGGCCGCCGTGCCGGCCATGGCCATGCCCGGCCCCGACCACCCGCTGCTGGTGAGCGTGCCGCTGGACGGGCCGGTGGTCACGCGGCGCATCGGCCTCATCCGTCGTGCCGGCCGCACGCTCACGCCGGCGGCGCAGCACCTCTTCGACTTCTTCGCCGAGATGGCGCAGCCCAGGCGGCGGTCAGCCCGTCAGCGAAAACCCTGAGTCCGGCCGCTACACTCGTGGTCGCTTTTTGACTTGCCTGCTGCCATGAGTGCCTTCCTCGAAGAACGCGTGCTGAGCGTCCACCACTGGACCGACCGCCTGTTCAGCTTCACCACCACGCGCGACCCGACGCTGCGCTTTTCCAACGGCCACTTCACGATGATCGGTCTGCGCGTGAACGGCAAGCCGCTGCTGCGCGCCTACAGCATCGTCAGCGCCAACTACGAAGAGCACCTGGAGTTCCTCAGCATCAAGGTGCCCGACGGCCCGCTCACCAGCAGGCTGCAGCACATCCAGGTGGGTGACACCGTCATCGTCGGCAAGAAGCCCACAGGCACGCTGGTGGTGGACTACCTGCTGCCCGGCAAGCGCCTGTACATGTTCGGCACCGGCACCGGCCTCGCGCCCTTCATGAGCATCGTGCGCGACCCCGAGACCTACGACAAGTTCGAGCAGGTCATCCTGGTGCACGGCGTGCGCCAGGTAGATGAGCTGGCCTACCACGACATGTTGGTGGAGCACCTGCCTCAGCATGAGTTCCTGGGCGAACTGGTCACCAGCAAGCTGCGCTACTACCCGACGGTGACGCGCCAGAGCTACCGCAACATGGGCCGCGTGACCGAGCTCATCGAAAGCGGCAAGCTCTTCAGCGACCTCGGCGTGCCGCCCTTCGACGCTGCGCACGACCGCGTGATGATCTGCGGCAGCCCGGCCATGCTGCGCGACCTGAAGGCGCTGCTGGAGAAGCGGCACTTCAAGGAAGGCAATACCAGCACGCCGGGTGACTTCGTCATCGAGCGCGCCTTCGCCGAGCAGTAGACGGTCATGCCGCCCGATTAACTGCACTGACAGCCTGGGTAAACCAGGGGTGTCACACGCTTGACGGTACGAAGCCGTACCGTCCGGTGATGTCCCTTCGGTCCAAGACCAGTTGCCCCGTTGCCGCGCGTGCCTGCACGGCGCGCGGTGCTGAGCGCCTGCGCCGCCTGCAGAACACGGCGGCCGACATGTTCCTCAACTGCGGTTACGAAGGTGTGTCGGTCGACGGCCTCATCGGCCAGGTGGGGGGCTCGCGCCGCAACGTCTACGGGCCTTACGGCGGCAAACCCGGCCTCTTCGTGGCAGCGGTACGTGCCATTTGCGAAGAAGTCGCCGGTCAGCTCAGTTTGCTGCCCATGTCCGAGGCCGAGCTGCGCCCCGGTCTGGTGCTCTACGGCCGCCGCCTGCTCGAACTGGTGCTGCAGCCGCGCATGCTGGCGGTGCACCGGCTGATGGTGTCTGAAGGCCAGCGCTTCCCCGAGCAGGCCCATTCGATGTGCCAGACCGGGCGCGACAACGCCGCCGCCGAGCTGGGCCGCTGGCTGGCCACGCATCAGGCCAACGGCGCGCTGCGCATCGACCTGCGGGCGCAGGCGCTCGCGCAGCACTACATCCACCTCGTGGTCGACGGCCCGCAGCTGCGCGCACTGGTGGGTGAATTGCAGCCAGGCTGGACGGCCGCCGGCATTGCCCGCCACGTCGACCACATCGTCGAACTCTTCCTGCATGGCGCCGGCACACCCACCGGCACCGACCTTGCTGCGTCCGCACACCCCGCACGCAGCGTCACGCCCCACCCTGTCTCACGAAAGACACGCCGATGAAGAAGCTTCCTGCCTTGTCCACCGCCGCCGGCCTGATGCTGCTGGTTGCCCTGCCCTGGCTGACCGGCTGCAGCGACCCCGTCGGCGCCCAGGGCGGCCCGCAAGGCCCCGCACCGGTGAGCGTGGCACCGGCCGTGCAGAAAACACTCGCCGACAACGAGGAATTCAGCGGCCGCCTGGAGCCTGCCGAATACGTGGAACTGCGCCCGCGTGTGGGCGGCGTCATCGAGCGGGTGCATTTCGCCGACGGCGCCATGGTCGCCCGCGGCCAGCTGCTGTTCAGCATCGACCCGCGGCCTTTTGCGGCCGAGGTGGCGCGGCTGGAATCGCAGGTCCTGGCCGCCAAGTCGCGTGCCGAACTTGCCGGTGCCGAGCTGGCCCGCGCGCAGAAGCTGCTGGAGGCCCGCGCGGTGTCGAAGCAAGAGGTCGATCAGCTGTCCTCCAGCACGCGCACCAGCGCCGCCGACATCCAGGCCGCCGAGGCCGCGCTGCGCGTGGCGCGCCTGAACCTGGAATTCACCGCCGTGCGCGCGCCCATCGCCGGCCGCGTGTCGCGCGCCAGCGTCACCGCCGGCAACCTCGTCAATGAACAGGTCGTGCTGACCTCCATTGCCGGCGTGGCCAAGGTGCACGCCTACTTCGACGGCAGCGAGCAAACCTTCCTGCGCATCCGCACCGCCAACGAGAAGGCGCCTGTCGTGCGCATGGGCCTGGCCAACGAAGAGGGTTACCCGCATGTCGGCAAGCTCGACTTCGTCGACAACAAGCTCAGCGCGCAGACCGGCGCCATCCGCATGCGCGCCAGCTTCGACAACGCCAAGGGCCAGTTCGTGCCCGGCCTGGCGGTGCGCCTGGTGATGGCCACCACCGCGCCCTACAGCGCGGTGCTGGTGCCCGAACGCGCCATTGGCACTGACCAGAGCAAGAAGTTCGTCGTCGTGATCGGTGCCGACGGCCAGCCGCAGTTCCGCGACGTGCAGCTGGGGGCGCTGCACGACGGCATGCGCGTGGTGGGCGGCGGCAAGCTCAAGGCGGGCGAGAACGTCGTCGTCGATGGCCTGCAGCGCATCATCCCCGGCGTGCCGGTGGCGCCGCAGGTGCTGAAGGTCGACGACAAGGGCCTGCCCATACCCAATCCCCCCGCTGCCGGGCCGGCGCAGAAGAAGGCCTGAGGTTCACAGCATGGACATCTCACGCTTCTTCATCGACCGCCCGCGCTTCGCGGCGGTGCTCTCCATCTTCATCTTCCTGCTCGGCACGCTGGCCATCTTCAGGCTACCCATCTCTGAATACCCCGAGGTCGCGCCGCCGCAGATCGTGGTGCGCGCGCAGTTCCCCGGCGCCAACCCGCGCGTCATCAGCGAAACGGTGGCCACGCCGCTGGAAGAGCAGATCAGCGGCATCGAGAACCTGCTGTACTTCGACTCGCAGGCCACGGCCGACGGCGGCATGTCGCTGACGGTGACGTTCAAGATCGGCACCAGCCCCGAAGCGGCGGAGACCGCGGTGCAGAACCGCATCAACCGCGCCTTGCCGCGGCTGCCCGAGATCGTGCGCCAGATCGGCGTGACGACCGAGAAGAGCAGCCCGAACCTGACCATGGTGGTGCACCTGGTCAGCCCCGACAACAGCCGTGATGCCCTGTACCTGAGGAATTACGGCCAGCTCAACGTGCGCGACGACCTGCTGCGCATCCCCGGCATGGGCTCGGTGATCCTGTTCGGCGCCGGTGACTACGCCATGCGCGTGTGGCTGGACCCGGGCAAGCTGGCGGCGCGCAGCCTCACCACGGCCGAAGTCATCGCCGCCATCCGCGAGCAGAACGCGCAGGTGGCCGCAGGAACGGTCGGCGCACCGCCGGCGCCCAAGGGCACTGAGTTCCAGCTCGCCGTCAACACGCAGGGGCGGCTGACCACCGAGCAGGAATTCGCCGACATCATCGTGCGTGCCGACACCGCCACCGGCGGCCTCATCCGCATCCGCGACATCGGGCGCGTGGAGCTGTCGGCCAGCACCTATGCGCTGCGCAGCCTGCTGAACAACAAGGAAGCCTCGGCCATTGCCATCTTCCAGGCGCCGGGCAGCAACGCGCTGGCACTCAGCAACAACGTGCGCAAGACGATGGACAGGCTGAAGGCGGGCTTCCCGCCCGGCATGGACTACAGCATCGTCTACGACCCCACGCGCTTCGTGCAGACCAGCATCGAAAAGGTGGTGGCCACGCTCATCGAAGCCGTGCTGCTGGTGGTGCTGGTGGTCATCGTCTTCCTGCAGACCTGGCGCGCTTCGCTCATTCCGCTGCTGGCAGTGCCGGTGAGCATCGTCGGCACGTTCGCCTTCCTGCTGCTGCTGGGTTATTCGATCAACACGCTGACACTCTTCGGCCTGGTGCTGGCCATCGGCATCGTCGTTGACGACGCCATCGTGGTGGTGGAGAACGTCGAACGCAACATCGAGGCCGGCCTGTCTGCCCACGACGCCACGGTGAAGGCCATGCGCGAAGTCTCCGGGCCCATCATCGCCATTGCGCTGGTGCTGTGCGCGGTGTTCGTGCCGCTGGCCTTCGTGCCGGGCCTGACGGGCCAGTTCTACAAGCAGTTCGCGGTGACGATCGCCATCAGCACCGTGATCTCGGCCTTCAACTCACTGACCCTGAGCCCGGCGCTCGGCGCCATCCTGCTGCGCCCGCACGACGCGCCGAAAGACCGCTTGACGCGCGGCATCGACGCCGTCTTCGGCGGCTTCTTCCGCGTCTTCAACCGCTTCTTCAACCGCGCCAGCAAGGGCTACAGCAACGGCGTCACGCGCGTGGTGCGGCGCAAGAGCATCTCGCTGGTGGTGTACGCGGTGCTGCTGGGCGCCACGGCGCTGCTGTTCACGCGCATCCCGGGCGGCTTCGTGCCGGCACCCGACAAGCAATACCTCATCGGCATTGCGCAGCTGCCGGCGGGTGCTTCCATCGACCGCACGGATGCCGTCATCCGCCAGATGAGCGACATCGCGCTGAAGGTGCCGGGCATCGTCGATTCGGTGGCCTTCCCCGGCCTGTCCATCGCTGGCTTCTCGGCCGCGCCCAACGAAGGCATCGTGTTCTTCGGCCTCGCGGACTTCGACAAGCGCACCACGCCCAACCTGAGCAAGGGCGCCATCCTGGGCGCCGTGAACGGCGCCATCCAGCAGATCCAGGGCGCGCGCATGTTCGTGGTGCCGCCGCCCGCGGTGGACGGCCTGGGCAATGCCGGCGGCTTCAAGATCCAGGTGCAGGACCGCGCGAGCCTCGGCGAACAGGCGCTGTTCGGC
>JANNFE010000119.1:0-4058 GCA_031379415.1 Betaproteobacteria bacterium | reverse complement strand
GGCTTGCCGTGGACAACGCTGCGCGTTGCCCACCGCGCCAGCCTCTGACCACTTGCCCACAGCCCCACCACGACCACCACCACAAAGAACTCAAAACAAGCACAAGGGCCTGGGCCGTGAAGATACAAGGGGCGGCGGCCGAAGGCCGCTTCGGGGTGGTCAGCATTCCCGCGCCAGCTCGCGCACGCGCTGCATGGCCAGCGCCGCCGCCGCGGTGCGCGTCTCCACGCCCAGCTTCTCGTAGACCCGCTCGAGGTGCTTCTTCACCGTGGCCGGGCTGCTGCCCAGGATGTCGCCGATGTCGCGGTTGGTCTTGCCCTTGGCCACCCAGTACAGCACCTCGCTTTCGCGGAGCGTCAGGCCGAAAGCCTGCATCGTGGCTTCGACGGTGGCGGCGTCGCTGACCTCGCGCAGCACCACCAGCCAGTCGTCGTCGGGCGTGCGGCCCTGCAGCGTGGCCACGAGTTGCCGCGCGCCGCGGGCGGTGGACAGCGGCCGTACCTCGCGGCCGTCGGCAGCCACCTGCAGCCACTGCAGCAAGGCCGGGGGCACCTCGTCGGGCGCGACGTCGAAGTAGGTCGGCAGCCAGCGCCGCGCCAGCGGCGTCTGCCAGACCAGGCGCGCGGCGTGGTCGGCCATGCGCAAGGCGATGGTGGCGTGGCCGTAGGCGTCCAGCGCGTTGCGCGCCTGGCGCGCCTGGCGCGCGGCCAGCATGTGCGCGGCCATGCGCGCCAGCACCTCGGGCGCGCGGATGGGCTTGGTGACGTAGTCCACGCCGCCGGCTTCGAAGGCCGCGAGCACATGTTCGGTGTCGGTGAGGCCGGTCATGAAGACGATAGGGATGTGCGCTGTCTCAGGCCCGGCCTTGAGTCTTCGTGCGACCTCGAAGCCGTCGATGCCCGGCATCACGGCGTCGAGCAGCACGATGTCGGGGTCGGCCTGCGCCGCGCGCTGCAAGGCGCTGGCGCCGTCGGTGGCCACCAGCACGGTGTAGCCGGCGGCGTCGAGTGCGTCGTGCAGCACGGCCAGGTTGTCGGGCACGTCGTCGACGATGAGGACCAGGCCCGCGCTGCGGGCTCGGTCAAGCGGAGGGTGACTGGGCAAGCGCATCTTTGATCACCGGTGTCATGCGGTCGAACTGGAAGGACAGGGCCAGCGCGCGCAGCGGCGCCAGCCAGGCGGCGCACTCGGGGCGCTCGGTCTCGATCTGCTCCAGCAGCCGCTGCACGCCGCGCGGGTAGCCGAGCTCCACCACCTCGTGCAAGGCCTGCAGTTGCGCGCGCGTGGGCCGCGGTGCGTCGGCTGCCGGCGCTGCGGGAGGCGGTGGTGGCGCGGCCGCCTGCCACTGCAGCGCCAGGCGGCTGCCCAGCCAGTCGAGCAACTCGTCGAAGCGCACGGGCTTGGTGATGAAGTCACCCGCGGTGATGCCGGCGTCGTTGTCCAGGCCCTTGTCGAAGGCGTTGGCCGAGACGATGGCCACGGGTGCGTCGCTCAGGCCCTGCCGGCGCAGCGTGCGGATGGTCTCCCAGCCGTCGATGCCCGGCATGGCCAGGTCCATCAGGATGGCGTCTGCCGGCATTTCCTTCAGCAGGCCCAGCGCGGCCGGGCCCGAGGCGGCCTGCAGCACGTCGAAACCCAGCGCTTCCAGGCGGCGGGCCAGCAGCGTGCGGTCGACTTCTTCGTTGTCCACCACCAGGATGCGCCGCCGCAGCCCGGCGTAGGCGCCGCGCACGGGTGGCAGGGCCGGTGCGCGCACGCCCTGCAGTTCGGGCAGGAAGAGGCGCACGCGGAAGATGGTGCCTGCGCCCAGCTTGGTGGAAACGGTCATCTCGCCGCCCATCAGGTCGGTCAGCATCTTGGCGATGGTCAGGCCCAAGCCCGTGCCGCCGCTGGCCGAACCCGCCGCGCCGGCCGCTTGGCCGCCGCGCGAGAAGGGTTCGAAGATGCGCTCCAGGTCTTCGGTTGCGATACCGGGGCCGGTGTCCTCGATCTCGAACACCGCCATCTCGCGCACATGCGCGGCGCGGAAGCTCACGCGCCCGGCCTGCGTGAACTTGACCGCGTTGCCGAGCACGTTGATGAGGATCTGCGTCAGCCGCCGCTCATCTGCGCGCACCAGCGCCGGCGCCTGCGCCACGTCGTGTTCGAAGCGCAGGCCCTTGGCGCAGGCCTGCAGTTCGAACAGTTGCACGATCTGCTGCAGCGCTTCACGCAGGCGCATCGGTTTCGGGTCCAGCGCCAGCTTGCCGCCTTCGATGCGCGCGATGTCCAGCGTGCCTTCGATGAGCCCCAGCAGGTGCTCGCCACCGCGCCGTATGACGCCCACCGCCTGCTTGCGATGCAGCGGCAGCGTGGGGTCTTCGTCGAGCAGCTGCGCATAGCCCAGGATGCTGTTCAACGGCGTGCGCAGCTCGTGGCTCACGGCGCTGATGTAGCGCGTCTTGGCCTGGTTGGCGGCGTCGGCAGAGTTTCGAGCGGCCTCCGCCGCGAGCTTGGCGCGCTGCAGTTCCTCGTCGGTGCGGCGGTGCGAGTCGATCTCCTTCACCAGCGCCTCGGTCTGGCGGTTGCTCTCTTCCTGCGCCACGCGGCGGCTGATCTGCGCCAGCACCAGCCACCAGGCGATGACGGCCGACAGCAGCAGCAGCGCGCAGTAGGTCTTGATGAAGGAAGAGCGCAAGGCTGAGCCGGTCTCAGCGGCCCCGGCGCCTTCTGCGGACTGGCGCAGCTCGACCTGGAACAGCAGGTAGAGCAAGGCGGCCAGCGCTGGCGCCACCACGGCCATCAGCATGAGGTAGCGCGCCAGGCCGGTGTCGAGCTGCGGCCACCAGCTGCGTGGCGTCAGGCGGCGCAGCAAGGCGGTGAGCTGCATGCGCGCGCGCGCCGGCTCGGGTTTGCACAGATCATGGCAGCGTGCGTCGAGCGAACAGCACAGGCTGCAGATGGGCCCGCCATAGGCCGGGCAGGCGGCCATGTCCTCGCCTTCGTATTCGCGTTCGCAGATGACGCAATGGCGCAGCTTCATGGCGCCGAGATAGGCACCTTCTTCAGGCCGCCGCACGAGGTAGTAGCGGCCCTTCGTCGCCCAGGCAATGAGCGGTGACGCAACAAAAGCCACGGCCATGGCGATGACGGCCGAGAAGGCCTGCGCCATCGGCCCGAACAGGCCGAGGTAGGCAAGGATGGACAACACCGATGCAGCACCCATGGCGCCCACGCCCACCGGGTTGATGTCGTAGAGGTGCGCGCGCTTGAACTCGATGCCTTTCGGCGAAAGACCGAGTGGCTTGTTGACCACCAGGTCGGCCACCACGGCCATGATCCAGCTGATGGCGATGTTGCTGTACAGGCCCAACACGCCGCCGATGGCCTTGAAGACCTCCAGCTCCATCAGCATCAAGGCGATGAGCGTGTTGAAGACCATCCACACCACGCGCCCCGGGTGGCTGTGCGTCACGCGCGCAAAGAAGTTGCTCCAGGCCAGGCTGCCGGCATAGGCATTGGTAACGTTGATCTTGAGCTGGCTGACGATGACCAGCAAGGCGGTCGCCGCCACCGCCCAGCCGTAGTTCGGGAACACCAGCTCGTAGGCCGCCAGGTACATCTGGTTCGGGTCCACGGCGCGGTCGGCGGGCACCGACAGCGTCAGCGCCAAGTTGGCCAGCAACGCGCCGCCCAGCATCTTCAGCACGCCGGGCAGAACCCAGCCCGGCCCGCCGATCAGCACGCCGGCCCACCAGCGCAGGCGGTTTTGGGCCGTTTTCTCGGGCATGAAGCGCAGGTAGTCCACCTGCTCGCCCATCTGCGTGATGAGCGCGATGCCGACGGTCAGCGCGCCACCGAAGAGCAGCGGGTCGAAGGCGCCTGCCTTGCCGCTTTCACCGGCGTACTGCTGAAGTTCGTTCAGCAGCGTCGGATGCGCATTGAAGACGTAGACGTAAGGCAGCACCAGCAGCACCAGCCACAGCGGCTGCGTCCACAACTGCAGCTGGCTGATGGCGGTGACACCGTGGGTGACGAGCGGAATCACCACGAGCGCAGAGATCAGGTAGCCCCAGGCC
>JANNFE010000102.1:0-32704 GCA_031379415.1 Betaproteobacteria bacterium | reverse complement strand
ATGCTGGGCCTGCCCGACAGCACCGTGAAGCTGGGCATCATGGACGAGGAGCGCCGCACCAGCGTCAACCTGGCGGCCTGCATCAGCGCCGCGAAGAGCCGCGTGGCCTTCATCAACACCGGCTTCCTGGACCGCACCGGCGACGAGATGCACACCGCCATGCTGGCCGGCCCCATGCGCCGCAAGGGCGACATGAAGGGCAGCGAGTGGATCCAGGCCTACGAGCGCAACAACGTGCTGGTGGGCCTGGCCTGCGGCCTGCGCGGCAAGGCGCAGATCGGCAAGGGCATGTGGGCCATGCCCGACCTCATGGCCGCCATGCTGGAGCAGAAGATCGCGCACCCGCGCGCCGGCGCCAACACCGCCTGGGTGCCCAGCCCCACCGCGGCCACGCTGCACGCGCTGCACTACCACCAGGTAGACGTGGCGGCGGTGCAGGCCGAGCTGGAGAAGATCGACATCCCGGCGCAGCGCGAGGCCCTGCTGGCCGGCCTGCTCACGGTGCCGGTGGTTGCCAACGCCAACTGGAGCGCGGCCGAGAAACAACAGGAGCTGGACAACAACGTGCAGGGCATCCTGGGCTACGTGGTGCGCTGGGTCGACCAGGGTGTGGGCTGCAGCAAGGTGCCCGACATCCACGACGTGGCCCTGATGGAAGACCGCGCCACGCTGCGCATCAGCAGCCAGCACATCGCCAACTGGCTGCACCACGGCGTGGTGAGTGAACAGCAGGTGCACGAGACTTTCCGCCGCATGGCCGCGGTGGTGGACCAACAGAACGCTGGCGACCCGGTGTATCAGCCGATGGCCGGGAACTGGGACACCAGCTTCGCCTACCGCGCCGCGCTGGACCTCGTCTTCAAGGGCAAGGAGCAGCCCAGCGGCTACACCGAACCGCTGCTGCATGCGGCGCGGCTGGTGGTGAAGTCAGCCCTGGGCACGCCGGTGCCGATGCCTTCGTGAGCGAGCGCTGGCGGCCCAGCACCACCGTCGCCGCGATCATCGACGACGGGAGCCATCCTCCGCGGTATCTGCTGGTGGAAGAGCACACGCCCGAAGGCCTGAAGCTCAACAACCCGGCCGGGCACCTGGACCCGGGTGAGTCACCCGAGCAGGGCGTGGTGCGCGAGGCGCTGGAAGAGACCGCGCGCGTGTTCACGCCGCAGGCGTTGGTCGGCATCTACCTGTCGCGCTTCGTGCGCCCGGCCACGGGTGAGGACGTGACCTATCTGCGCTTTGCCTACTGCGGCAGCGTGAGCGAGCCGCTGCCCGGCCGCACGCTCGACGAGGGCATCGTGCGCACGCTGTGGCTCACACTCGACGAGGTGCGCGCCAGCGCCACGCGGCATCGCAGCGCGCTGGTGCTGCAGTGCATCGAGGACCATGCCGCCGGGCAGTCCTACCCGCTGGCCCTGGTCAGCACCGACGCCAGCGTGCTGACGCCCGAGATCAAGCGCTGAGCCGTCCACCCAGCGACTGCAGCCAGTGCAGCAGCAGCGCATTCACGCGCGCCGGCTGCTCCAGGGTCAGCATGTGGCCGGCGCCGGGCACGATCTCCAGTCGCGCATTCGGCAGCGCCGACGCCATCTCGCGGGCCTGCTCGGGCGTCGTCAGCGCATCGGCCTCACCCACCGCCACCAGGGCCGGGCAGGTGATGTGCGGCAGCGTCGGCCGCAGATCGGCCCGTGCCATCACCGCGCGGTTCTGGCGGATGAGTTGTGCGGCACCGGCACGGCGGATCATCGCCAGGTAGTCGCCCACCATCGCCGGGTTGCGTGCATGCAGCGGGTGGAAGGCGAACATCGCGTTGGCCTGCAGCACCTCATCCATGCGGCCGGCGGCGAAGAGTTCGATGGCCTGGGTGCGCAGCGTGATCAGCTCGGGTGTGTCGGGCCGCGCCGTGCTGCCCAGCAGCGCGATGCCGCGCACGCGCTGCGGCGCCTGGCGCGCCGCCTCCAGCGCCACCATGCCGCCCATCGAGGCGCCCACCAGCAGCAGCTCACCGGGCTGCTGGGCCAGCAGCTGCGCGGCCATGGCCGGGAGGGTGTCGCCGCGCGTGTGCACGTCGCTCACCGCCGCGCCGTAGCCGGCCGCGACCAGCGCCGGCAGCTGATGGCGGAACAACTCGCCGTCGCAGGCAAGACCGGGCAGCATGACGAGCGGGGACATGGCGCAACAGTCTGCCAGAGCCGCGGCGGCGGACGGACAATGCGTGCTTCGCCAGCCCGCCGCTTCCGCCATGAGCACCATCGCCCCCTTCCACCTCGCCTTCCCCGTCGCCGACCTGGCGCCCACGCGCGACTTCTACGGCCGCGTGCTGGGCTGCCCCGAAGGCCGCAGCAGCGCGGAGTGGATCGACTTCGACCTCTTCGGCCACCAGATCGTGGCCCACCTCGCGCCGCCGAAAGTGAACGGCGCGCACCACAACGAAGTCGACGGCCACGACGTGCCGGTGCCGCACTTCGGCGTGGTGCTCGACTGGGAGCAGTTCGACGCCTTCGCCACGCGGCTGCGCGCGCACGGCGTGAAGTTCGTCATCGAGCCCACCATCCGCTTTGCCGGCCAGGTCGGCGAGCAGGCCACGATGTTCTTCCAGGATCCTTCAGGCAACGCGCTGGAGTTCAAGTCCTTCCGCGACCGCGGACAGCTCTTCGCCAAGTGAAGCACCTGCATTGACCGAACTGCTCTTCATCCGCCACGGCGAGACCGACTGGAACCTGCAGCAACGCTTCCAGGGCCAGATCGACACCCCGCTCAACGCCACCGGCCGCGCCCAGGCGCAGCGCCTGGCCGTGCGGCTGGCCGACGAGCGCCACGACGCCCTCTTCAGCAGCGACCTGCTGCGCGCACGCGAAACCGCCGCGCCGCTGGGCGCCACCTGGCAGCTGCCGGCGGTGGCACTGGCCGGCCTGCGTGAGCAGAACTTCGGCCTGCTCGAAGGTCTGGACGTGCCCACCATCCAGGCCCGGCACGCCGAACTGTGGCAGCGCTGGCTGGAGCAGGACGCCGACTTCGCCGCGCCCGGCGGCGAGAGCCAGCGCCACTTCCATGCCCGCGTGCTGGCGGCCGTGCGTGAACTGGCGGCGCTGGGCGCGGGCCGGCGCTTGGCCGTGGTCACGCACGGCGGTGTGCTCGACATGCTGTGGCGCACCGCGCACGGCCTGCCGCTGGCGGGCCTGCGCACCTGCGCCATTCCCAACACCGGGCTGAACCGCCTGCGCTGGGTGGCCGGTGCGCTGCAGGTCGTCAGCTGGGCCGACGACGCACACCTGGCCACGCTCACTGCCAGCTCAGCGCCGCCAGGTCGTTGACGAAGATCGGCATGTCCCTGGGCAGGCCTTTCAGACGCGCGTTGGCCACCGTGATCCACCTCGGCTGGTACAGGTAGACGGCCACCACGTCCCGGGCCACCAGCTGTTGCGCGTCGGCCATCAGGCGGTTGCGTTCCTCGACCTTGGGCGTGGCCTGGATCTTCGCCCACAGCGCGTTGAACGCCGCCGACTCGTAGCCCCAGTAGTAGTTGGGCCGCGCGAAGTTGCCGAAGTCCAGCGGCTCGACATGGCTGACGATGGTGAGGTCATAGGCTTTCTGGCCATACACGCCGCTGAGCCACTGCGCCCATTCGATGTTCTCGATCCTGGCGTTGATGCCCACCCTGGCCAGCATGGCCGCCACCACCTCGCCGCCCTGGCGCGCATAGGGCACGGGCGGCAGCTTCATCGTCAGGTTCAGCGGCAGGCTGAAGCCGAGTTCCTGGCCGGCCTGATGCAGCAGCGCGCGCGCCTTGGCCGGGTCGTAGGGGTTGATGCCGGTGGTGTCGATGTAGCCCGGCGCGCCCGGCACGTAGTAGCTGCCGATGGGCACGCCATAACCGTCGACACTGCCTTCGATGACGGCCTTGCGGTCGATGGCGGCGGCCATGGCGCGGCGCACGCGCACGTCGTCCAGCGGCTTGCGCTGGTTGTTGATGGCCACGATGGTCTTGGCGCGCGAGCCGCCCACCAGCACCTGGAACTTCTTGTTGGCCTCGAACTGCTTCAGGCTGCGCGCCGCGGCCACGCGCTGGAAGGCGTCGACATCGCCCGACAGCAGCGCCGCCACCTGCGCCGCCGGTTCGCTGATGAAGCGCATGATCACGCGGCGCAGCTTGATGTCCTTGGCCGCGCGGTAGTCGTCCCAGCGCGCCAGGATCACCGCCGAGCCCTTGGCCCAGCTCTCCAGCCGATACGGCCCGGTGCCCACCGGCTGCGTGGCGTTGCTGGCCACGCTCTTCGGCTCCACGATCACCGCCGTGGCCTGGCCCAGCTGGAACAGCAGGTCGGGGTTGCCGTTCTTCAGCGTCAGCACCACGGTCTGTGTGTCGGGCGTGCCGATGGACTCGATGTTGGCGAAGGTGGCGCGGTCCTTGTTGGTGCTGGCCTGGTCGGCCGCGCGTTCGAAGCTGAACTTCACCGCCGCCGCGTCGCAGGCCTGGCCGTTGTGGAACTTCACGCCGCTGCGCAGCTTGAAGGTCCAGGTCTTCAGGTCCGACGAGGTCGACCAGCTGTCGGCCAGCAGCGGCGTGGTGCGGCCGTCGGCGTTGATCTTGGTCAGCGTCTCGAAGATGTTGTAGAGCGTGATCTCGGCAATGGCCGAAGCAGCGCCGGTCGTCGGGTCCAGGCCGGGCGGCTCCAGCGCCATGGCCAGCACCGCGGTGTCCTTCCGGGTCTGGGCGGCGGCCGGCAGACTGGCCAGCACCGCGAGCGCGACGATGGCCAGCGCACGGATCACAGTGTTCGCACCTGCACCTTGCGAAAGCGGATGGTGCCACCCGCTGACTGCAGCGCGATGGGCCCGCTCTTCCACTTGCCATTGCTGATGTCCACCGTCTTCTCGCCGTTGAACACGACCACCAGCTTCTCGCCCTTGGCCGTGATCTCGAAGGTGTTCCAGCGGTTGGCGGCCATCGGCCCCGGTTGCCGCACCTTGGCGTGGTCGACGATGGCGGCGGTGCCGTAGGTCGGGTCGGATCGCTTGTCGAAGATGTTCACTTCATACGAGCTGTCGGCACCGACCTTGTTGCGGTCGGCACAGCGGATGAAGATGCCGCTGTTGCAGGCCTCGTCGGCCCAGAACTCGGCGCGGATCTCGAAGTCGGTGTAGCTGTCCTTGGTGACCAGGTAGCCGGCCTTGCCGCCCTTGCCCTGCAGCGTGCCTTCGACCAGGCTCCAGTTGCCTTCGCCCAGGGCCGTCCAGCCTTCGGCGGCGCCGGGGATGCGGCTGCCGTCGACCAGCGTCGTCCAGCCGGCGTCGGCACTCAGGCCGGCGCAGCCGGCGAGCAGCAGGCCGGTGCCTGCGGCGCCGGTCATCAGGAAGTTTCTGCGGTTGTTCATGTCGGTCTCCTCGTGTTGTGCTTGGGGGAAAGTGATCAGGCCAGGTGCGCCTTGAAGAAGCCCAGCGTGCGCTGCCAGGCCAGTCGGGCCGCCGCAGCGTCGAAACGCGGCGTGGTGTCGTTGTTGAAGCCGTGCTGCGTGCCGGGATAGAAGTGCGCCTCGTAGCGCTTGCCGGCGGCCTTCAGGGCCGCCTCGTAGGCCGGCCAGCCGGCGTTGATGCGCTCGTCGGTGGCGGCGTAGTGGATGAGCAGCGGCGCCTGGATCTTGGCCACGTCGGCGTCGGGTGGCTGGCCGCCGTAGAAGGGCACGGCCGCGGCCAGCTCGGGCACCATCGTGGCCAGGTAGTTGGCCATGCCGCCGCCGAAGCAGAAGCCGACCACGCCGACCTTGCCCTTGCCTTCGGGCAACGCCAGCAGCGCGCGCGTGGCGGCCAGGAAGTCGGCATTGGTCTTGCCCATGTCGAGCTTGCCGAAAGCGGCACGCGCCTTGTCCTCGTCGCCGGGGTAGCCGCCCACCGGTGCCAGCGCGTCGGGCGCATAGGCCAGGTAGCCGTCGATGGCCAGGCGGCGCGTGATGTCCTCGATGTGCGGGTTGAGGCCGCGGTTCTCGTGCACCACCAGCACCACCGGCAGGCGGCCCGTGGCCTTGGCGGGTTTGGCGAGCAGCCCTTGCACCTGGCCGTTGCCCAGCGGTGCGTCGAAGGCCTGCCGGCGCGTGACGATGCGCGCATCGTTCGGCGCCACCACCTGCGCGGCGGCGAACTGCGGGCTCAGCGCAGCCAGCAGGCCAGCGGCCGCGGCGGGCGTGCCGGCCAGGCGCGTGGCCTGGTCGATGAAGCCACGCCGGCTCAGGTCGCCGTGCACGTAGCGGTCGAAGAGTTGCAGCACGTCGGGCGCGAAGTGATGGGCGGTCAGTCGTGTCATGCGGGCTCCGGCGTGAGACGGCCGCGATGGTACGCGCTGCCCTACCATCGTGCGGGTGCCGGGCGAGTGGCCCGGCGGAGGCAAGGATGTCGCAGCTGTATGTGGGCCTGATGTCGGGCACCAGCCTCGACGGCGTGGACGCAGCGCTGGTGCGCTGCACGGGCAGCGGCATGCCGCAGACCCTGGGCGCCGTGCACCTGGCCTACCCGCCCGAACTGCGCGCCCAGGTTCTGCAGGTGTGTACCGAGCAGGGCGGGCGCTTTGCCGCGCTGGGCGCCATCGACATCGGCGTGGCCCGCCTGTATGCCAGCGCCGTGAAGCAGCTCCTGCAAGACACCGGCGTCGCCGCGGCCGAAGTGCGCGCCATCGGCGCCCACGGCCAGACCGTGCACCACCAGCCGCAGGGCGAGCTGCGCTTCACGGTGCAGTTGGGCGACCCCAACACCCTGGCCGTGCTCACCGGCATCACCGTGGTGGCCGACTTCCGCCGCCGCGACATGGCGCTCGGCGGCCAGGGCGCGCCGCTGGCGCCGGCCTTCCACGACGCCGTGCTGCGCCACCCGACACAGCCGCGCGTGGTGCTGAACTGCGGCGGCATCGCCAATGTGAGTGTGCTGCTGCCGGGCCGGCCTTGCATCGGCTACGACACCGGGCCGGCCAACATCCTGATGGACGCCTGGGCGGCGCAGCACCTGCACCAGCCCTACGACCGCGACGGCGCCTGGGCCCTGGCCGGCCACCTGCATGCGGGCCTGCTGCAGGCGCTGCGCAGCGACCTGTACTTTGCGCTGCCGCCGCCCAAGAGCACCGGCCGCGAGCACTTCAACGCGGCCTGGCTGGCAACGCAGCTGGCACGCCACGCACCGCAGGCCGCGCCCGCGGACGTGCAGCGCACGCTGCTGGAACTGACGGCATCGACCATTGCCGACGCCATCGCCCGCCATGCCGATGCCGGCGAGCTGCTGGTGGCCGGCGGCGGCGCCTTCAACCCCGCGCTGCTGCAGCGCCTGCAGGCCCTGAACCCGCGCTGGCAGGTGGCCAGCACCGCCGCACACGGCATGCCGCCGGATCAGATGGAAGCGGTGGCCTTCGCGGTGTTTGCACAGCGCACGATGGACGGGCTGACGGGCAACCTGCCGGCCGTCACCGGCGCGTCGCGGCCCTGCGTGCTGGGCGGGATCTACTCGCCCTGAAGCTCAGCAGGCGGAAAGCAGCGCCTCGCCTTCCACCCACACCTGCTGCAGCGCCAGCGTATCGGCGCGCAGCGCCACCACGTCGGCCCAGGCCCCCACGGCCAGGCGGCCGCGGTCGGCCAGGCCCAGGTAGCTGGCGGCCACCTGGCTGGTGCGGGCCGAGGCCTCGGCCAGGCTGAGGCCGATGCCCACCAGGTTGCGCAGCGCCTGGTCCATGGTCAGCGTGCTGCCGGCCAGCGTGCCGTCGGCCAGGCGCACGCCGCCCAGGCACTTGGTGACGGTCTGGCGGCCCAGGCGGTAGTCGCCGTCGGGCATGCCGGCGGCGGCGGTGGCGTCGCTGACGCAGAACAGGCCCGGGATGGCGCGCAGCGCCGCGCGGATGGCGCCGGGGTGCACGTGCAAGAGGTCGGGAATGATCTCGGCGTGCCGGCCATGCGCCAGCGCCGCGCCGGCCACGCCGGGCGCGCGCTGGTGCAGCGCGCTCATGGCGTTGAAGAGGTGCGTGAAGCCGCTGGCGCCGGCATCGAGTGCGGCCACGGCGTCTTCGTAGCTGGCCGCGGTGTGGCCGATCTGCACGCGCATGCCCATCGCCACCAGCGCCGGGATCAACGCCAGCATGCCGCTCACTTCAGGCGCCAGCGTCAGCAGGCGGATGGGTGCGATGGCGTGCAGCGTCCGCACTTCGGCCAGCAGCGGCGCGCGCGCAAACGCCGGCTGCGCGCCCAGCTTGTGCGGGCTGATGTAGGGGCCTTCCAGGTGCACGCCCAGCACACGCGCGCTGCCCGGCGCACGCGTCGCGATGGCCGGCGCCAGCGCGCGCAGCGCGGCTTCGATCTCGGCCAGCGGCGCCGTCATCGTGGTGGCCAGCAAGGACGTGGTGCCATGGCGCGCGTGCTGGCGCGCCAGTGTCACGGCGGCCTCGCCCGCGTCCATGGTGTCGGCGCCGCCGCCGCCATGCACATGCGTGTCGATGAAGCCGGGCAGCAGCACCGGCGTCTGCGTGTCGGCGCGCCCCTCGGCTTCGCCCACCGGGGTGCCGCTGATGGCCGTGATGCGGCCGTCGCGCAGCTCCAGCGCGCCGCGCACGAAGCCGCTGGGGGTCAGCAGGTGGCCGCTGAGTGTCATGGCGGCGGCGGTCATGTCCGCAGCGCGGCGCGCACCAGTTGCAGGGCGCCGTCGGCGCTGTCGCCTGCGGGATCGACCCGCTGCGCGCGCAGGGCCGCCGGCCAGCGCGGCGCCAGCCGTTCGCCGATGCTGCCGCGCACCACCACGGGCAGCGCCCCCTGGCCGGCCTGCAGCGCCGCCACCAGGCGCGCCAGGTGATCGGCGGCGGCCTGCAGCAGGGCGTCGGCCTGCGCATCACCCACTTCGGCGGCGGCAAAGACCAGCGGCGCCAGCTGCGCCCAGGCGTGGGCGTTGGCATGGGCGTTCGCGCGCGCGCACCACGCCAGCAGGGCCGGGGCGTCGGCACCCACGGCATCGAAGATCGCCCGCGACAGGGCCCCCGCGCCGGCCAGGCCGTCGAGCACGGCCTGCGCGTGGCGCACCGCGTGCAGGCCCAGCCAGGCGCCGCTGCCTTCATCACCCACCGGGAAGCCCCAGCCACCGGCCTGGCGCCGGCTGCCGTCGGCCTGCCCTGCCATGGCCACGCTGCCGGTGCCGGCGGCGACCACGACGCCCGGCCCGCCGGCAAACGCGCCCAGCAGCTGCGTGAGGCCGTCGTTTTCCAGCACGCACAGTGCGTAGCCGGGGGCGGCTTGCAGGAAGGCCGCGCGCTGCGCCGGCACACCGGCACCGGCCAGGCCCAGGCCCAGGGCGATGTCGGCAGGCGGTGGCAAGGGCAGGCCGGCAGCGGCGAAGGTCGCGGCCAGCGCCTGGCTCACATGGCGCCAGGCCTGCTCGACACCCTGGCCCAGCCCCGACGCACCAGCGCTGCCGACGCCCAGCGTGCG
Source organism: Betaproteobacteria bacterium (assembly GCA_031379415.1). Taxonomy (GTDB): domain Bacteria; phylum Pseudomonadota; class Gammaproteobacteria; order Burkholderiales; family Burkholderiaceae_C; genus Rubrivivax. The sequence goes on along the minus strand of JANNFE010000102.1, from coordinate 23,264 downwards.
ACCGCCGATGTCCTGCAGGCGCGCCCGCGTGCCGCTGCCGCCGCCGTCGATGCCGGCGACGTAGCGCGGCACGGCCTCAGAACGGGATGTCGTCATCCATGTCGTCGAAGCCGGTGGCCGACTTCGCGGCCGGCTTGGACGCGGCCGGGGCGTTGCGCGCCGGCGGCGCACTGCGCGGGGCCGGGCTGCTGCGCTCGCCCATGTCGCCGCCGCCCATGTCACCGCCGCCGCCTTCACGGCCGCCGAGCAGCTGCATGTCGGTGGCCACGATCTCGGTGGAGTACTTCTCGACGCCGTCCTTGTCGGTGTACTTGCGCGTCTTCAGGCGGCCCTCGACGTACACCGAGCGGCCCTTCTTCAGGTATTCACCTGCGATCTCGGCCATGCGCTCGAAGAAGGTGACGCGGTGCCATTCGGTTTCTTCCTGGCGCTCGCCGCTGGTCTTGTCCTTCCACTGGCGGCTGGTGGCGATGGACACCGTGCAGATGGCCGACCCGCTGGGCATGTAGCGCACTTCGGGGTCCTTGCCGAGATTGCCGACGATGATGACTTTGTTGACTGAGGCCATGCGCTGCTCCGGCTGGGGACTGGTGGGGTGGGGTGCGCTCATTATCGCGCCAGCGCCTGGCGCGGCCATCCTCCGCGCGGGTTGGCACGAAGGAGGGCACCCGTCTTTGGGGCCCGTTGGCGGGGCGGGCATGCAGCCCCCTCGCTTACCATCCCCACCCAACCATGTCTGCCGTGCTCACACCCACCGCATCCACGCCCCAGCAGGTGCTGCACGAGGTCTTCGGCTACCCCGCCTTCCGCGGCGCGCAGCGCGAGATCGTCGAACACGTGGTGGCCGGCGGCGACGCGCTGGTGCTCATGCCCACGGGCGGCGGCAAGAGCCTGTGCTACCAGGTGCCGGCCATCGTGCGCCACCGCGCCGGCCAGGGCGTGGCGGTGGTCGTCAGCCCGCTGATTGCCTTGATGCACGACCAGGTCGGCGCGCTGGATGAACTGGGCGTGCCCGCCGCCTTCCTGAACAGCACGCTCGAAGGCGACGCGGCGCGGCGCGTCGAACGCGACCTGCTCTCGGGCAAGCTCACGCTGTTGTATGCGGCGCCGGAACGCATCCTCACGCCGCGTTTCATGGCCATGCTGCAGTCGCTGCACGAGCGCGGGCTGCTGAGCCTGTTCGCCATCGACGAAGCGCATTGCGTCAGCCAATGGGGCCACGACTTCCGCGAGGAATATCTCGGCCTGAGCGCGCTGCACGAGCAGTTCCCCGGCGTGCCGCGCCTGGCGCTCACCGCCACCGCCGATCACCACACGCGCGCCGACATCATCCAGCGCCTGGCCCTGGAACAAGCGCGTGTCTTCGTGGCCAGCTTCGACCGGCCGAACATCCGCTACACCATCGTCGAGAAGGACGACCCGAAGAAGCAGCTGCTGCGCTTCATCCGCGACGAACACGAGGGCGAGGCCGGCATCGTCTACTGCCAGAGCCGGCGCAAGGTGGAAGACACCGCGGCCTGGCTGGAAGGCGAAGGCCTCAGTGCCCTGCCCTACCACGCGGGCCTGGACGCCGACGTGCGGCGCCGCCACCAAGACCGCTTCCTGCGCGAGGACGCCATCGTGATGGTGGCCACCATCGCCTTCGGCATGGGCATCGACAAGCCCGACGTGCGCTTCGTCGCGCACCTCGACCTGCCCAAGAACATCGAGAGCTACTACCAGGAGACCGGCCGCGGCGGGCGCGACGGCCTGCCCGCCGACGCCTGGATGAGCTACGGCCTGGCGGATGTCGTCAACCAGCGCCGCATGATCGACGACAGCGAAGCCGGCGAGGAGTTCAAGCGCCTGCAGCGCAGCAAGCTCGACGCATTGCTGGCGCTCAGCGAAGCGCATGACTGCCGGCGCGTGCGGCTGCTGGCCTACTTCGGGCAAGGCAGCGCGCCTTGCGGGAATTGCGACAACTGCCTGCAGCCACCGGCCACATGGGATGCCACCGAAGCGGCACGGAAAGCGCTGAGCTGCATCTACCGCTTCCGCCAGAACAACGGGCAGCGCTTCGGGGCCGGGCACCTCATCGACGTGCTGCGCGGCAAGGTGACGGAGAAGGTGGCGCAGTACGGTCATCAGAGCCTGTCCACCTTCGGCATCGGCGCCGACGTGAGCGAAGTGCAGTGGCGCCTGGTGCTGCGCCAGCTCATCGCGCTGGGCCATGTGTTGACCGAAGGCGAGTTCAACACGCTGGCACTGTCCGACAGCGCACGCGAGGTGCTGCGCGGCGAAGTGGCGGTGCGCCAGCGCGGGCCCCCCCACCCCAAACCCCCCCGCCCCGCCCGCCGCCCCCCCCGGGCAGCCCGAGCCCCCCCAAGCCCCCCCGCCAGGCCACCGCCGCTGCCGCTGGACGAAGACGCCACCGCGCGCTTCATCGCGCTGAAGGCCTGGCGCGCCGAAGTGGCGCGCGAACACAACCTGCCGGCCTACGTCGTCTTCCACGACGCCACGCTGGCCGAGATGGCGCGCGAGATGCCCGCCACGCTGGACGACCTGGCCGGCATCAGCGGCGTAGGCAGCAAGAAGCTGCAGGCCTACGGGGCCGAGATCCTGCGCGTGCTGGCCGGCTGATCCCGCCACAGCGCCGCGCCATCAGGCCGGGTGGTCGCCGCGGAGGACCGGGCCGCTATCATGGCCGGTTGTCCTCGCCTGGCCTTGCCCTCCTCGCCTTCCATGTCGCGCACTGACCCCGAAGCCCCGGTTTTCGCCGCGGCTGCCGTCCCTGGAACCACCCTGTTGCAGGTCCGCGGCGCGCGCACCCACAACCTGAAGAACATCGACCTCGACATCCCCAAGCACGCGCTGGTGGTCATCACGGGGCTTTCAGGATCGGGCAAGTCGAGCCTGGCCTTCGACACGCTGTATGCCGAGGGCCAGCGCCGCTACGTCGAAAGCCTGAGCGCCTACGCGCGGCAGTTCCTGCAACTGATGGACAAGCCCGATGTCGATGTCATCGAAGGCCTCTCCCCGGCCATCAGCATCGAGCAGAAGGCGACCAGCCACAACCCGCGCAGCACGGTGGGCACCATCACCGAGATCCACGACTACCTGCGCCTGCTCTACGCGCGCGCCGGCACGCCCTGGTGCCCCGACCACGACCTGCCGCTGCAGGCCCAGAGCGTGGGCCAGATGGTCGACGCCGTGCTGGCGCTGCCCGAAGACACGCGCCTGCTGCTGCTGGCGCCCGTGGTGCGCGACCGCAAGGGCGAGTTCACCGAGCTCTTCGAGGACATGCAGGCGCGCGGTTATGTGCGCTTCCGCATCGGCAGCGACGGCAAGCCCGGCGAGGTGCTGGAAGCCGAGGCCGTGCCCAAGCTGAAGAAGAACGACAATCACGACATCGATGTCGTCATCGACCGCCTGAAGACACGGCCCGACATGAAGCAGCGGCTGGCCGAGAGCTTCGAGGCTTCCTTGCGCATCGCAGACGGCCGCGCCATCGCGCTCGAAATGGATACGGGCAAAGAGCATCTCTTCAGCAGCAAGTTCGGCTGCCCGGTGTGCAGCTACTCGCTGTCAGAACTGGAGCCGCGCCTGTTCAGCTTCAACAGCCCGGTGGGCGCCTGCCCGGCCTGCGACGGCCTGGGCCAGGTCACCGTGTTCGACCCCGAACGTGTCGTCGCCTTCCCCACGCTGAGCCTGGCCGCCGGCGCCGTGAAGGGCTGGGACCGCCGCAACGGCTACACCCACAGCCTGCTGGAGAGCGTGGCGCGGCACTTTGCCTTCGACATCGAAACGCCTTACGAAGCGCTGCCGAAGAAGGCGCGCCAGGTGCTGCTCTACGGTTCTGGCGAGGAGGGCATCGAGTTCGTCTACCAGGCCGAAGGCGTGGGCAAGGACGGCCGCGGCAAGGTGCGCAGCGTGAAGCGCAAGCATCCCTTCGAAGGCATCATCCCCAACTTCGAGCGCCGCCTGCGCGAGACCGACTCGGTGGCCGTGCGCGAAGAACTGTCGCGCTACCAGGCCGCGCGGCCCTGCCCGCAATGCCACGGCACGCGGCTGCGGCGCGAGGCCCGGCATGTCTTCCTGCAGCATGCCGACCAGAGCAAGGGCAAGCCCATCTACGAGGCCGAGCACGCCACGCTGGCCGAGGCACTGACCTACTTCGAAGGCCTGAAGCTGCTGGGCTCGAAAGCCGAGATCGCCGACAAGATCGTGCGCGAGATCCGCAGCCGGCTGCGCTTCCTGAACGATGTCGGCCTGAACTACCTGAGCCTGGACCGCGGTGCCGACACACTCAGCGGCGGCGAGGCGCAGCGCATCCGCCTGGCGAGCCAGATCGGCAGCGGCCTGAGCGGCGTGATGTACGTGCTGGACGAGCCCAGCATCGGCCTGCACCAGCGCGACAACGAAAGGCTCATCGGCACGCTGCGCCACCTGCGCAACCTGGGCAACAGCGTGCTGGTGGTGGAGCACGACGAGGACATGATCCGCGCCGCCGACCACGTGGTGGACATGGGCCCCGGTGCCGGCGTGCACGGTGGCCGCGTCATGGCGCAGGGCACGCCGCAGCAGGTGGCCGACAACCCGGATTCACTCACCGGCCAGTACCTGGCGAACGTGCTGCGCATCGAGGTGCCGAAACGCCGCCGCGCCGCCAGCGGTTTTGGCGCCGTGCCCTATCGCCTGAGCATCGTCGGCGCGCGCGGCAACAACCTGCACAACGTCAGCGTCGACATCCCCGTCGGGCTGCTGACCTGCGTGACGGGCGTCAGCGGCTCGGGCAAGAGCACGCTGATCAACGACACGCTGTACACCGCCGTCGCACGCAAGCTCTATCAGGCGCATGCCGAGCCGGCACCACACGAGCGCATCGACGGCCTGGAGCAGTTCGACAAGGTCATCAACGTCGACCAGAGCCCCATCGGCCGCACGCCGCGCAGCAACCCGGCCACCTACACGGGCCTCTTCACGCCCATCCGCGAACTGTTCGCCGAAGTGCCGGCGGCGCGCGAGCGCGGTTATGGCGCCGGGCGCTTCAGCTTCAACGTCAGCGCCAGCAGCGGCGGCGGGCGTTGCGAAGCGTGTGAAGGCGACGGCGTGATCAAGGTCGAGATGCACTTCCTGCCCGACATGTACGTGCCCTGCGACGTCTGCCACAGCGCGCGCTACAACCGCGAGACGCTGGAGATCTTCTACAAGGGCAAGAACATCACCCAGGTGCTGAACCTGACGGTGGAAGACGCGCACGGCTTCTTCCAGGCCGTGCCCAACATTGCGCGCAAGCTGCAGACGCTGCTGGACGTGGGCCTGGGCTACATCCGCCTGGGCCAGGCCGCCACCACGCTGAGTGGCGGCGAAGCGCAGCGTGTGAAGCTGGCGCTGGAACTCAGCAAACGCGACACCGGCAGGACCTTGTACATCCTGGACGAGCCCACCACCGGCCTGCACTTCCACGACGTGGGCATGCTGCTCAAGGTCTTGCACCAGCTGCGCGACGCCGGCAACACCATCGTCGTCATCGAGCACAACCTGGACGTCATCAAGACCGCCGACTGGCTCATCGACATGGGGCCGGAAGGCGGTGCCGGCGGTGGCCATGTGGTGGTGGCGGGCACGCCAGAAGAGGTGGCGGCGCACGAGGGCAGCCACACGGGGCGGTTTCTGAAGGCGATGCTGCCGGATTGACAGCTACGCGTCGCCCACGCGGTTCAGCACCGCCAGCGCCTGCGCCACGTCGCCACGAGCCGCGCGCGCGGCAAAACGAAGCCGTGCATCGTGGTTGGCGATGGCGATGGTGGCGAGTTCGTCGATCGGCTTGTTGACACGGATCTGGCGGTTCTCGGCAAGTGCCTTCAGGCGTTCGTGCTTGTCGTCGGGCAGGCGGATGGTCAGGGTGGACATGGGTAAGGTTCCAGGCATTGCTCGGGCGTCAGTACCCGCTGGTTCGGAAACCGCCGCTCGCCGCGCAGCAGATCGCGCAGGTTGCGCCTTGCCAGAGTTCAGCGGTCACGTCGTCGGTGAAGACGATGTTGTCGCGTGGACAGCCCTTCCTGAACTTGGCGGCGATCTCGGCGCCCAGGTCGTCACGCTCGCCCTTGGCCTCCCAGCAGCCCCGCGGCGTGCGGACGCTGTGCAGCTCCGCCAGGTATTCGTTGATGAGTGCTTGGCTCATGTGTCGTGTGCGCTCCCCTCGGGAATTTCAGCACACGGCCAGGCCCTCACCCCGCCGACAAGGAACCCGGCACCTTGCGCGCGTGCTCCATCAGCTCAGCGAACAGCGCGTTCAGTGCCGCCGGCCTGATGTGATACGGATCGAACTCGGCACGCGGCGAATACTTCAGGAACACCTGCTCGTTGGCCGCCGTGGTCGGTACCAGGCCCATGGACCAGCCGCCGTACAGGCGGGCGTCGATCTCGGCGTAGCTCAGCAGGGCCGGCTCGCCGTGGCGCGGATCGAGCAGGATGCGGTGGTACAGCGCGTTCACTGCCATGTGGTCGCCTTCCAGGCACTGCAGGAAGATGCCGTTGGACAGCATCAGCGCCCCGGTCACACCGAGCGCGGCGTTGTTGCGCTGCGAGCTGCGCACGATGTCCTTCACGTCCAGCGGTGTCAGGATGGCGGCGGTGCGGCTGGCGTAGATCAGGCGGATCAGCATGGGGTGTGGGCTCCTGGCGGCAGCGGCCGGGAAAGGCGGGATGGCACCCGGCGCGCGCAGGCTGCATGCTAGGGCCCGCCGCGCCGATGTGCTGCGCCGACAAGGACCGTTCACATGCCGCCGATGATTGACTACTTCCTGGCCCCGCAGTCGCCCTGGACCTACCTGGGCCATGCGCGCTTCGCGCAGATGGCGCAAGCCGCGGGCGCCACCGTGCGCGTGCGGCCCATGGACCTGGGCCAGGTGTTCCCGGTGTCGGGCGGCCTGCCTTTGCCCAAGCGCGCGCCACAACGCCAGGCCTACCGGCTGGTGGAACTGCAGCGCTTCAGCGACTGGCTGCAGTTGCCGCTGAATCTGCAGCCGAAGTTCTTTCCGGTGGCTGGCGACGCCGCGGCGCGGCTCATCGTCGCGGTGGATCAGGCCGAGGGTGGTGCCGCTGCGCTGGCCCTGGCCGGCCGCCTGCTGGCTGCGGTGTGGGCGCAGGAACGCAACATTGCCGATGCCGGGACGCTCGCCGAACTGCTGGCCGAAAGCGGGCTCGCCAGCGGGCTGCTGGAGGCATCACGCAGCGACGCCGTGCAGGCCGCCTATCAGCAGCACACCGAAGCGGCCATCGCCGGCGGCGTGTTCGGCTCGCCCAGCTACGTGGTGGACGGCCAGATCTTCTGGGGTCAGGACCGGCTCGACTTCCTGCAGCGGCGGCTGGCCCAAGGCTGAACGACACCATGCGCGACAGCGCGCCGCCGCCTTTCGACCCTGCGGACTTCCAGCCCGCCTTGCAGACCCGGCTGCTCGTCCTGCAGCCCACGCCCTTTTGCAACATCCGCTGCAGCTACTGCTACCTGCCGCACCGTGATGAGCGCTCGCGCATGTCGCTGGCCACGGTGCGCGCTACGGCTGAACGTCTGCTGCAGGACGGCCTGCTGGGTCCGCAGCTCACGGTGGTGTGGCATGCAGGCGAGCCGCTGGCGGTGCCGCCTAACTTCTACGAAGCCGCCTTCGCGGTGCTGCAGGACCTGCTGGGCGCGCACTGCGAAGTCACGCAAGCGATGCAGACCAACGCCATGCTGATCGATGCGCGCTGGTGCGAACTCTTCCAGCGCCATGGCGTGAAGGTGGGTGTCAGCCTGGACGGCCCGGCCGACCTGCATGACCGCCACCGCGTCACGCGGCGCGGCCACGGCACGCACGCGCGCGTGCTGCGCGGCGTGCGGCTGCTGCAGGCGCATGGCATTCCCTTCCACGTCATCGCGGTGGTGACGCGCGACACGCTGGGCCGCGCCGAAGAGTTCGCCGACTACTTCGCCGAATTGCAGGCCACCGAGCTGGGCATCAACTTCGACGAGGCCGAAGGCGGGCATCTGCAGAGCAGCCTGCAAGGCCACGAAGCCGCGCATGGCGAGTTCCTGCGCGCCCTGCTGCCGCATGTGCAGCAGGGGCGCCTGAAGGTGCGTGAACTGGCGCAGGCGTTGCAACTTGTGGCGCAGCCGCTGCCCACCTACCGCTGGGCCGGCGAGGCCTGGCCCGACAACGCGCAGGTGCTGCCGTTCGCGCTCTTGAACGTGGCCTGGAACGGCGACTTCGGCAGCTTCTCACCCGAGCTGCTGGGCCAGCCTTCGGCCGAACATGCCGACTTCGTGCTCGGCAACGTGCACCACACGGGCCTCTTCGAAGCCGCGCGCGGCGCGGCCTTCGCTCGGCTGTGGGCGCCCATCCGCCAGGGCGTGGCGCGCTGCCGCAGCAGCTGCGCGCACTTCGAACATTGCGGCGGCGGCTCGCCGGCCAACAAGCTCTATGAAGCCGGCAGCATGGCCGCGGCCGAGACGCTGTACTGCCGCGCCATGCTCAAGCGGCCCTTCGACGTCGTGTTGCAGAGCCTGGAGGCGGAGTTGGCGCGGGCATGAAAAAGGCGGCCGAAGCCGCCGTTCAAGAAAAAGGCGGCCGAAGCCGCCGTTCAAGAAAAAGGCGGCCGAAGCCGCCGCACAAGAAAGAGGCGGCCGAAGCCGCCTGTCTCAACAAGCAAGATCAGCCACTCACTTCAAGTGTTTGCTGATTTCCTTGGTCATGCCGAACATGCTGATCGGGCTCACGCCAACCACAGCCTTGAGCTTGGCGTCGGCGTTGATCATCGTGCGCTTCAGCTTGTCTTGCAGACCGTTCTTCTTGATGTACTCCCACACCTTCTTGGTGACCTCGGTACGCGGCAGCGGCTTGTCGCCGATCAGCGCAGCCAGGGCGGCGCTGGGGGTCAACGGCTTCATGAAGGCGGCGCTGGGGGTGCGCTTCTTGGCCGGTGCGGCCTTCTTCGCAGGTGCTGCCTTCTTCGCCGGAGCGGCCTTCTTGGCCGGTGCCGCCTTCTTCCCCGGAGCGGCCTTCTTGGCCGGAGCGGCCTTCTTGGCCGGGGCCTTCTTCGCAGGAGCTTTTTTCGCAGTTGCCATTTGGATGTTCTCCATCAGTGGATGAGGGATGCCGCCTGCCCTGCAGACCCTGCAATTCCCGAAGGAGCCGCGAGACTGTCTTTACTGGCAAACGTGCAGGCGCGATGGTAATGCCTGCCTAGAGTGCTGAGAAGCAGTTTTCATAGGTAAAAGCGGCTTTCGCACCACGTTATGCTGCAGGCATGAAGATCATCGTGCGTTGGTTGCTGCTCGCCGCGGCATTGCTTCTGGTGGCCAATCTCTACAGCGGGGTGTCGGTGGCGAGCTTCGGCTCGGCCCTCATCGCGGCCCTGGTGCTGGGCCTGTTCAACACGCTGGTGCGGCCGCTGCTGGTGCTGCTGACGCTGCCGGTGACGCTCATCACGCTGGGCCTCTTCCTCTTCGTCATCAACGCCCTGATGTTCTGGGCCGCGGCCAGCGTGCTGGAAGGTTTCAACGTCGCAGGCTTCAGCGCAGCACTCATCGGCTCGCTGCTCTACAGCCTGTGCGGCATGGTCATCGACGTGGGCACCGAGCGCTTGTTCAATCGCTCGCCCGACTGAGCTTCTTGCTCACGTTCAGGCGGGCTTCTTCCTGGGCGCTGGCGCGGCGCGCACTTCGAACTCCACACGGTCCGAGACCTCGCCGTCGGTGCGTTCCAGCACATGGCGGCCCGGCCGCGGCAACCAGCGCAGCACGGCGCCCTGTCCCAAGGGCTGGCCGTCGAGCCGCCAGCGGCCGGGTGCACCTTCGAAGACGAGGCGCTGCGCGCTCATCGGGATGTCGGGGTCGAGCACGATGACGCTGCCGTCGCGCGGCGCCTGGATGCCGAAGGGCCGCGCCATGCCGGCCGGCGCAGGGCCGGGTTCGGTGCCGGCCACGAACCATTCGCCACGCTGTTGCACCACGCCGGCCGGCGGTGCCGGGGCCTGCGAAGGTGTGGTCGCGTGCAGGTGCGCCACGATCTCGCGCCACACCGGCGCGGCGCCGCTGACGCCGCTCACGCCATGCATGGGTGCACCGCTGGCATTGCCCACCCACACGCCCACCGTGTAGCGCGCGGTGTAGCCCAGGCACCAGTTGTCGCGCATGTCCTTGCTGGTGCCGGTCTTCACGGCGGCCCAGCCGCGTGTGACCAGCGGGCTGTCCAGGCCGAAGGTGGTGGCGCGTGCGGCGGGGTCGGCCAGCATGTCGCCGATGAGCCAGGCCACGGCAGGCTCGAAGACCGGCCGCGGCGTGCCCGACACCGATGAAGCCTGCCAGCGTGGCGCACTCACGGGAGCGCCTTCGCGCTGCGCACTCCGGTATTCGCCCTGGGGGCGGCCCGGCGGGCTCATGCGCCCGCCATTGGCCAGCATGCGGTAAGCGTTGGCCAAGTCCAGCAGCGTGACGTCGGCGCTGCCCAGAGCCAGCGCATGGCCGTGATAACCCGCGCTTTCGCTGGGCCGCAGGCCGGCCTGCACGAGCGTGCCGAACACCGCGTCAGGCCCGAGCATCGCGCCCACGCGCACCGCCGGCACGTTCAGGCTGCTGGCCAGCGCCGTGCGCACGCTGACCGCGCCCTTGTAGGCGTGGTCGTAGTTCTGCGGCTGGTAGAGGTCGGCGCCGGCCGACAGCTGCAGCGGCGCGTCGTCCAGCAGGCTGCCCGCCGTGAGCAGGCGGCGCTGCAGCGCCAGTGCGTAGACGAAGGGCTTGATGGTGCTGCCGGGCTGGCGCCGCGCGAGCACGAAGTCCACCGCCGATGCGCCCGACTGCTGCGGCCCGGAACTGCCGACCCAGGCCAGCACCTCAGCGCTGGTGTTGTCGAGCACGATGATCGCGCCGTCCTCGACGTTGCGCCCACGCAGCTCAGCCAGCTGCCGGCGCAGCGCACCGAGCGCCACACGCTGCAGCGGCGCGTCCAATGTGCTGCGCAGCGGCTGGCCCGGCACTGCCGTGCGAGCCAGCCGCGCGGCCAGGTGCGGCGCCAGGTTTTCGCCATCGGCGTTCAGGGGCCCGGCCTTGCGCGCCAGCGCCTGTGCCAGCGTGGTGGCCAGCTCGGCGCAGCCCAGTTGCTGCAGCTTCAGCACCTGGCAGGCACGGCGCTCCACGTCGGCGGCTTTCGCATTCGGCGCGCGCACCAGCGCGGCGAGCAGCGCAGCTTCCACCGCGTCCAGCCCGCTGGCGTGTTTGCGGAACAGCTGCTGCGAGGCGGCGGCCACGCCCACCACTTCGCCGCGCAGCGGCACGCGGTTGAGATAAGCCTCGAGGATCTGCGCCTTGGTCCAGCCGGCTTCCAGTTCCTGCGCGCGCAGCATCTGCGTGAGCTTGGCGCCGACACTGCGGCCGCCTGCGGGGCGCGCCAGTTGTTCGTCGGTGAGGCCGGCCAGTTGCATGCTCAGCGTGCTGGCGCCGCGGGTGCGCTGGTTCCAGGCATTGGCCCAGGCGCTGGCGGCCAGGGCCTGCCAGTCGACGCCGCCGTGCTGCCAGAAGCGGCGGTCCTCGCCCAGCACGATGGCCTGGCGCAAGGCCGGCGAGATCTCGGCCAGCGTGAGCCAGGGCCCGCGGCGCACCGTGGCGTCGATGCGCACGGTCTGCAGCGTCGTGCCGTCGCGCGCCAGCAGCGGCACGTCTGAAGGTGCGTGCGCGGCGCGCACGGCTTCGAAGCTGGGCAGCGCGAAAGCAGGTGCTGCGATCAGCAGCAGCGCGAAGGCGGACCTCACGGCCGCACGTCCAGCACCGGGATGGGCGCTTCACCAAAGGTCTCGGGCGCGTACATCGCCTCCACGCGCGTGGGCGGCAGCGTGAAGCGGCCGCTGGCATTCAGGCGCAGCGTGTACTCAACCACATGCTTGCCGCGCGGCAGCCATTCGTAATAGCCGCGCCAGGCGTCGAAGGCGCGCTCCTCATACGCCGGCCATGAACGGCCCTCGCGCTTCTCGCCACGGGCGCCGGAGGCGAGCACTTGCGGGGTCGTGGCAATGGCCGAATCGCGCCCCAGCCCGCCGCCCAACAGCGTGGCACCTGTGGGCACGGGGTCGCTCACCACGACCCAGCTCATGTCGGTCTGCGCGTCGACTTCCAGCCGCACGCGCAGGATGTCGCCGCGGCTCCACGCCTCGGGCACCTTGCGCTCGACGGCGCTGACCGTGCGCACCACGCGGTAACCCGCGGCCAGCGGTGCTTTCAGCGGCACCGCGGCCAGAGCCTGCACCGTGAGCCAGGGCCGGCCCGCGCCTTCGTGCTGCGCAACCAGTGACGAACTGCCCGCCGGCCAGGGCAGGCTCGTCACGCTGCCTTCTGGCGTGGCCTTCCAGTCCTGCGTGCGGATCGCACCCGCCAGCGTCAGGGTGCTGCGCCCGGCCACCGGCACGGCCTCGAAGGTCGCGCTGAACTTCTCCAGCGCCAGCACGCCCCAGAGGTTGGCGGTGGTCGTCATCCAGGCGCCGCGCTTCTGGCGCGCCAAGGCGCCGTTGACCAGGCCCGGCAACTCGTCCTTCCACGTCGGCGTGGCGGCCGCGGCCAGCACCAGGCGCGCGGCATTCGCGTCGGGGCCGTCCATCAGCCACCACCAGTCGTCGTCGGCTTCGGTGCTGAACTTCAGCGTCGTGCCGCCGGCAATCAGCCGGCTGCGCACTAGGCGCTGCAGTTCGTCCAGCCGCGCCGCGCGTTCCGGCAGTGCTTCGACGCGGCGGTACAAGCCCCAGGCGTCGAGCAGCGTCGATGTCGGCCAGGCGGCCGGCGTCCAGGCGATGCTGCCCAGCATGCGTGGCATCACACGGCCATGGCGCGCCAGGGCTTCCAGCGCGGCGAGCTTGCGCATGTCCAGGTCGGCGCGTGGCGCGACGAAGCGCCTTTCGATGCGGCCTTCGACAAAGGCGGCCAGGCCGCCGAGCATGGCGTCGCGCGCGGCATCGGGCCATGCCAGGCCGGCTTCGTGCGCGGCGGCAATCAGATAGGCCGTGAGCCGGTCGCTGCCGCGCGGCGCGCTGCCGGCGCTGGGCGGGAAGTAGTGCGCCAGGCCGTCGCTGTCGAGGTAGCCCGCCACCTCGCCCTGCAGCGTGGCCCAGCTGGCGGCGTCGCGCAGGCCGATGCTGCGCGAGGCCCTCTGCTCCAGGCAGCTGTAGGGGTAGTTCTCGAAGTAGCGCCGCAGTCCCGGCAACGCACCACTCAGTTTGGGCTGTAGTGCCACTTGCACGCGACCGGCACCCAGCGCGTCAGCGGGTGTGGCCAGCGGCAAGGTGAACTTGCCGTCCAGCGGCTGCAGCGTGGCCTGCAGCACACGCAGCGGCACCGCCGGCAGCACGGCCTGGCTGAGTTTCAGGCTGTCGCGCACGGGTGCGGCGCCGCTGGTCTCGACGGCATCACCCAACCAGTCGATGCGCGTGGCGCCGGCCGGCACCGTCACCGGCCAGCGCAGTTCGCTGGCCGCGCCGGCGGCCAGGGTCACGGTCTGCGGCGGCCCTTCGACGGTCTGCGTGCCGCCATCACCGACGGCCTGCCCCTTCAGCGTGGCCTTCACCGTCACCGCGCGCGCGGTGGTGTTGCGCAGCGTGAAGCTGGCATCGAAGCGGTCGCCTTCGCGCGCCAGCGGCGGCAGGCCGCTCAGCAGCTGCAGGTCCTGCGTCACGCGCACGCTGGCGCTGCCGGTGCCGAAGCGGTCGGCGCCGGCATCGGCGATCGCCACCAGCCGGAAGCTGGTGAGCGAGTCGTTCAGCGGCACGGCGATGCGCGCCTGGCCTTGTGCGTCCAACTGCACCGTGCCGCGCCACAGCAGCAGCGTGTCGAAGAGTTCGCGCGTCGGGTTGCGGCCGCCGCCGCCGCCGGGCGGCAGCGCCTTGCGGCCATAGTGGCGGCGGCCGACGATCTCGCCCTGCGCGGTGGACGTTTCCACGCCCCAGGGCCGCGGCTGCCACAGGCCTTCCAGCAAGTCCCACGAGCGGTTGGCCTGCAGCGCGAGCAGGCCTTCATCCACCGCCGCGAAGGCGATCTGTGCGCCGGCCAGCGGCTTGCCGCCGTGGCTCACCTGCACCAGCGCTTGCGCGGTTTCGCGCACGCCATATTGCGCCTTGTCGGCCGTGACCTTGACGTCCAGGCGATGTTCGGCCACACCCACGCTGAGCTGGGCCACACCCAGCTTGAAGCTCGGCCGCGCCAGGTCGACCATGGCCGTGGGCGCACGCCATTCCTTGCCTTCGTAGCGGAAGGCCTGCCACCACGAACCGGGCTCCTTCCAGCCCCAGCTGAAGAAGCTCCACCAAGGCGCTTCACGCAGGCGGCCCCGCAGCACCAGCACGCTGACCATCACGTTGGGGGCCCAGCTGCGGTCAGCTGCACTCGGGATGGGCAACTCGATCACCGGCTCGCGCCCACTCAACTGCAGCACGCGCGCGTCGATCACGCCTTCGCGTTCCACCGTCACCAGCGCCGTGGCCTGGCGGAAGGGCATGCGCACCTGCAGCCGCGCGGTCTGGCCGGGCATCAGTTCGCGTTGCTCGGGCAGCACGTCGATGCGGTCATCGTTGTCCTGCCCGAACCACCACTCGCCGCGGCCCGAGACCCACACGCTGCTGGCCGCTTCAGACGTGCGGCCGGCGTCGTCCTTGGCGCGCGCGATGAGTTCCACCTCGCCCACCGCGTCCAGCTTGACGGTGCAGCTCACGCGCCCCTGTGCGTCGGTCTTGCCGCTGCACAGGCTGCCGAGTTCGCGCGTCTGCACCTGGTTGTCGTAGCTGTAGAAGCCGCCGACGATGCGCTTGCGGATGCTCAGCGTCTGGTGCAGGCGGCCAATGACGTCCACCGCGCGGTCCCTCAGCGGCTTGCCGTCGGTGGACAGCACCACCGCCGTGAGCCCGGCCTCGCCGCGCGCCGCCGCCCAGCCGGGCACGCGCAGGCCCGTCACCACGGCGGCCGGCCACAGGCGCAGGCGCTGGCTGACGGTCTGCACCTCGCCGTTCGGGTCATTGAAGCTCAGCTCGGCGATGAGATCCGAGGGCGTGGTGATCGCCGGCAGGCCCTTGGCGACGATGCGCGCCGCGCCCTGCTTGTCGGTGCTGGCGGCCAGCTTGTCGGCCACCAGCTTCTGGCCTTCGTCGGCTTCTTCGTCCTCACCCCCACGTCGTCGGCCCGCCGGCTCGAAGCCGAAATCGTCGTAGCCCGCGAACTGCACGCTGGCGCGGCGCAGCAGGGCCGACAGCTTGAGCGGCGCGTCGGGCATGGGCCCGCCGGCCAGTGCGCTGAGTTGCGCCGCGAAGGCCAGCTCAGCGGGTGCCACGATGACGCCCGAAGGCCCCGCCAGGCGCGCGTCGACCAGCGGCACGCGGAAGGCCTCCACCCGCAGCGTGCCGCTGTCCAGGCGCCGCTCACCCCGCATCAGGCTCACGTCGTAGCTGCCCAGTGGCGCGGTCTTGGGGATCACCCAGCGGCTCTCGGCCGCCCGCGCACCTTGCGGCCAGGCCAGCGGCAGCTTGAACTCGGTGTCGCTGCCGCGGTGCGTGAGCAACACTTCGGCAGGTAGCTGGTCGGCGGCCGGCAGGGCCAGGCCGCGCTCGGTCTGATCGCGCACGAAGTGCTTCATCGACACCGTCTCACCGGCGCGCAGCAGCGTGCGGTCGAACACCGTGTGGGCGCGTTGGTCGGCCTGCAGGCCCTGGGCCTGCGGCAGATTGAAACGCCAAGGCTCGATGCCGCGTGTCCATTCGCTGAATACGAAGGACAGGTCGTCGCCATCGGCGCCGGTGGTGCGGGCGGTGATCAACAGGCCCTCGCGGCTGAGGCAGTTGTCATCACCCCAACTCTGTTCGAAGCCGCGCTCGATGCGTGCCACGCCGGCGGCGTCGGTCTGGCCTTGCCACAGCGGCCTACCCTGGCAGTCGTTCACCGCCACGCGTGCGCCGGCCACGGGCCGGCCGCGGTCGAGCGTGGTCACCCACACCAGGCTGGACGAACGGCCGCGCTTGAAGTGCACGCCCAGGTTGGTGACCAGCGCTCCGGTGCGCGCGTACATGGGCGCGCGTGCGGCGAGCAGCGATTCGCCGAGGATGCGCGACTCGATCTCGATGAGGTGGTAGCCGCGCTGCGGCAGCGGGATGCCGATGACTTCGGTGGCGCGCGGTGCGGTGTCCTTGAGCTGCGGCAGGTCGGCGCGGCGCACGTCGGGCTCGCCCGCCAGCAAGGAGGTCTTGCGCGTCTCGACCTGCTCCTGATGGTCCTTGCGCAGGCGCGCCAGCCAGCGCAGCAGGTCGATGTCGGGCGTGGCGGCGTCCAGGCGCTTGATGGCGACGCGGCCGCCAGTGGACGCGCCCGTCAGATCGGCCTGCACATGGCGCAGGGTCAGCGGCATCATGGCCTCGGGTCCGGATTCGATGATGCCGAAGGGCGCACCGGCGAACTTGGCCAGCGGCGGCAGCCCGCCGGTGGCCACGGGCAGCGGAAAGGCGGCGCTGTTGGCCAGCGCGCGGCCGGCTTCGTCCTTCAAGCCGGCCGGCAGCGTCAACCGGAAGCGCGTGTTCTCGGGCAGCGGCGCGGCAAAGCGCAGTTCGCTCAGCGTGTCGCCACGTTCATCGGCGTCGGCTTTGGGGGCCAGCGGCTCGCCCTGCTCGGGCACCAGGCGCACGGCCAGCGCCAGCGCGCGCGGCACCGGGGCGTTGAAGTTCAGGCGCATCGGGCGCAGCGGCAGGCAGGGCGACTGCGCGTTCTCGCGTTCGCAGCTGAAGTCGGCCAGGAAGCGTGGCCGCACCTTCCACTCGTAGCGCTGGGCCTGGCGCGACACCAGCTGCGGCTGCCCCGCTGCTGCCACGCCCGCGCCCCACACCAGGCGCACGCGCACATCGGGCGCGAAAGCCCGCTGGCAGGCCAGCAGCAGCGTGGCTGAGGCGTCAGCCGCGATGCGCCGCTGGCGCAGCAGCGCGTCGCGCACCGCGCCCTCGACGATCTGCACCGCAATGCGGTCGAGCTGGCCTTCGGCCTCGCACCACACCGACCTGCGCACGCTGGCCGGATCGACCGCGCCATTCAGGCGCAGCAGGAAATGCTGGTCTTCCTCGATGCGCGAACCCGGGTAGGGCATCACGCTGGTGACGATGGGCGCACCGGTGCTGAAGCTGAATTCGCGCGGCCCTTCCAGCGTGCCCGACAGCGGCTGGAAGTTCGGGGCCGCCCGCAGCGTGCAGCGCACGCCGGCCGGCAATGGATCACCCAGGTCATAGACCCAGCGCCGGTCGTCGAGCCAGCGCGCGCTGCCGGCGGGCTTGGCGCCCAGGCAGGCCAGATCGAAAGGTGCGCGCTGGCGCAGGTCGCCGGCCGGCACCACGGCTTCGCTGAAGCGCACGACGATCTGGCGCACTTCGGCCACCTCGCCCTGCGGCGAGACACCCGCCACGCGCACGGCATGGCTCGGCAGGGCCCAGCACGACAAAGCGGCCATCAAGGCCGCGCAACGAAACCAGTTCGGCATGTGCCCTCCCACGCGGCCATTCTGGCGCGTGCGGAGCGCGCCGCGTTACGGCCGGCCCTCGTCGCCGGGCGGGGGCTTGCCGCCGCGGTCGTCGCCGCGCATCTCGGCAATCAGCTGGCGGCGCTGGTTGCTGAACAGGCGCAGGCGGGAGTCGATGACCGAGGCCTCGATGAAGTCCTGCCCGGCCGGCGTGCGCGCCAGGGCCTGGGCCTGGCGCAGGCGGTCGATGGCGCCGTTCAGGTCACCCAAAGCCGCACGCACTTCGGCGCCGGCGCGCATGGCGCGCAGGCGCTGTCCGCGCGCTTCGTAGGCGGCAGCCAGGGCCTCCCAGGCGGTGGCGTCCTGCGCGTGTTCTGACACCCAGACCTGCAGCTGTTCGGTGCTGCTCACCAGCGGTGCGGCAGCGGCATCGGGTGTGCTGCGCTGCAGGGCCAGCGCGGCTTGCGCGCGTTGCAGCAACGGCGGGCGCTCGCCGGGCGTGTCGCCCATCAGCGCCAGGGTCTGCCACGAGCCCGCGGCGTCACCGGCGTTCAGCAGCACCTGGGCCTGCAGCAGGCGCAGCGCGCGTTCGGCCTGCGGTTCGCGCGGCGCGGCGCCAGCGGTCAGCTGCAGCGCCAGCGCCACCTGGCGCTCGGCGCGCGCATGGTCCTTCAGCAGCGAAGCCGCCAGCGCGCCGCCATACAACGCCCCCACGCGATCGGCCAGCACCGTGGACGCGGTGCTGCCGCTCAGCCGCTGCAGCGCCTGCGCGCCGTCGTCCATGAGCACGCGGGCACGCATCTGCATGATGGCGTGCTGCAGCGTGGGCAGGCTGGGCTTGGGGTCGCTGAGCAGGGTGCGGCTGCGCGCCTCGCTGATGCGGTCCACGGTCAGCGGGTGGCTGCGCAGGTAGGGGAAGCCGCCGCTGTCGTTCAGGCGCGTGGCCACGTCCATGCGGTCGAACATGGCCGCCATGCCCGAAGGCGCGAAGCCGGCACCGGCGAGCAGGCCGAAGCCGATGCGGTCGGCCTCGCGTTCCATGTCGCGCGAGAAGTTCAGCTGGCTCTGGATGGCTGCGCCCTGGCCGCCCATGATGGTGGCGTTGGCGATGTCGGCATTGTTGGTGCGCGAGGCCGCGATGACGCCCAGCAGCAGCGTCGCGATGGCCAGCAGCGAAGCGCGCTGCTGCGGCGCGATGCTGCGCGCGATGTGCCGCTGCGTGACGTGCGAGAGTTCGTGCGCCATCACCGACGCGAGCTGGTCGCGCGTGTTGGTGATCGCGATGAGCCCGAGGTGCGCGCCGACATATCCGCCCGGCAGCGCGAAGGCGTTGACGCTGCGGTCGCGCACGAGGAAGGTTTCCCAGGCGAAGACCTGATCGGTGTCGGCGTCGATCTGGCCCACCTGGCGCGCGGTGGCGAGCAGCGGCGCCCAGATCGACTGCAGGTACTCCAGCAGCACCGGGTCGTCCAGGAAGACGGGGTCGCGCCGGGCTTCGCGCATGATCTGCTCGCCCAGGCGGCGCTCGGCGCCGACGCTGAGGTCGGACGATGCCGATTCGCCCAGCGAGGGCAGCCGCACCTGCGCGGAAGCCGGCGCGCCCAGGCCCATCAGGCCGGCCAGCAGCGCAGCCAGCAGGCGGCGCCAGGGGGAGGTTCTTGCAGGGGTCACGCGATGAGGTGTTGGCACGCGGGGCAGGCGGGAGGCAGGCGGGAATGAGGCCGTTGGAGCGCGCACGGCGGCTCGCGTTCCCTAGGACAATGATGACACCGCCTTGTTGCTGAACGTGAAGCCGCCATGACGATCACACCGCTGACCCATTTCGACGCCCAGGGCCAGGCCCACATGGTGGACGTGGCGGGCAAGGAAGAGACGCACCGCGTGGCGCGTGCCGGCGGCAGCATCCGCATGTTGCCGGCCACCTTCGAGCTCATCGCCAGCGGCCAGGCCAGGAAGGGCGACGTCATCGGCATCGCGCGCATCGCCGCCATCCAGGGCGCCAAGCGCACCGCCGAGCTGATCCCGCTGTGCCACCCGCTGCCCATCACGCGCGTGGCGGTCGACTTCGAACTCGACCGCGCGGCCAGCTGCGTGCACGTCAGCGCGCAGGTGGAAACGCTGGGCCGCACCGGCGTGGAGATGGAAGCCCTGACCGCCGTGCAGGTGGGCCTGCTGACCATCTACGACATGTGCAAGGCCGCAGACCGCGGCATGGTCATGACCGACATCCGCGTGCTGGAAAAGCGTGGCGGCAAATCGGGGGCGTGGCAGGCGACCTGACGGTCAGGGCGTGGGCGCGACGAACTCGCGCCACGAAGGCACACGTTGCGGCAACTCGCACTGGAAAGGCAGGCCCTCGGCGGGTGCGCCAGCTGCGTCGGGGCAGGGCTTGAAGAAGTCCTCGGCATCGACCTTCCTGAATTCACGCAGGCGTTCGGCGATGTGGCGCGCTTCGTCCAACCGGCCCTGCGCGGCCAGCGCGCGCGCCCAGGTCATCATCAGGCGCGTGTCGAGCAGGTAGTGCGGCGCACGGTCGTAGGCATGCGGTGGATCGGCCAGCGCCACGCCCGAGGTGACGGCGGCGTAGTCGGCGTGGTGGGCGAAGAACCAGCTGCGCTGGCCGGTGGCGATGCGCTGCTCCAGCGGCGCGGCATTGGCGCTGGGCGCGAAGATCTGCACCACGCGCTGGTAGTCCACCACCGACAGCGCCGCCGCTGCCACCACCGCCAGCGCCGCGCCAGACAGCCAGGGTGACGCGGCGCGCGGCGCTTCGGCATCGGCATCGGCATGCAGCGCAAAACCCCAGGCCCAGGCCGCCGGCAGCAGGAAATAGCTGTACCACAGCGGGTACTCCAGCAGGCTGTGCAGGCCGATCATGGCCACCATGACCATGGCGCTGCGCTGCGCCGTGCCCAGGTGGCCCGGCGTCGCCCAGGCCTTGCGCGCGCCGCGCCACAGCGCCCAGCCCAGCAAGCCCAACACCGCGGCGGCCAGCGGCAGGCCCAGCTCCACCATCAACTGCAGCGGCAGGTTGTGGGTGTGATCGAAGAAGGCCACCGGCCGTTGCGGCGACGGCGTGAGCGTCCAGGCGAGGTTGAACTCGCCGTAGCCCACGCCCGTCCACGGCTGCGCCCGGATGAGCGCCAGCGTGTCGCGCCAGATGGCGAAGCGCGAACTCGAGATGTCGGTCTCGGCCAGCCTCTCGCTGCCGCCGAAGGCGTGCTGCCCGATCGCCGCCCATTGCGCCATGGCCAGCCACGACAGCAGGTAGATCAGCGGCGCGGCGCCCAGCAGCCAGCGCGCCGGACGCGACAGGCGGCGGTCGAGCAGCCCCCACAGCGCCAGCAGCAGCACGCTCACCAGGCCCGTGCGCGACGCCGTCAGCACCACCGCGAACACCCCCAGGCCACCCAGCAGGGCGGCGGCACCGCGGCGCAGCCGGCCCATTTCGAACAAGGTCAGCACGGCGATGCAGTGCCAGAGCAGGAGGCTGCTCAGGTGGTTGGGCTGGCGCAGGTTGCCCACGGCGCGGCCGGGAAAGCCCGAGGTGGCGATCCAGGCGCCATCGGTCAGGCCCGGTGCGAAGACCTGGATCAACGCCACCCAGACGTTGAACGCGCCGGCCGCCACCCAGCCCCAGCAGAAGGCGACGAACAGGCCTTCGGCATCGGCGCGCGCCCGCCCGCCTGCCGCACCAGCCACCATCACCGCCGCGGCCAGCAGCGAACCGATGGCCGGCAGCGCCAGTGACGCCGGCAGCGCGCCCGGCCCCCAGGACCAGACCACCGCCACGATCACGAGGCCCAGCGCCGTCTGCAGCGCGACCGAACCGCGCCACGACCAGGCCGGTGCCGTGGCCAGCACGAAGCCGGCCCACAGTGCAAAGGCCAGGGCCTGGTTCAGGAAGGTGGGCGACGGCGACTCGTTGTAGGCCAGCAGCGAAGGCAGGGCGGCAGCGAGCGCGGCGACCCAGGGTCGCGCGTCGAAAGGGGCGGGTGACATCCGGCGGTGGGGCTCCGGCCTCGGGGCGAGGCCGGCGCGGATGATGCCACCGCGCTGGTGTGGTCCCGCCAGGCCTTCAGGGCGGCGCGATGGCCGCCAGCGCCGGGTGGCGCGCCTGTTCTTCGCGCCAGCCTTCGCGCATCTCGTCGCAGTGCTTCTTCGGATGGATGCTGCACAAGCGCGCCAACGTCAGGCGCGCGGTGGCGGGGTCGCCATTGAGGGCCGCCACCAGGGCGTGGCGGAACATGGCCGAAGGATAGGGATAGCGCATGGCGGCGCGTTGCACGGCCAGCACCTCGGCTGCTTGCATGCCCGTGCGTGGCTCGGTCCGGGCCAGTTGCTGGAAGGCGCGGATCTGGGTCAACAAGGGCAGATCGGGAGTCGTCGAATCGATGCGACTGCTGCCGATGCGCGCCATTTCGAAACGCAGGACGCGGTAGCTCTGCTCGGCGCGCAGGTACTCGGTGGCGATGGCCAGCAGCAGCAGCAGGCCCAGCACACCCAGCACCGGCAAGGCCAGGCGCGGCGCCGTCCAGAGCCGACCTGCAGGTGGCGACATGGCTTGCACGGCGCCCAGCATCAAGCCGGCAGGCAGCAGGAAGTAGGCGTACTCCAGTGGCAGTTCCAGCAGGCCATGCACGAGCAGGCCGATCACGCCGACGTACAGCCAGGCCGCGCGCGTGTCAGCGATGGCCCGCGCCTGCCGCACCAAGCCCCAGCCGCAGAGCAGCACGATGGCGCCCCCGATCGGGATGCCGGCCCACAGCAGCAGGTCCATCACGATGTTGTGGGCGTGGTCGAAGTGCCGCAGCACCGGTGGGTGATCCAGCGCCACCGCCTGCTGGGCCAGGATGACCTGCTGCCAGCCGTAACCCCAGAGCGGCTGGCGGCCGATGGCGTCGGTCAAGGCCAGCCACAGCGGCAGGCGGCCACCATCGCTGACCTGGCCCTCGGCAGCGCGCTGCCCCGCCAGCTGCACCGCTTCGTTGATCGCCGGCCACAAGGCCGTGGCCAGGGCAAACGCCAGCGACAAGCCGAGGGCCTGCGGCCAGCGCAAGCGTGCCGTCGCTCCGCGCCGCTGCAGGAAGGCCAGCAGCGGCGGCAGCAGGGCCATCTGCAGCCAGCCGGTGCGCGAGCCGCTCATCACCATGCCGAGCATGAGGAAACCCGCCCCCAGCCACCACACCGCGCGGCCCACGCGCTGGTTCTCGTGCAGCACCGCCAGGCTTACCAGCCCCATGAAGGCCAGCGTGCACAGGTGGTTGGGCTGACCGACGTTGCCGAACGGACGGCTGCCCTTCGGCAGGTCCGCGCCATAGATGCCGAGTGAAAACGCGCCAGTCCACTGCACCAGCGCCACGGCCACCGACACCCCCGCTGCCAGGGCGATGCCGGCAGCCAAGTGGTCGACGCCCGAGCCGCTGCGGCCGGCACGATGGCCCGGCAGGGTGCTGCCGAGCAGCAATGCCACGCCGAAGGCCCCCAGGTAGATGGCGGCCATCAGGGCATCGCCGCCAAAGTAGATCGTGCCCAACGCGGCCTGCGCCGCCACGCTGGCCAGCGCGACAACCAGCGCCGCGAGCCAGGGCGTGGTGAGCGTGGCCTTGCGGCCCTGCAGCATGGCTGCCAGGAGCAGGAGGGCCAGCGCCCAGCACTCCGACCACGACGACAACCAGGGCGGATAGTGGTTCGGCAGCAGCCAGGCGGCGGGCACCAGGGCCAGCACTGCCAGCACGAGCGGCATGCGGTCTGCCGGGGTGTCGGTGCCGAGCATGCTGGTGGCCG
>JANNFE010000065.1:0-2000 GCA_031379415.1 Betaproteobacteria bacterium | reverse complement strand
TATATATATATATCCGATCCTGCCGGCGGCGGCGTCCCCGCCAGCCGGGTCTTTCAGGCTGTCGCTTTGGCCCCGGCCGCGCTGGCACGGCGGCGAGGCGCGGGCGGCGGCACCAATTCAAGCCGCACGCGCTGGCCGGCGCTGGTGGCCATGTTCACCAGGGCATCCAGCGAAAAGCGGCTGATCCGGCCGCGCATCAAGTCATTCATGCGGGGCTGGGTCACGGCGCAGCGGCGCGCAGCTTCGGCCTGGGTCCATCCCTCGGCATAGACCAGCGCCGACAAGGCGTCGATCAGCTCGGCTCGCGCGCGCAGGTTCGCAGCTTCGTCCGGGGTGTCGGCTAGAGCGTCGAAGGCGTCGGCGAAGGTCTGGACTTCGGGGGTCTTCATGGTCGGTTCCTCATCAACTCGCGCAAGCGGCGCGCCGCCAGCTCGATATCGGCCTTCGGGGTGACCTGGGTCTTCTTGCGGAAGGCATGCAGCACGTACACCGCTTCGGCCAAGCGCGCGAGGTACACCACGCGGAAAGTGCCTTCCTCGCACCACACCCGCAACTCTTCCACGCCCGGCCCGATGCTCGGCATCGGCTTGAAGTCATCAGGCTGCTGGCCAGCCTGCACGCGCCTGAGCTGGAAGCCTGCATCCTGACGCGCCGCGTCCGGGAAGGCGCGCAACGCTTTGAGCGAGTCGCCCAGAAAGGACAGCGGCTTCATGCTGCCGAATATATCCGTTTGGATATCTCCAGGTGAACCGGTGCTGGATGGCGGGCAACAAAAAAGCCCCAGCGCATAACTGCTTGGGGCTTGTTGTCGGTTCTCGCTACGCGGGACCGAATGACTTGGTGGCCTGGGGCGGAATCGAACCACCGACACGCGGATTTTCAATCCGCTGCTCTACCAACTGAGCTACCAGGCCAAGAGAGCCGCGCAGTATAGCGGCGGTGCCCTGGGGCCTAGGACAGCCCGCGCTTGTTGCGCGTCAGGTCCACGCCCAGCTGCTTGAGCTTGCGGTACAGGTGCGTGCGCTCCAGCCCGGTCTTCTCGGCCACGCGCGTCATCGAGCCGTTTTCCTTCGCCAGGTGGAACTCGAAATAGCTCTTCTCGAAGGCGTCACGCGCCTCACGCAGCGGGCGATCGAGCTCGAAATTCTGCACTGCCTGCGGCCCCTGGGGCAGCGTTGGTTCAGCCACAGGGATTGCCTGCAGGGCGCGCGCATCGGTGATGTAGGCATCGCCGCCGCCGAGCGCCAATGGCACCGGCTGAGGCGCCGACCCTGGCGCCAGCGATGCCGCCACACCCCGGGGCGCAGGCTTTGCCAGTGCCTGTTCGACCGCACGCAGCAGCTTCTGCAAGGTGATGGGTTTTTCCAGGAAGGCAATCGCACCGTAACGGGTGGCTTCCACCGCTGTGTCAATGGTGCCGTGGCCGCTCATCATGATCACCGGCATCGTCAGCTGGCTGGCGGCACCCCATTCTTTCAGCAGCGTGATGCCATCGACATCGGGCATCCAGATGTCGAGCAGCACGAGGTCAGGCCTCAGGCTGTCGCGCACCTGGCGCGCCTGCGCGGCGTTCTCGGCCAGTTCGACCGTGTGCCCCTCGTCACCCAGGATCTCCGACAACAGGGCCCGGATGCCCAGTTCGTCGTCTACGACCAATATGGTTGCCATGCCTGCTCAATGCACCCGCGTTGTGTCGCCGGTGGCCTCGGGGCGTCTGCCAGAAGCTGCAGGCGCCGCCGAATCGGCCACCTGCGCAGACGCGAAGTTTGAAAATGATATCGAAACACGGGCGCCGACAATCCGGCCCTCCGGATCGTCGCCCTCGTGCAGATTGACAAGCCGCAAACGTGCGCCATGCTCGTCTACAATCTTCTTGACCACCGCCAAGCCGAGGCCCGTACCCTTGACCTTCGTCGTGACGTAGGGCTCCAGCGCTCGCTTGAGCACCTTCTCCGCAAAACCCGGGCCATTGTCGGTGACAGCCAGCCGCACGCCGTGCA
>JANNFE010000058.1:0-5353 GCA_031379415.1 Betaproteobacteria bacterium | reverse complement strand
GGATACCGCACGGCCAAGAACTTCATCGCCATCGCCTACCTGCGCCTGTCACGCCTGAAGAACCTGCCCGCTCACCCGTTCAGCGCCGCCGCGGCCGTCAGATGACGCCCTCGCGTTCCACACGAAACGGCATAGAGCCGGTATGACTCGGTAGAGACATCCCATCCAATTGACCCTACCTGTCCGAAGAAATGTGCCTGAATGCTGCGCGGCTCCGGTTGCCCTAATGCCGAGAACCTGTCATCCAAGCCGAGCATCGCATAGTCTCCAAAGCAATTCACTTCCGCATCAACCTGCGATCTAAACGCTTGAAGATCAGCGCGGAGTATTACTCCTGCAATCGCCCTGCGAATCTGCACCTCAGTGCCAACTGCTGCCTTGACCTTTGGAGCGACACCAAATCGGTCCTGTAGATCCCATAGTGCCAACAAATCACCTGCTGGCGTATGGCGCAACAGCTTTCGCACCTCACCAGCCACCCGCCTCTTCTGAGCTTGGAAAGTAGCGCTGAAGTCGACAGCTTCACGGAAAAACCGGTTGACAGTCCGGCTCAATGGAGCAGCCCAAAAAACTTTGTCCAAAGGAGAAAGTAGCACCGCAAACACGAGATCGTCGGAGGTCGGCAGTTCCGCGAACAGAACTGCCGCTGTGCCTGACCGAAACCCGGCGGAGAAACTGGCCCACCGCGCGGAGGCAAGTGTCTCCAGGGTCAACTGGTGACAGCTAGTCTGCATCTGTGTTTGCCGTCGAGTGCGAAAACTAAGTGCGAGGGATTCATCGGCAGGAGGTCTTCCAGAAAACGAACGGCGGATGCTCCGCGTTGAATACACTGATTACTGAACCACCACCGAACATACCCGCAGGGGTTCCGACATAGAAGGCTCCAATTGCGGACCCGATAGCCGCTCTGCCAATTTGGCTCTAGCCCAGTGTTCGGACAACGTTCTTTGTCCTCCGCCCGAGCGGAACTCTGAGGAAATCCGCTGCTTTTTCGCCAACCGCGCTGATTTCGACTTCAACCGCGGAAAGACCTGCGTGCAATACTGAGTGTTCGGCATACGTGACCAGCGCTCTGCCTTGGTCTTTGTGTCCGCACAAGTACGTCGGAACAGTGTGATGCCGCTCAGGACCCTTGTGGCTCTTGCTGGCGGCCTTGTCTTCGGCTTCTTTCATCTTGATGTGCACCAGTGGGGGAAGGTCCCCGCCCAATTTGGCAGCAACGATTGCGGCCCAAACAGTTGGCTGTGCGGCGCTCTCAAGATGCGGATAGAGGAATGCCGCAGCACTTATGCTAACCACCGCGGCAGACGCGTTGATAGTACTGATGTTCAAGCTCACTCCGACCTCGGCCGCTGCCAGAGACCCGCTCGGGTCGACTTTAGTGATGGGCTCCCCATTGGCATAGTTGTATCGATTCAGGCTGCGCGCATCCGTCGTCGTTCCCAATGCCGGATCCACACTTGGCAGCCGCGCCGTGCTCGGCTCGTACCAACGTGCCCGCAGGTACGTCATCCCTGTCTCAGGCTCCCAGTATTCCCCAGTGTATTGATGCCTAGCCTTCGGGCTCTGGTTGCCCAGTTCACCAAAAGCCGTGGCCTCGTAGCGTTCCACAGCGTTGCCGCCGGCGTCAAGGGCTGCGATGGTTGTGCCTAGGTGCCCTTGCACGGGGATCAGCGTCTCGGTCGGGGCCATCGTGGCGCTGCCCCGGGCCTGCTGCCTGAGCTCCTGCCCCCAGGTGTACGCCGTACTTTGGCTGCTCGTGCCTGAACTGGCCTCTTCCAGCACAACCTGTGGCCAGGTGGTCGTCGGATCAATCAGGAAGTGCGTGGTGCTGCCGTCTGCTTGGGTGGTCTTGCGGACCCGCTGCCCGTCGGCGTCATAGCCATACCGCGCGACGGTCTGCGCGCTGGCCTGGTTGGCCCCACGGCGCACCTCGATCAACCGGTTGTCCGCATCGAAGACATAGCCCGTGTACTCGCTCGGGCTGACCTTGGAGGCCATGTTGCCGTTGCCGTCCCAGGTGTAGGCGGTTGTGACGGTGCTGCCGGTAGCCGTGCTCAGTGTCTCCGTCGTGAGCCGGTCGTTGCTGTCGTAGGCGTAGGCGGTGCTCTCAGTGCCGGCTGCGGCAAGCACCGTCTTCGTGCTGCGGTTGCCCACGTCGTCATACCCGTAGCTCGTAGCCTTGGTCGCCGGCGCCGCCGCGCTGACCAGGAAGGCGACGATGTCCGCCTGCTTGTATTCCTTCTCGCTCGTCAGCCGCGCATTGGCGTCGTAGCCGAAGACCTGGATGCGGCTCGGTGTCCCGGCGAAGTCGCTCGTCTGCTCGTCGAAGCTTGCCATAGCTTCCGAGCGCGCCTGGAGTGTGGTGGCAACAGAGGGCACATCGCCGAACAGGCCCGCGGTCTGCAGGCGGTCGGAAAGCCATGCCAGGCCCTTCTGTACCGCGGGCGACCATTGACCGGCGGCCAGCAGCGGCATGACCACCACGATGACGGCTATCAGGAGATGACGCCACGTCAGTCGGCCTTGCTGCCAAGACTCCCTCATGTCTCCCCCACCGCGCTGCGGTCTGTGCAAGGCAAGGCTGTAGCACCGAAGACGTGCGTTCTTACCCCCAATATGATTGGTTAGGTAGTGTTCGCCGAACTGAGGCTTGCAGGCAAGTAGCAGTGATTAGTTGACTAAATTGGCCGGATGCTCGGCCTGATGTCGAGTGCATGGCCGCATCTTGGCCGGCGCCTGGCTCAGGCCGTAAGGCAGCAGGCCCAGGCCGGCAATGGAACTGCGCGTTGATCGACCCGATCCTGGAGCCTGTCACCCGCGCAGCGAGTCTTCGCCTTGGGGATCGAGGCCAGCCATCAACACCTTGAGGTCGTGCCCCTCGTTGTCGTCGTAGTGCTCGAAGGCACTCTTGGTGTTGCAGGGCGGGTCGATGAAGGTGCACTTCACCTGGCCGCGGTACAGCGGCAGCAGCGCCTTCAGCGCCTGCGGGTTGTCGCCCTGCACCAGCAGGTTGGCGGCGTCGCCGGTGCCGTGCGTGGACACCGGTTCCAGCAGGCGCTAGGGCACCTGGTCGGCAGTGCGGAAGGCGGCGTCGCGGTTGAGCCAGTACAGGGTGGGCGTGCGCAGATTGTCACTGGCTGTGGTGCCTGCACCCGGCCTCAGCCACCCGCCACCACATGGCAGGCCACCTGCCGCCCGCTCACGTCGCGCAGCAGCGGCAGCTCTTCCCGGCAGCGCGCCTGCACCAGCGGGCAGCGCGTGTGGAAGGCGCAGCCATTCGGCGGCGACAGCGGGCTGGGCATCTCGCCCACCAGCGGCAGGCGCGTCCTGCGCTGGCTGCGCTTGAGCGTCGGCACGGCTGACAGCAGCGCCTGCGTATAGGGGTGCAGCGGCGTGCCCAGCACCTGGGCCTTGGGGCCCTGTTCGACGGCGCGGCCGAGGTACATCACCATCACCTCGTGCGCCACGTGTTCCACCACCGCCAGGTTGTGGCTGATGAAGACGTAGGCGGTGGCCGTGGCCTCCTGCAGGTCCATGAAGAGGTTGAGGATCTGCGCCTGGATGCTGACGTCCAGCGCCGACGTGGGCTCGTCGGCCACCACCACCGCGGGGCCCAGCATCATGGCGCGCGCCACGGCCACGCGCTGGCGCTGGCCGCCGCTGAACATGTGCGGGTAGCGCTCGGCATGTTCGGGCCGCAGGCCCACGCGTTGCAGCATCTGCAGCACACGCTCGCGGCGCTCGGGCTTGCCCAGCGTCGTGTTGATGGCCAGCGGTTCGGCGAGCGTACGGGCGATGGTCTTGCGCGGGTTCAGCGATGCATAGGGATTCTGGAACACCATCTGCACGCGCTGGCGCAGTTTCGCCAGCGTCGGTGCATCGGCGGTGGCGGCGTCGTGGCGGTCGATGAAGAGCGCGCCGCGCGTCGGCGGCTCGATCAGCGTGAGCTGGCGGGCCAGCGTGCTCTTGCCGCAGCCCGACTCGCCCACCACCGCCAGCGTGCGGCCGGCCTGCAGCATGAAGCTCACGCCGTCGAGCGCCTTCAAAGTGGCGTGGCCGCGCAGGAAGCCGCGGCTGACGCGGTAGTGCCGGGCCAGGTCTTCGGCGCGCATCACGGCATCGCTCATGTCGCGCCCAGCGGGTAGAAGCAGCGCACCCCATCGACCAGCGCCGGCCGCTCGACGCGGCAGCGTTCCTGCACGCGGCTGCAGCGCGGTGCCAGCAGGCAGCCGGCGGGCCGGTCGTCCTTGCCGGGCACGATGCCAGGCAGCGCCTGCAGCCGCCGGGCGCCCAGGTTGTGTTCGGGCAGCGCGGCCAGCAGGGCCGCGGTGTAAGGGTGGCGCGGCTGGTCGAAGAGGATGTCGACCGGCGCCGTTTCCACCACCTGCCCGGCATACATCACGGCCACGCTGTGTTTGCAGAGTTCAGCCATCTCGGAGACGACCGCCAGGTCGTGCGTGATGAGCACCAGGCTCAATGCTTGCTCGCGCTGCAGCCGCGCCAGCAGGTCCATCACCTGGGCCTGGATGGTGACATCCAGCGCCGTGGTCGGCTCGTCGGCAATCAGCAGGCGCGGCTGGCACGCAATGGCCATGGCGATCATCACGCGCTGGTTCATGCCGCCGCTGAGCTGGTGCGGATAGTTCGCCAGCCGCGACTTCGGCGCCGGTATCTCCACCCGTTCGAAGAGCTCCAGCACCCGGGCTTCGAGTGCCGCACCGTGCAGGCCCCGATGCACGCGCAGCACCTCGCGCACCTGGTCACCCACGGTGTGGCTGGGATTCAGGCTGTTCAGCGCGTCCTGGAACACCATCGCGATGTCCTTGCCGACGATGCGGCGGCGCTGCGCCGCGCTCATCGTCAGCAGGTCGTGGCCGGCGAAGCGCAACGCGTCGGCACTGACCACGCCGGGGGCGTCGATGAGCCCCATCAGCGCCAGCATGGCCACACTCTTGCCCGAACCCGATTCGCCGACGATGCCCAGCAGTTCGCCTTCGGCCACGTCGAGGTCCACGCCGTCCACCGCCGTGAAGCCGCCGAAGGTCACGCGCAGATTGCGGATTTCGAGCAGGCTCATGACGCGGAGCGCAGCTTGGGATCGAGCGCGTCGCGCAGGCCGTCGCCCATCAGGTTGATGGCCAGCACCGTGACCAGGATGGTCAGCCCCGGCATCGTCACCACCCACGGCGCGCGTTCGATGTAGTCGCGTGCCGCGCTGAGCATGCTGCCCCACTCAGGCAGCGGCGGCTGCACGCCCAGGCCCAGGAAGCCCAAAGCGGCGGTCTCCAGGATCGCGGACGAGAAGGACAGCGTGGCGTTGACGATCAACGGCCCCAGGCAGTTGGGCAGC
>JANNFE010000053.1:0-10547 GCA_031379415.1 Betaproteobacteria bacterium | reverse complement strand
CTCATCTTCGTCACCGCGGCAGCGCCGGGCGTCGCGCCGTGGCCGCGGCTGGGCGCTGTGGCCTGGGCTCTGCTGGTGCGTCCTTCGCTGGCAGCAGCGCTGTGCCTGGCGTGGTGGGTGCAGGTGCAGCCCGCGGCGCTGGCGCCAGCCACGCTGCTGCTGCCGCTGTGCTGGTGGGCGGAAAGCTCGGTCAGACAGTGGGCGCGTGGCCTGCGCGAAGGCGGGCGTGAAGGCGGACGTGAAGGCGGACGCACACGGCCGGCACCCTGATGGACGCCGCCACGAGCCGCCCCGACGAGGCCGGCCCCTTCGACGTCTGCGTGCTGCTCACGCCGCGCCAGCCCGGCGGCCACGAGGTGGCGCTGTTCGGCTGGCTGGCCGATGCCGTGCGCGACTGCGGCCTGCGGCCACTCATCGTGACCGCCAGCCCCGCGCTCGTCCGTGCCTGCACCGACGCCGGCCTCGCGCGCTGGTTGCAGCCCGCGCCGCCGCGCTGGCCCCGCTGGGCCTTGCTGCGCGCGCTGCTCGGCGGCCCCGGCGCCCGGCCTGTGCTGCTGGCCCCCGGCGTGCTGCATGTCGACGCCTGGCTGCTCGCCGCCGCGGTGCTGCGGCGCGGCCGGCTCTGGGTCTACGTGCCGATGGCCCACACGGCCGTGCACATGGGCTACCGCGCTGGCCGCTGGCGTGACGCGCTGCTGGCACCGTGGCTGCGCCGGGTCAGCGCCTGGATCACGCTGGACGCCCGCCAGATGGCGCTGCTGCGCGCTTCATGGCGCATCACGGCCCCGGTGCTGGCGCTGCCCAACCAGGCCCGTCTGGCGCCGCCGACGTTGCAGCCGCCCGGCCCGCCGCGCGCTCGCGACGCGCGCCTGCGCGTGGCCTATGTCGGCCGCTTCGAGGCCCATCAGAAGGGCCTGGACTGGCTGGTCGCGACGCTGCGCGCCGACCCGGCATGGGCCCGCCAATGCCACTGGCGCTTCCAGGGCCGCGGGCCTGCGGAGGGCATGCTGCGCGCGCTTGCGGCGGCGCTCGGCGGCGAGCATGTCGAGGTCAGCGCGCACGCACCCATCGGCCAGGCCCTGGCCGCCTGTGACGTGCTGCTGTTGTGCTCGCGCTTCGAAGGCCTGCCGCTGGTGGCGCTGGAGGCCAGCGCCTGGGGCTGCCCGGTGGTGGCCAGCCGCAGCAGCGGCCTGCAGGATCTGCTGCCCGCTGGCGCGCTGTTCGACTTCGGCGACGCAGCCGGTCTGCGCCGCGCCCTCGACAGCCTGCGCTCCGAGCCAGCGCGCCAAGGAGCCGTGGCGCACGCGCAGGCCCGTATGGCCACGCTCTGCAACGCAGCAAGCTACCGCACGGCCTTGCGGCAGGTGGTGCAGGCGCTGCGTGGCGCGGGCGAAGGCGCAGGCGAAGGCGCAGGCATTGCGCCATGTTGATGCCCGCGGCACCCGCGGCGGCGCAGATGCAGCCTCCGCACACACCCGGCCTGGCTTTCGCCGCCCTGGCCTTCCTGGTGCTGGCGCTGCAGTTCGGGCCCATGGTCGGCCTCATCGGATTCCGCCTCAGCGGCGACGACGACTGGGCCTGGAACGGCATCGTGCGCGACTTCGCGGTGATCGCGCTGATGGCCTTCGCGCTCGTGGCGTGGCCGGCCCAGGCCAGGCTGCGCGCGCTGCCGGCAAGCGCCCGCTGGGCCTTGCTGATCGTGGTCGTCTACAGCCTGCTGGCGCTGCTGACCGCCAGCGGCCTGCTGCTCACGGCGCTGAACCTGCGCCGGCTGGTGCTGGTGCCGCTGCTCTTCGTGGCGCTGCTCATCATCCCGTGGACGCCGCGGCAGATCGACCAGCTGTTTGTGCTGGTCGTGGCCAGCTGCGCCGTCGTGGCCGGCTTCGGCCTCGTCGAGCGCATGGCCCCTGAAACGCTGTGGACCGATGTGCTGGACATCGAGGCCTACACGGCGGCCAACAACTTCGACCGCTTCGGGCACCTGCCGTATGCCGAGAGCGGCCGCTTCTTCAGCACCGACCTCGAAGCCTGGACCGGTGCGCCCATGCGGCGCGTCATCTCCACCTACCTGGAACCCACCACACTGGCCGCCGGCATGGCGGTGCTGCTGGTGCTGGCGCTGGCGCGGCAGGCGCGCGGCCATCGTGCCGTCACCCTCATCGTGCTGGCACTGGCCTGTGGGCTGGCCACGCTGTCCAAGGGTTATGCCATCTTCCTGGCGGTGCTGGTGGCCTGGCGCGTGCTGGGCGTGTTCTCGCCGCGGCACCTGCTGTGGCTGGCGCTGCTGGCCGGCGCGCTGGCCATCGCGGCGTCGCGCTTTCACCTCGACGGCCCGCTGGAGCATGTCGCCGGGCTGGCCA
The DNA here is from genome assembly GCA_031379415.1 of Betaproteobacteria bacterium. Lineage (GTDB taxonomy): Bacteria > Pseudomonadota > Gammaproteobacteria > Burkholderiales > Burkholderiaceae_C > Rubrivivax. The sequence goes on along the minus strand of JANNFE010000053.1, from coordinate 8,187 downwards.
CGGCGCTGGAGTACCTGGCGCAGGGCCGCTGGTTCGGTGAAGGCATCGGCGCTGCCGGCAACTTCTCCGATGCCGGCGCCGAGATCGGCGAAGAAAGCGGTCTGGGCAACGTCATCGCGCAGGTGGGCGTGGCGGCGCTGCTGTCGCTGCTGTGGGTGCGCGCGCTGGCGCGCGACGTGCTGGCCACTGGCGCCGCGCGCCGCGACCCCGGTGCGCCCTGGATCGCCGCCTGGCTGCTGTTCTGGATGGTCACCTACCTGTTCTCGGCGTCCAGCCTGGGTGTCGGCGGCAACGCACTCGGCTTCACCGTGCTGGCGCTCTACCTGCATCCGTCCAGTGGCGCGCGGTGAAGACCACCTTCGTCACCACCCAGCTCTTCGATGCACCGCGCAACGGCGGCGAGATGTGCAGCGCCCGGCTGATCGGCGAACTGCTGCAGGCCGGCCACGAGATCCGGGTGATCGGCCGCGGCGCGGCACCCGGATCGTGGTTGTCCACGCTGCGCCATGAGTCCGTCGGTGCGGCCGTGCAGCCCTTCGACGCCATGCCGCGCAGCCGCCGGCTGGCGAGCCTGCTGGCGGCACTGGCCAGCGGCCAGGCCTCGACCGTGCAGCGCCTGTCAGCCGGGGGCGTGCCTGCGCAGGTGCAGGCACTGCTGGCTGCTGCACCGGCGCCAGACCTGCTCGTCGTCGACCACCTGCAGCCGTATGCGTGGCTGGCCAGGGCTCCGGCGCGCCAGGCACCGATGCTGCTGGTCATGCACAACCTGGAATCGGACGGCTACGCCGAGCGCGCCCAGCACGCGGCGGAAGCCGGCCAGCACCTGGCAGCAGCCGTCTTCCGGCGTGAGTTCCGCTTGTTGCGTCGGCTGGAAGTGGCGGCGCTGCGCCACGCCGCGGCCGTGGCCTGTCTCAGCGAGAGCGACGCCAGCGCGCTGCGCGAGTTGGCCGAGCAGTGCGGAGCCCGCGCTCCCGTGCGGGTGCTGCCCGGCTACCCGCTGAGCACGCCGCAGCCGGCGCCGGTGCCGGCGGCGCCGGGGCGCCGCATCGGCATGCTGGGCACCTGGACCTGGGGTCCGAACCAGGCCGCGCTGCGCTGGATGCTCGACCACGTCTTGCCGCGCCTGCCGCAGCACTGCACGCTGGTGCTGGCGGGCTCGGGCCTGGCGCAGCAGGACCTGCCGCCACGCGTGCGATCGCTCGGCCGGGTCGACGACACGCGCAGCTTCTATGACAGTGTGGATGTCGTCGCCATCCCATCGCTGGGCGGCTCCGGCGTGCACGAAAAGGCGATCGAGGCGATTGCCTCGTCGCGGCCGGTGGTGGCCACCACGCATGCCTTGCGCGGCCTGGGCCCGGGGCTGCCGCCACAGGTGCACACGGCCGACCGGCCGGGCGCCTTCGCCAGGCTGTGCACCAGCGTGCCGACGGGTCCGGGCTCGGCCCTGGCCGTGCAGGCCTGGGCCACGCTGCGCGTGGAGCTCTACCGCGAGGCGCTGGCGCAATGCCTGCGCGCCGCACGGCGGGCGCCCCGCTGATGGCCAGGCTGCGCCGGCGAAGGCTGAGCCTGTGGTCGCGCGACTACCTGAGTCAGCGCGCCCTGTGGCCGGCCATCGAGCAGGCCGTGGCGTGCGCGCTCGCGGGACGGCAGCGCGCCGATCTCGTGGTCATCGACCTCGGCTGCGGTGCGCAGCCGTATGCCGATCTCTTCGCGGGCACGCGGCTGATCGGCGTCGACCGCAGCGGCGATGACGCCACGCCGGATCTCATCGCCGACGTGCTGCAACTGCCCTTGGCCAGTGCCTGCGCCGACCTCGTCTTCTGCAGCCAGGTCATCGAACACGTGACCGACCCGCCGCGCCTGCTGGCCGAGTGCGCGCGCCTGCTCAAGCCGGGCGGCACCCTCGTGCTGAGCGGTCCCTTCTACTGGCCGCTGCACGAGCAGCCGCACGACTACTTCCGCTTCACGCCGCATGGCATGGCGCACCTGTTGCGCAGCCACGGCCTGCAGGCCGTGACGGTACGCCCGGACAGCGGCACGCTCACCCAGGTGGCGGTGTCGGCGATCCACCTGCTGCCGCGCTGGGCGCGACCGCTGCAGTGGCTGATCAACGCGCTGACGCCGCTGCTGCAGCGCCTGTCGGCAGACCGCCTGTGCGCCCTGAACATCGTGGCGGTGGCCACCAGTCCGTGATCAGGTCTTGACGATCAGGCGGCCGGTGTCGTCGATGCGGTGCAGGTAGCAGCCGCTGCCGGCGAAGTACTCGTCCACGGCCTGGCGCGCGCCCTGCCAGTCGCCGTAGTCGTCGATGATGAGCACGCCGCCGCGGCACAGCCGCGGGTAGAGCTGTTCGAGCTCGTGCCGCGTCGAGGCGTACCAGTCGGTGTCCAAGCGCAGCAGCGCGATCGGCCCTTCGGGCGCCTGACCGGGCAAGGTGTCTTCGACCGCGCCCCTGACCAGGTGCACGCGCGCTGCGGGGTAGCCCGTGGACTGCATGTGCTGCCGCACATCGGCTTCACCGGCCACGGCCCAGATCTCGCCCTGGCGTTGTGGGTCGCGGGCCATGCGCTGCTGGGCGGTGGTGCCGTCGGGCATGAGGTCCAGGGCCGTCGGCGCCGTCATGCCGTCGAAGGTGTCGTAGAGGAAGAGCTCACGCGTGGCGTCACCCTCCTGCAGCAGCGTCAGCGCCGCGGCCATGCTGCTGCCGCCGCGCCACACGCCGCACTCCACGATGCAGCCCTCGACGCGCTGGCGGGCCAGGTGCCGCAGCGCCTGGATCAGGCACAGCTGGCGCGCCGGGCTGGTCATGGTCAGGCCGGCAATGCGGCGCAGGACCTCGCGGTCGGCCGCGTCGGCGTCGCGCGGCAGCGTCGCGTCGTCGCCCGGCGGCCGGTAGCGCACCACGTCGATGCCGCAGCGGCGCAAGGCGCCGCGCACCAGAGCCTTCACCCAGGGCCCGCCTTTCAGACGCAGCGCCTCAGAACCTGCCCAGCGCCAGCAGCGGCAGGATGCGCAGCACGCCGAACAGGCGCCAGATGCGGGACGGCTGCTGCAGCACGCGATACAGCCCCTCCAGCCCCACCTGCTGCCAGGCGCGTGGTGCGCGGGCGACCTGCCCGCTGGCCATGTCGATGGCACCGCCGAAACACAGCACACCGGCTGTCAGGCCGTCGAGCTCGCCTGCCAGTTGCCAGGCAAAACGGTGCTGCTTGGCTGGGCCGAGCCCCAGCACCACGTAGTCGGGCCGATGGGCCTGCAGCGCGGCCAGGGCCTGCGTCTGCGCCTCGCGCTCGCTGGCCTGCCCGGTCTGGAAGTGCGGCATCGCCAGACCGTCGACGGCCAGCCCCGGCCATTGCTGGCGCAGGGACTGCACGGCCTGTGCATTGGAGCTGGCGCTGGCACCCAGCAGGAACAGGCGCCGGCCTTCGCCGGCGCAGTGCGCAGCCAGCGCGTGGATCAGATCCGACCCCGACAGCTTGGCCAGAGCGCGGCCGGCGTACTTGCGGCGCAGCGCCCACCAGATCCACTGCCCGTCGACGCTGACCCGCGCGCGCGCCGAGTGCAGCAGCGCCTGCAGCGCGGGGTTCTGGGGCAAGGTCAGTGCGACCTCGGCGTTGAGGGTCACGTAGACCCAGCACTGCGCCTGGGCAGGAGGCGGGAAGCTCTGCGTCTCGGTGATGGGGAAGGGACCGAAGCGCATGGTGTCGCCGACGCTGCGGTCTGCGCTCGGCAGCGCCGCGGGGACGGGGCAGCTGGAAGTGGTGTACATCGGGAAAGGCTCTCGGGACATCCAACGCGGCGGTCGGGTGAAAGGCGGCGCGGCTGCCGGCGTCGCCGTCGTCTGCATTGGGCCCGCGGTGCATGACGCTCACATGGCACAGGCGAGACCCCCTGTGCCGAACGGCTCAGCGGCTGGCGGCCGTCGGCAAGAGGCCCAGCGACATGGCCTCGGCCACGGCCTGGGCGCGGTTGCTGCACTCCAGCTTGCGCAGGATCTTCTGCACATGGTTCTTCACCGTCAGCTGGCTGATGCCCAGCGCCTCGCCGATCTCCTGGTTGCTCTTGCCTTCGCGCACCCACAGCAGGACCTGGCGCTCACGCTCGGTGATGCGCCGCGCCGTCACCGCGCCCGGGGTGCGGGGCACGGCCTTCGGCGCGGTCGCGGGCTGCGCCAGTTCTCGTTCGGTCGCCATCACGCGCTGCCAGCTCCAGTGCAGATGTGGCAGCAGCAGCTCGATGTGCGTCAGGGCGGGTTGCGCCGCCATGACGGCCGGGCTGGCGAAGATGAAGAAGCTCTCGATCTCGGCCGGGCGCTGCGGCCGTGCGACGCCGTGCAGCAGCAGGCTTTCGATGTGGCTGGCCTGCAGCACGGCCACCGCATCGGCCAGGCCCGAACCCGCTAGACGCGCCGGCACCACCAGCAGCGGCTGGCCGCGCCCTTCCACCCAGGCCGCCAGCAGCGAGCGCAGCAGCGGGCCCTGCGTGTCGGTGAGCAGATCCAGCAGCTCAGGCGGCAGCACGATGCTGTGGAAGGCCTCGAACACGAGGTCGCGCCGCTGCCGCAGATAGGCGCCACAGATCAGGATCTGATGCGGCAGCAGCGTCTGCAACTGGCTCTGCGTCCACACGAAATACTGGTAGCGGCGCCGCACCGCCGGTGCGGCCTCGACGACGCGCACGATGGCATCGGAGTGCTTGTCGCTCAGCATCGGCCAGTGCGTCGGCAGGGTCTCTTCGTTGGGTGGTTTCGGACTCATCGGGAGGTCCTCGCGCTAGGTGTCGTTCGTGTCTTCGGCGGCGGCTCGTAGACCGTCTTGAACTGCCAGTCGCCGACGCGCGGCAAGGCCGCGCCCACGACGGTCACGCCGGCCGGCAGGCCATGGCGGCGCAGGGCCGGCCGCGTCGAGCGGCTGGCCACGCCCTGGATGCCGCCCTGGGGGTGGCGCAGCAGCACCCAGTCAGCAGCGCCGGTGCAGGGGTCGATGTAGATCTGGCGCAGCCAGTGCCGGGGCACGGCCTGCCGGCGGTCATCCAGCAGGTCCTGCAACGAGGTCGGCAGGCCCGGTGTGCCCGGCGGGCTGGCGGCGATGTAGCGCTCGATGGCGTCGCGCAACTGCAGGCCGCGCCAGAGCAGTTCGGTTTCGCGCTCGCGCTGGGCCAGCGTCTGCCAGCGCTGGCCCAGCGTCGCCAGGCCGGCGCCGCCGATGGCCAGCACGAAGAGCAGCAGCAGGTAGGTAGTGCCCTGCGCCGGCCGCTTACCAGTCGGCATAGAGGCCTCCTTCACGCGTGCGGCCGGCCGAGCCGGTGCGCACGTCGCCCACGCGGCCGGCCAGCAGGCTGTCGGGTGGCGGGTCCACCAGCACCCAGCTGTCGCGGCGGCCGGTCAGCGGGTCGTCGGGCACCTGCCGCAGGTAGCGTGCGCTGACCAGTTCTTCCAGGCTCTCGGGGTAGCGGCCGCGGTCAACCGCGAACTGGTCGATGGCGCCGCGCATGACGAAGAGCGAACTGCGCAGCGTGTTCTCGCGCGCACGGTCCAGGCTGGCGAAGTAGCGCGGCGCGGCAATCGACACCAGCAGCGCCACGATCGCCATCACGACGATGAGTTCGATGAGCGTGAAGCCCTGGCGCTGCTTGCGGTGCTTGCGAAGCGTGCGGTGCTTGCGGGTATGCGGCGTCATGGGCTACCACTCGCTGTAGCGCGTGCCGTCGATGGCGCGCAGCTCGACGCGTGAGCGCACGTCGAAGACATCGCTGCCCGGCGCCGGTGCATCGGGCGGGCTCTGGCTGCCGCGCAGCGCCCAGGTCTGGGCGGCCGGCAGCGCGGCGTCGGCAAAGGGGTCGCGCGGCAGCCGCCGCAGCAGGTACAGGCGGCGGCCCTCCGCGGGCTGCCCGGCGTCGTCGAGCACCGGCACCCCATTGACCAGGGCCTCCAGGTTGGGCGGGTAGGGCGAACCTTCACGGCTGGCCGCGACCTGCTTGGCCTCGACGGCCAGCCGGTGCGCGTCGATGGCGCCACGCAAGCTGCGCAGGGCTTCGCGCAGCGCGCTTTCCTGGGCACGGCGCAAGGCCAGTTCGTGCAAGGGCAGGGCCGCGCTGGCCAGGATGCCGACGAGCGCGAGCACGACGACCATCTCGATCAGCGTGAAGCCGCCACGGCGCCGACGCGGGGCGGTCATTGCGGCGGTCATCGCGGCGCTCATTGCGGCACTCATCGCGGCACCCCCGGCGGTGCGGCTGCACGCACCTGCACCACGGCATCGCCCCCCTCCAGCCGAATGTCTGCTGCCTCGCCGGCCGGCGTGCTGGCCACCACACCCACCGTCGACACCGCCACGCTGCTGCCGGCGGCCGGCGCCAGCACGCGCAGCACCACCACGGCGTCTTCGCGCGCGCCCAGGGCGAAGGCCGCGCGGCCATTGGCGGCCACGCCCGACGTGGCCTGCAGGCGCGTGGTGTCGAACTGCAGTTCGCCGCGCACGTTGAGCCCCGAGCGGTTGCTCAGCGCCACCGAGACCGTGTCGCCCACCGACGCCTCGGGTGTGACCGCCACGGCCAGCGCGCCGCTCTCCGCTGCCGGCATGGCAACGTTGGCCGGCTCGGCGGTGGCCGGCGCGGCACGCCCTGCCCCCGTACCAGGTGCCACGCCGGGTGCCACGCCTGCGCGGGCCGGCTCGCGCAGGCGCAGCGGCGCCTGGCCGGGCAGCGCGTCGGTGCCCGACGCCAGGGTGGCCTCGGCCACGCTCACCACCTGCAGGTTGCGCACGATGCGCGGCGTGATGAGCATGACGATCTCGGTCTTCGTGCGCTCGTTGTCGTTGACGCCGAACAGCCGCCCGATCACCGGCGCGCCCGCCAGCCCGGGCAGGCCCGCGGCGCTGCGCCGGTCCTCGTCGTTGATGAGGCCCGACAGCACCTGCGTCTGGCCGTCCTTCAGGCGCAGCGAGGTGGTGGTCAGACGGGTGCCCACGCGGTAGGCCAGCGAGCCCGACGGTCCCTGCACTTCGCGCACCAGGCTGCTGACTTCCAGGCTGACCTTGATGGTGACTTCACCGTCCAGCTGCACCGTCGGTTCGACGTCGAGCTTCAGGCCCACGTCCAGTGTCGTCACGGTGGTGGACGCGCCGACGTTGACGGTGGCCGAGGTGGTGGAGAACACCGGCAGCTTCTCGCCAATCTGCACCTTGGCCTTTTCGCGGTTGCGCGCGCGGATGGTGGGGTTGGCCAGCAGGTTGGTGCTGCCCTGGCGGCCGCGCAGCGTGGCGGCGAGCGCCGGGTTGGCCACCGAGCCGCGCAGCTCGTTCAGGCGCGACAGCGGCAAGGGCGAGCCCGCGCCGGGCACGCCGAACTCGATCTGCGTCGGCCAGCTCAGGCCCAGCACGTCGACCTGCTCGCTGGCCACTTCCAGCACTTCCACCGCCAGCATCACTTCGGGTTCGGGCAGGTCGATGGTGGCGAGCAGCTTCTCCACCATGCGCACGACCTCGGGGGTGTCGCGCACGACCAGCGCGTTGAGCCTTTCGTCGGCATACACGTCGCGCGTCTTGGCCATCATCTTCACCAGCGCCGCGGCCTGCCTGACGTCGGCGTTGACGACGTAGAAGGTGCGCGTCACCAGTTCCTGGTGTTCCCGTTGCTTGAGCGGCGTGTTGGGGTAGATCAGCATCGTGCTGGCGTTGAGCAGCTTGCGGTCGAGCTGCTGCGTGCTCAACACGACGCGCAAGGCCTCGTCCAGGCTGAGCTGGCGCAGGAAGACGGTGACGCGCGCATCACTGCGCACGTCCTTGTCGAAGACGAAGTTCACGCCCGAGGTGCGCGACAGCGCCTCGAAGACCTGGCGCAGCGGCGCGTCGCGCAGTTCCAGCGACACCGGCTTCTGGAAGGCCGGGCCGAGGGCCGCGGCAGCCTCCGCGGCCGGCGCGGGCGCCGAGGCGGCGGGTTCGGCACGGCGCGCCTCGGCCTCGCGCTGCCGGCGCCGGCTCGACCCGACGTCGGCATCCAGCGCGGCCAGCCGCGGGTGCCGCGCGTCGAGCCGGCGCACGCGTTCGACCAGACGCTGCGCCTCGTCGCTGCGCCCGCTGGCCAGCGCCAGTTCGGCCATCGCCAGCGCCCGCACCACCAGGCGGTCGCGCGCGCGGTCGTGGGCGGTGCGCACGGCGGGGTCGTCGGGCTGGCGCGCCACGGCCGCTT
>JANNFE010000051.1:0-25789 GCA_031379415.1 Betaproteobacteria bacterium | reverse complement strand
TCCGAACCCGGCCAGGCGGCCGACCCCCACCAGCGCCGCATCGCCGTGGGCATCGACCTCGGCACCACGAACTCGCTGGTCGCCGCGGTGCGTCATGGCGTGGCCGAATGCCTGCCCGACGCCCAGGGCCGCGTGCTGCTGCCTTCGGCCGTGCGCTACCTGGAAGGCGGCCGCCGCCAGATCGGTTTCGAAGCGCGCGACGCGCAATCCGAGGACGCCGAGAACACGCTGCTCTCGGTGAAGCGTTTCATGGGCCGCAAGCTGGCTGACGTGGCCGGTCACGGCAAGCTGCCCTACCGCTTCGTCGACCAGCCCGGCATGCTGGCCATCGCCACGCGCGACGGCGAGAAGACAGCCGTGGAAGTCTCGGCCGAGATCCTGGCCAGCCTGCGCCAGCGTGCCGAGGACACCTTCGACGCCGATCTCTTCGGCGCCGTCATCACCGTGCCGGCCTACTTCGACGATGCCCAGCGCCAGGCCACGAAAGACGCCGCGCAACTGGCCGGCCTGAACGTGTTGCGCCTGATCAGCGAACCCACCGCTGCGGCCGTGGCTTACGGGCTGGACAACGGCAGCGAAGGGCTCTACGCCGTCTACGACCTGGGCGGCGGCACCTTCGACATCAGCCTGCTGCGCCTGACGCGGGGCGTTTTCGAAGTCGTGGCCACGGGCGGTGACGCGGCCTTGGGCGGCGACGACTTCGACGAGGCGCTGGTGGCCTTGATGCTGACCCAGCGGGGCCTGCCGCCGCTGGCCGAGCAGTCGCCCAACGACAAGCGCTTGTTGCTGAGTGAAGCGCGCGGCATCAAGCACGACCTGACCGACGCTGAGGTCGTGAACAGCCACTTCAGCCTGCAGGAACACGGCCCGGTGAGCGTGCGCATCGAACGTGCAGCCTTCGACGCTGCCACCGCACCGCTGATCGAGCGCACGCTCGCCGCCGTGCGCAAGGTGCTGCGCGACGCCAAGGTGGCGCGCAACGAGGTGCAGGGCGTGGTGATGGTCGGTGGCAGCACGCGCATGCCGCGCGTGCGGGCGGCTGTCGGTGGGCTCTTCGGTCGCGAAGTCCTGACCAACGTCAACCCCGACGAGGTGGTGGCCATCGGCGCCGCCATCCAGGCCCATGCGCTGGCCGGCAACGCCAAGGACGGCGAATTGCTGCTGCTCGATGTCATCGCGCTGAGCCTCGGCCTGGAAACCATGGGCGGCCTGGTCGAGCGGATCATCGAACGCAACACGACCATTCCGGTGGCCAAGGCGCAGGAGTTCACCACCTTCAAGGACGGCCAGACGGCGCTGGCCATCCACGTGCTGCAGGGCGAACGCGACCTGGTGAGCGAATGCAGGTCTCTGGCGCGCTTCGAGCTGCGCGGCATCCCGCCCATGGTGGCCGGCGCGGCGCGCATCCGCGTCACCTTCCAGGTCGATGCCGACGGCCTGCTCAGTGTCTGGGCGCGCGAGCAGACCTCGGGCGTGGAGGCCACCGTCACCGTCAAGCCCAGCTACGGCCTGGCCGACGAGCAGATCGCGCAGATGCTGAAGGACAGCTTCACCCACGCCGAGCACGACATGGCCGCGCGTTCGCTGCGCGAAGCCAAGGTCGACGCCGAACGCATGGTGCTGGCCACGCGCTCGGCATTGACGGCCGATGGCGCGCTGCTGACGGCAGAGGAGGTCAAGGACATCGACGCACTCATCGCCACGGCCGAAGCCACCGCGCTGGGTGACGACGCCCACGCCATCGAAGCCGCGGTCAAGGCGCTGGCCACCGGCACCGAAGCTTTTGCCGCAGCGCGCATGAACCAGGGCATCCGCACGGCGCTGGCCGGGCGGCGGCTCGAAGAAGTCTAGAGAAGCCCATGCCCGTCATCCGCATCCTGCCCCACGCCGAATACTGCCCCCAAGGCGACACCATCGAGGCACCCACCGGCACGTCCATCTGCGAAGCGCTGCTGGAAAACGGCATCGCCATCGAACATGCCTGCGAGATGAGCTGCGCCTGCACCACCTGCCATGTGGTGGTGAAGGAAGGCTTCAATTCACTGGGCGAGATGGACGAGAGCGAAGAAGACCTGCTCGACCGCGCCTGGGGCCTGACCCCGAGCTCGCGCCTGAGCTGCCAGGCCATCCTGTCGAACCAGGACGTGGTGATCGAGATCCCGAAGTACTCGATCAATCACGCGAGGGAAAACCACTGACCCTCAGGTTGCGGGTTTGTCGGAGAGCAGCTTCAGGTTGTCGACCAGCGCCTTGTCCATCGGTGCATTCAGGTTGATGCCCTTGGGCGGAATGGCCGACTGGAACCACTTGCGGTAGAGCTTCTCGAAGTCGCCGCTTTGCATGAGCTTGGCCAGCACGCCGTCGACCAGCTTCTTGATGCCCGCGTCGTCCTTGCGCATCATGATCGCGTAGGGCTCCACCTGGATGGGCTCGCCCACGACGGCCAGCGAGGCCGGGTTCTGCGCGCTGGCGCGCAGCCCGTAGAGCAGGATGTCGTCCATTGCGAAGGCCGCGGCGCGGCTGCTTTCCACCAGCAGGGCCGACTCTGAATGGTCCTTGGCACCGATCAGTTCAATGGGCAGCTTCTGCTCGCTGATCAGGTTGCGCATGATGCGGAAGTTGGTGGTGCCGGTGGTCGACACCATGACCTTGTTGTTCAGGTCAGCCAGGCTCTTGATGCCCGAGTCGCTCTTCACCAGGAAGCGCGTGCCGGTGTAGAAGTAGTTGATGGCGAAGGCCACCTGCTTGCCGCGGTCGCTGTTGTTGGTGGTGCTGCCGCACTCCAGGTCGATGGTGCCGTTCTGCACCAGCGGGATGCGGTTGGCCGAGGTCACCGCCTGGCGCTGCACCTTCAGGTCCGCGCGGCCGGTGACTCGTCTGATCTCGTCGACGACGCGGTCGCAGATGTCGACGCCGAAACCCACCGGCTGCGCCTTGTCGTCGAGGTAGGAGAAGGGGATGGACGACTCGCGGTAGGCCAGCGTGATGTTGCCGCTGTCCTTGATCTTGTCGAGCGTGGACTGGGCGTGGGCCGCCAGCGCCAGCAAGGGCAGCAGGGCGGCGAGCAGGGGGCGGCTGAATCCGGGCATGTGGATGCTCCTGTGGCGAAGCTGGCGATGCTAACGATGGCAGTGCCCTGCTTCGGGCCGTGGTTTGCACCAGGGTGCGTCAGTCGCCCGCTGCCTTGCACCAAAAAAAGAACCTCTCCGCCTTGCAGCGGAGAGGTTGGACTAGGGCTCGTGCCCTGCTGAGGAGATAGACAGACACTCGAAAGTGTCCGTGGTCACTATGCAAGCGCTGTGCCTGCTGGCCACTCAGGTCTAGAAGTAGAAGGCCACCGCGGCCACGAAACGGCCGTCGGCCAGCACCGGCATCACGGCCAGCGCACGCAGCCCGGCCACCTGGGTGGCCGGGCCGGGTTCGCTGGCCAGTTCGGCGCTCATGCCCGGCAGCCCGGTCAGCCAGCAACGGCCGATGCTGCCGTGGCCCAGGGTCAGGGAGGCACCGCTGTCGCCCAGCACGCCGGTCGCTTCGCAGAAGCCGCCCTGCAGCGCCAGCGCCTGGCCGCTGAAGTCGGGCCGCCAGATCTCCACCCGGCGCGCGATGGGCGTGCCCAGCGCCGACAGGAAGGCCAGCACGTACTGCGGCCGCCCCGGCGTGGCGCAGGGGATGGCGAAGCCGCGGTTGATGCCCACCTTCACCGCACCGTCGCCGCGCAGGAAGCCCGAGCCGCGGCCCAGGTCGGGCAGGAAGACCGGCGCACGCTGCAGCCAGGCCAGGCCCGGCAGGCCCGTGCCGGGGCGGAAGGCCGTGCGGCGCGAGATGAACTCGAAGGTGTCGCCGGTGCGGCCGTAGTGGCCGTCGGCCAGTGTCATGTCCTTGGTACGTTCCGGGTCGTTCTTCCAGACTTCGATGGCACCGGCGTGCTCGGCGTCGTCGCCGCAGAAGAACACGATCACCGAGGACAGATAGTCGCCACTGAAGATGGGCAGCGCGATGCCGCAGGTCAGCCCGTCGGCCTGCGCCGCGGCGGTGCGCTTGAAGTAGGAGCCCTCGAAGGCGTGCAGCACCACCGGCGCGCCGGTCTCCCAGGCGCGCCCGGGCAGGCCCTCGCCGCGGCCGAAGCACATCTCGCGGCTGATGCGCGCCATGCGCGAACCGGGGCCGTAGAGACCGCCGCCGTATTCGAGCAGCGAGCGGTCGCTGCTGGGCACCCAGAACTCGGTGGCCTTGATGAAGGTCTGCGTGCCGGCGGTGACCGGCGGCGCGTCTGCGACCGCGGCCATTTTAACGCCGCCGCCTTCTCGACGTGCCCCTGCCGCGTGTACAGGAAGTCCAGCACCGCCTTGCGGCAGTGCACGTAGGCGCGGTCCTCGGCCAGCTCCACGCGGTCGCGCGGGCGCGGCAGGTCGACCGTGAGCACTTCGCCAATGGTGGCGGCCGGGCCGTTGGTCATCATCACGATGCGGTCGCTCAGCAGCACGGCTTCGTCGACGTCGTGCGTCACCATCACGGTGGTGCTCTGGGTGCGGGCCACGATCTTCAGCAGCTCGTCCTGCAGCCGGGCGCGGGTGAGGGCGTCGAGCGCACCGAAGGGCTCGTCCATCAGCAGCACTTTCGGCTCCATGGCCAGCGCGCGCGCGATGCCCACGCGCTGCTTCATGCCACCACTGATCTCGTGCGGCCGCTTGTGCGCGGCATGGCCCATGCCCACCAGTTGCAGCGCGGCCAGCGTGCGGGCTTTCAACTGCGCCTTGTTTTCGGTGGCGGCGAAGACACGCTCCACCGCCAGATGCACGTTTTCGGCGCAGCTCAGCCACGGCAGCAGTGAATGGTTCTGGAACACCACCGCGCGCTCCGGGCCGGGCGCGGCGATCTCGCGCCGGTCGCACAGCAGGATGCCGCTGGTGGGCATCAGCAGCCCGGCGATGAGGTTGAGCAGCGTGCTCTTGCCGCAGCCCGAGTGGCCGATGAGCGTGACGAACTCGCCTTGCGCGATGTTCAGGTCGATCTCGCGCAGCGCGTGGAACGGCCCCTTCTTCGTCTGGAACACCATCTCGGCGTTCTCGACCTTGATGAAATCAGTCGTCATAGCTGAACCTCTTGGCGATGGTGACGAGCAGCTGCTCCAGCAGCAGGCCCACGATGCCGATGACGAAGATGGCGATGATGATGTGCTTGACGTTGAGGTTGTTCCACTCGTCCCACACCCAGAAGCCGATGCCGACGCCGCCGGTCAGCATCTCGGCGGCCACGATCACCAGCCAGGCCGTGCCCACGCTCAGGCGCACGCCGGTCAGCATGTACGGCAGCACGGCAGGGAACAGGATGCGGGTGATGACCTTCCACTCGCTCAGGTTCAGCACGCGGGCCACGTTGAGGTAGTCCACCGGCACGCGCTGCACCCCCACCGCGGTGTTGATGATCATGGGCCAGATGCTGCAGATGAAGATGGTCCAGATGGCTGCCGGGTTGGCGCTCTTGAAGACCAGCAGGCCGATGGGCAGCCAGGCCAGCGGCGACACCGGCCGAAGCAGGCTCACCAGCGGGTTGAGCATGCGTGCCAGGAAAGTGAAGCGCCCGAGCATGAAGCCCAGCGGAATACCCACCAGCGCCGCCAGCCCGAAGCCTACCGCCACGCGCTGCAGCGAGAAGAGCACGTTCCAGCCGATGCCCTGGTCGTTGGGCCCCTTGCTGTAGAAGGGGTCGGCGAAGAGCTTCACCGCAGCGTCGAAGGTGGCCGCCGGCGTCGGGAAGGTGGTGCTGTTCATCGTGAACAGCGCCCAAACGCCCACCAGCAAGGCCAGGCCGAGGACCGGCGGCAGCACGGTCAGCCAGAGGCCGCGCCAGTCGAAGGGCACGCGCGGTGGCTTCGGTGCCGCCGCGGCCTTGGCGGGTGCGGCGCGGGGCTGCACCGCCGCGACCGCTGGTTCGACTTCGGAGGCCGCATGGAAGACAGCTGCAACCATGGTGTTGTCCTTCACGCCGTGCTGGCGACCTTGACCTTGAAGCCGTCGGCATACTTGGCCGGCTCCTTGCCGTCCCAGACCACACCGTCGATGAGCTTGCTGCTGCGCATCTCGCTCTTCGGCACGCTGACCTTGACCTGCGCCGCGGCCTGCTTGTAGAGCTCGATCTGGTTGATTTGCCTGGCCACGCCCAGGTAGTCGGGGTGGTCCTTGAGCAGGCCCCAGCGCTTGTGCTGGGTCAGGAACCACATGCCGTCGGAAAGATACGGATAGGTCACCGCACCGTCGTTGAAGAACTTCATGTAGTTCGGGTCGTCCCAGGTCTTGCCCAGGCCGTTCTGGTAGCGGCCCAGGATGCGCTGGTTGATGGCATCCACGCTGGTGTTGACGTAGCTCTTGTCGGCCACCGTCTCGGCCATCTTGTTCTTGTTCTGCAGGCCGGCGTCGATCCAGCGGCCGGCTTCCATCACGGCCATCATCACGGCGCGTGCGGTGTTGGGGTACTTCTTGACGAAGTCGCCGGTGGTGCCCAGCACCTTCTCGGGGTGGTCCTTCCAGATGTCCTGGGTGGTGACGGCGGTGATGCCGATGCCGTCGATGATGGCGCGGTGGCCCCAGGGCTCGCCGACGCAGTAACCGTCCATGTTGCCCACGCGCATGTTGGCCACCATCTGCGGCGGCGGCACGGTGATGACCTTGGCGTCCTTCATGGGGTTGATGCCCACGCTGGCCAGCCAGTAGTACAGCCACATGGCATGCGTGCCGGTGGGGAAGGTCTGCGCGAAGGTGTAGTCGCGCTTCTCGGTGGCCATCAGCTTGGCCAGGCTGGCACCGTCCACCGCGCCCTTGTCAGCCAGCTTCTTGGAGAGCGTGATGGCCTGGCCGTTGTGGTTCAGCGTCATCAGCACGGCCATCTCCTTCTTCGGCCCGCCGATGCCCAGGTGTACGCCATAGATCAGCCCGTACAACACGTGCGCCATGTCCAGTTCACCGTTGACCAGCTTGTCGCGCACGCCGGCCCAGCTGGCTTCCTTGGTGGCCACGATCTTCACGCCGTACTTCTTGTCGAAGCCCAGCACGCTGGCCATCACCACGCTGGCGCAGTCGGTCAGCGGGATGAAGCCGATGCGCACCTCCTCCTTCTCTGGCT
This sequence comes from Betaproteobacteria bacterium, assembly GCA_031379415.1. GTDB lineage: Bacteria > Pseudomonadota > Gammaproteobacteria > Burkholderiales > Burkholderiaceae_C > Rubrivivax. The sequence continues at coordinate 18,670 of JANNFE010000051.1, read as the reverse complement.
TGTCGCTGCCGGCGGCGTAGACCGCGGCCTGCAGGCCCGGAATCAGGCCTGCGGCGCCCGATGTGGCGGCGGTCACGGCAGCGGCCTTCACGATGGTGCGGCGTCCCATGTCGATGCGTCCTGATGAAGATGAGTGGGTCATGGCATGTGCAGGTTGAGGGCCGATAAAGCGAAAGGCGTCCACACCGCAGCGGGCCCGGGATGGCACGCGTGGTGAGGACGCCCTTGTCCCGCCGGCCCCGCACGAACAATGCGCAGGCCCGACGCTGATGAGAAATCGGCTTTGATCTCTCTCTGGGCACTACTACGCAATCGGTGTGCCAGCGCATGGCGCGGGTTTCGGCCAGGGTTTGCACCAAGGCGCTGCAAGACCGCGCGGGCGTGGTGCGCGGCCGGCACTACATCAGCAGATCGGCCGCATCGACGATGCGCTGCGCGATGTCAGCCATCTTCAGCCCCTTGTCCATGGCCGCCTTGCGGATGCGCGCATAGGCGTCGGGTTCGCCGATCTGGTGGCGCTGCATGAGCAGGCCCTTGGCGCGTTCCACCACCTTGCGGTCGGCCAGCTGGCTGCGTGCCTCGGCCAGTTCGCGACGCATCATCTCTTCGTGTTCGAAGCGCGCCTGCGCCACTTCCAGCACCGGCTTCACGCGCTCGGGCGCCAGGCCGGCCACCACGTAGGCGGTGACGCCGGCGGCGATGGCGGCGCGCACGTGGCTGGTGTCGCTGTCGTCGGTGAACATGACGATGGGGCGCCGCGCGTCGCGCGTGGCCATCACCACATGTTCGAGCGTGTCGCGCGCCTGGCTTTCGGCGTCGACGATGATCATGTCGGGCTGCAGTTGCGACAGGCGGTCGGGCAGGAAGGCATCCACCGGCAGCACGGCCACGATGTTGTAGCCGGCCTCCAGCAGGCCGATGCGCAGGCTGCGCGAGCGCTCCACTTCCAGCTCGGCGGCTTCGTCGCCGGGCTCGGGCGCCAGGGTGTCGGGCGCCACGATGACGATGCGGGTGGCTTCGTTCGATGGCATGTCGGTCGGGCTTGCAACTTCCGCGCCGCACGCACCTTAGACTTGGCCATGACCGTGGTGCTGGGCTTTGAATCTTCCTGTGACGAAACCGGCGTGGCGCTGGTGCAGACACGCGCCCACGGTGCGCCGCGCCTGCTGGCCGAGGCCCTGCACAGCCAGGTGGACATGCACGCAGCCTATGGCGGCGTGGTGCCCGAGTTGGCGTCGCGCGACCACATCCGCCGTGTGCTGCCGCTGGCCCGCCAGGTGTTGCAGCAGGCCGGGCGCACGCTGGCCGATGTCGACCTGGTGGCCTACACGCGCGGCCCGGGGCTGGCCGGCGCGCTGCTGGTGGGTGCCGGCGTAGCGGTGGCGCTGGCGGCGGCGCTGGGCAAGCCGGCGCTGGGCCTGCATCACCTGGAAGGGCACTTGCTGTCGCCCTTTCTGGGTGACGAGGCGCCGACATTTCCTTTCGTTGCGCTGCTGGTTTCTGGCGGCCACACGCAGTTGATGCAGGTCGGCGGTGTCGGTGACTATGTACTGCTCGGCGAGACCATCGACGACGCCGCCGGCGAGGCCTTCGACAAGAGCGCCAAGCTGCTCGGCCTGGGCTACCCCGGTGGGCCGGCGCTGGCGCGGCTGGCCGCATTGGGTGACCCCAAGGCCTACGCCCTGCCGCGGCCACTTCTGCACAGTGGCGATCTGGACTTTTCCTTCGCCGGCCTGAAGACCGCGGTGATGACGCAGGCACGCAAGCTGGGCGCCGATGTGAGTGAACAGGTCAACGCCGACCTGGCCGCCTCGACCCAGGCCGCCATCGTCGACGTGCTGGTGGCCAAGTCGCTGCGGGCGCTGAAAGAAAGTGGCACGCAGCGCCTGGTGGTGGCCGGCGGCGTGGGCGCCAATCTCCTGCTGCGCCAGAAGCTGGATGCGGGTGCTGCGAAGCTCGGCGCCCGCGTGCACTATCCGCCGCTGGCGCTGTGCACCGACAACGGCGCCATGATCGCGCTGGCGGCGGCGTTGCGGGTGCAGCACGGCCTGGGCGGCGGTGACCTGAGCGGTGCCTTCGACGTGCGGCCGCGCTGGCCCTTGGCCGAGATCGGCTGAGCCACCGAACCACGCGCAGGCTGGACCCACCGGCCGTGACGCAGCCCCATCAATGCCGCATGACGCGGCCAGAATGAAAGCCCTTGCTCATGCGTGAAGCCATCCTGGCCCTGCCGGCATCCAAGATCCGCGAAGTGGCGAATGCCGGCCTGGGCCGCAGCGACGTGCTGCCCTTCTGGTTCGGCGAAAGCGACGAGGTCACGCCCGAGCCCATCCGCCAGGCGGCAGCCGATTCGCTGGCGCGGGGCGAGACCTTCTACTCGCACAACCTCGGTCTGCCCGAACTGCGCGCCGGCATCGCGGCCTACGCCAGTGCGCTGCACGGGGCGGTGGATGTCGACCGCATCGCGGTCACCTCGTCGGGCGTCACGGCGCTGATGCTGGCCATGCAGATGCTTCTGGACGCAGGCGATCAGTTGGTGGCTGTGGTGCCGGTGTGGCCCAACCTCACCGCGCAACCGGCCATCCTGGGCGCGCGTGTCACCCGCGTGCCACTGCGCCCACGCGATGGCGCCTGGCAGCTGGACATCGCAGAACTGCTGGCCGCGGTGACGCCGGCCACGCGCGTGCTGCTGGTCAACGGCCCCAACAACCCCACCGGCTGGGCGCTGACACGCGCCGAACAGCAGGCGCTGCTGGACCATTGCCGCGGCACCGGCACCTGGATCGTGGCCGACGAGGTCTACGAACGCATCTGGTTCGGCGGCGGGCGCGCAGCACCTTCGTTCCTGGACATCGCCGAGCCCGATGACCGGCTCATCGTCGCGCACAGCTTCAGCAAGAGCTTCCTGATGACGGGTTGGCGGCTGGGCTGGCTGGTGCTGCCGCGCGGCCACCTGGACGCCGCGGGCAAGCTGCTGGAGTTCAACAGTTCGTGCGCGCCGGTCTTCATCCAGCGCGGTGGCCAGGCGGCGCTGGCCTTGGCCGATCAGATCGTGCCCGACCTGGTCAGCCGGCTGAAGGCCTGCCGCGACCGGCTGATCCCGGGGCTGCAGGTCTTGCCCGGCGTGTCGGTGGCCAGCCCGCCGGGCGGGCTGTACGCCTTCTTTCGCGTGGACGGCCAGGATGATTCACTCGCCTTCGCCAAGCGCCTGGTGGCCGAGCACGGCCTGGGCCTGGCGCCAGGAGCAGCCTTTGGCCCGGAAGGCGAAGGCTGGCTGCGCTGGTGCTTCGCCTCGCGCGACCCGGCGCGGCTCGACCAGGGGCTGGCCCGGCTGGCCAAGGCTATCGGGCTATAATCCGCGGTCCCTCGGGTGGTTTATATGCCAACCGGGGGCCAGCACGGCACCGGTCGGTTTCACTGGTGTTCGCAAGTCCAACTCAGGAAACCGCTGGCGCCCACCACTCGGCGTCGCATGGCGGTTTCCAGCATTCCACAGGAAATCGCATGTCTCTGAGCACCACGGTCACGGCCGACATCGTCAAGGGCAACGCCCGCAGCCCCGCCGACACCGGCAGCCCCGAAGTCCAGGTTGCGCTGCTCACCGCGCGCATCAATGAACTCACCCCCCACTTCAAGACCCACGCCAAGGACCACCATGGTCGCCGCGGCCTGCTGAAGATGGTGAATGCGCGCAAGCGCCTGCTGTCCTACCTGAAGGGCAAGGACGCCGAGCGCTACACCGCGCTGATCGCCAAGCTCGGCCTGCGCAAGTAATTTTCGATGGTGGCCACCCGGCAGTCCGGCTGGCCGCTGTTCCACCACCGGGCCGCATTTGCTGTGTCATTCCAACGGCGCCAAACCTGTTGCATCAGGCATTGGCTTCTCTGGAATGGCATGACGCTGCCCTCCCACTAGGAAGACATCGCATGAGCATGTTCAACAAGATCACCAAGACCTTCACCTGGGGCCAACACACCGTCACCCTGGAAACCGGCGAGATCGCCCGCCAGTCCAGCGGCGCCGTGATGGTCAGCATGGACGACACCGTGGTGCTCGCCACCGTCGTCGCCAAGACCGAGGCCAAGGCCGGGCAGGATTTCTTCCCGCTCACCGTCGACTACATCGAGAAGACCTACGCCGCCGGCAAGATCCCCGGCAGCTTCTTCAAGCGCGAAGGCCGGCCGAGCGAGCTGGAAACGCTGACCAGCCGCCTCATCGACCGCCCCATCCGCCCGCTGTTCCCTGAAGGCTTCTTCAATGAAGTGCAGGTGGTCATCCACGTGCTGAGCCTGAACCCCGAGGTGCAGGCCGACATCGCCGCGATGATCGGCACCAGCGCCGCGCTGGCCATCAGCGGCATTCCGTTCAACGGCCCAATCGGCGCTGCGCGCGTGGGCTACGTCAATGGCGAGTACGTGCTGAATCCCGGCAAGACCCAGCTGGCCGACAGCAAGATGGAACTGGTGGTGGCCGGCACCGAAGCCGCCGTTTTGATGGTGGAGTCGGAAGCCGACCAGCTGAGTGAAGAGATCATGCTCGGCGCCGTGGTCTACGGCCACGAGCAAGGAAAGACCGCCATCACGGCCATCAACGAGCTGGTGCGCGAAGCCGGCAAGGCCGAGTGGACCTGGACCGCACCGCCCAAGGACGAAGCCTTCATCGCCAAGGTCACCGCGCTGGCCGAAGGCCCGCTGCACGCGGCTTACCAGATCCGCAGCAAGCAGGCGCGCACGCAAGCCACCCGCGCTGCGTCGTCCGGCGTCTTCACTGCGCTGAAGGCCGAAGGCGTCGAGTTCGACAAGGTGTATGTCGAAGGCCTGCTGTTCGAGATCGAAGCCAAGCTCGTGCGTGGCCAGATCCTGGCCGGCGAGCCGCGCATCGACGGCCGCGACACGCGCACCGTGCGCGCCATCGAGATCCGCTCGGGCGTGCTGCCGCGCACCCACGGCAGCGCGCTGTTCACGCGCGGCGAGACGCAGGCGCTCGTCGCCGCGACGCTGGGCACCGAACGCGACGCGCAGCGCATCGATGCGCTGTCCGGCGACTACGAAGACCGCTTCATGCTGCACTACAACATGCCGCCCTTCGCCACCGGCGAGACGGGCCGCGTGGGCAGCCCCAAGCGGCGCGAGATCGGCCATGGCCGCCTGGCCAAGCGTGCGCTCATCGCCGTGCTGCCGAAGAAGGAAGACTTCCCCTACACGCTGCGTGTGGTGTCGGAGATCACCGAATCGAACGGTTCGTCGTCGATGGCCAGCGTCTGCGGCGGCTGCCTGAGCCTGCTCGACGCCGGCGTGCCGCTGAAGGCGCACGTGGCCGGCATCGCCATGGGGCTGATCAAGGACGGCAACCGTTTCGCCGTGCTCACCGACATCCTGGGTGACGAAGATCACCTGGGCGACATGGACTTCAAGGTGGCCGGCACCAACGCCGGCATCACGGCGCTGCAGATGGACATCAAGATCCAGGGCATCACCAAGGAAATCATGCAGGTGGCCCTGGCGCAGGCCAAGGAAGCGCGCCTGCACATCCTGGCCAAGATGGTGGAAGCCGTGGGTGGCGCGAAGACCGAGGTCAGCGTCTTCGCGCCGCGTCTGTACACGATGAAGATCAACCCGGAGAAGATCCGCGACATCATCGGCAAGGGCGGCGCCACCATCCGTGCGCTGACCGAAGAGACCGGCTGCACCATCGACATCGGCGAAGACGGCACCATCACCATCGCTAGCGTCGATGCCGACAAGGCCGAATTCGCGAAGAAGCGCATCACCGAGATCACGGCCGAGGCCGAGATCGGCAAGGTCTACGAAGGCGCGGTGACCAAGATTCTGGACTTCGGCGCGCTGGTCAACATCCTGCCCGGCAAGGACGGCCTGCTGCACATCAGCCAGATCGCGCACCAGCGCGTGGAGAAGGTCGAAGACTTCCTCAAGGAAGGCCAGATCGTTACCGTGAAGGTGCTGGAAACCGACGAGAAGGGCCGCATCAAGCTCAGCATGAAGGCGCTGCTCGATCGCCCTGAAGGCATGGCCGAAGAGCGCTTTGAGCCGCGTGGCGACCGCCCGCCGCGCCGTGACCGCGACGACCGGCCGCGCCGTGAACGCAGCGACCGCCCGCCGCGCGACATGGCGCCGGCCGAAGGCAACGGTGATGCACCGGTGGCCGCGGTGGTGGCTGACGAGGCCCCGAAGCAGCCCGAGTGAGCCTGTCCATGCGCGCCATCGAGATCACCGCGCCCGGCGGGCCCGAGGTGTTGCAGGCCTGCGAACGGCCGGTACCCGAGCCCAAGGCGGGTGAACTGCTGATCGCGGTGCAGGCTTCGGGTGTGAACCGGCCCGACGTGCTGCAACGCAAGGGCCTGTACCCCATGCCGCCGGGTGTGAGCGACCTGCCGGGGCTGGAGATCGCAGGCACGGTGGCCGGCGGCGCGCCCGAAGACCTGGCCGCGGCCGGGCTGACGCTGGGCGACGCGGTGTGCGCGCTGGTGGCCGGCGGCGGCTACGCCGAGTTCTGCGTCGCGCCGGCCGGGCAGTGCCTGCCGGTGCCGCAGGGCCTGAACATGGTCGAGGCGGCCAGCTTGCCCGAGACCTTCTTCACCGTCTGGCAGAACGTCTTCGCCATTGCGAAGCTGCAGCCGGGCGAGACGCTGCTGGTGCAGGGCGGCAGCAGCGGCATCGGCGTCACCGCCATCCAGCTGGCCAAGGCGCTGGGTTCGCGCGTCATCGTCACCGCGGGCAGCGACGAGAAGTGCGCGGCGTGCATCGCCATCGGTGCCGACCACGCCATCAACTACCGCACGCAGGACTTCGTGGCCGAGGTCAAGCGCCACACCGGCCGCGGCGTCGACGTGGTGCTGGACATGGTGGCCGGCGAGTACCTCGGACGGGAAATTCAATGCATGGCCGAGGAGGGCCGCCTGGCCATCATCGCCACGCAGGGCGGCAATGCCGCGAACATCGACGCCGGGCTGGTGCTGCGCAAGCGGCTGTCCATCACCGGCTCCACGCTGCGGCCGCGTTCCATCGCCTACAAGGCGGCGCTGGCGCAGGAACTGCGCGCCAAGGTCTGGCCGCTGATCGAAGTCGGCAGCGTCAAGCCCATCATCCATCAGGTGTTCCCGGCGGACAAGGCGGCCGAGGCGCATGCGCTGATGGAGAGCAGCACGCACGTGGGCAAGATCGTGCTCACCTGGGCCTGAGGAGCAGCGATGCGACGCCAACTCGTGGTCGGCAACTGGAAAATGCACGGCAGCCGCCCGGCCAATGCCGAGTTGCTGGCCGGTGTGCTGGCAGCGCGTCCCTACCTGGGCGACGTGGCGGTGTGCGTGCCCTTCGTCTTCCTCACCGAGACTGCGGCCACGCTGGCCGGCAGCGAGATCCGCTGGGGTGCGCAGGACGTGTCGGCGCACGAGCAGGGCGCCTACACCGGCGAGGTGGCGGCGGCGATGCTGCACGAATGCGGCTGCCGCTACGCCATCGTCGGGCACTCCGAGCGCCGCGCCTATCACGCTGAAAGCGACCTGCTGGTGGCGCAGAAGGCGCAGGCTGCGCTGGCACGGGGTGTTACGCCCATCGTCTGTGTTGGCGAGACTTTGACCGAGCGCGAGGCTGGCCAGACCGAGCATGTCGTCAAGCGTCAGCTTTCGGCCGTGATCCACCAGCTGGCCCACTGCGCCGCCGAGATGGTGGTGGCCTACGAGCCCGTGTGGGCCATCGGCACCGGCCGCACCGCATCGCCCGAACAGGCGCAGGCCGTGCACGCCGTGTTGCGCGCGCAGTTGCAGGCCGCCACGGGCCGCGGTGACGCCATGAAGATCCTCTACGGCGGCAGCGTCAAGCCCGACAACGCCGCCACGCTCTTCGGCATGCCCGACATCGACGGCGGCCTCATCGGCGGCGCCGCCTTGAAGGCGGCCGACTTCGTTGCGATCTGTCGTGCTGCACGCTAGCCGCATGCAGCATGCCGAGCGGCGACCCGACCCCCACAACGAACTGATTCCCGGAGCTTTCTGATCATGCAAATCTGGATGACCCTGATCCTGGCCGTGCAACTGCTGACGGCGCTGGTGATGATCGGCCTCGTGCTGATCCAGCACGGCAAGGGGGCGGACATGGGCGCGTCCTTCGGCAGCGGCGCCTCGGGCAGCCTGTTTGGCGCCAGCGGCAGCGCCAACTTTCTGTCGCGCGCCACGGCAGCCTGCGCCACCGTGTTCTTCGTCTGCACGCTGGCCCTGGCCTACATGGGCAGCCGCGACGGCGCGCGCAGCAGCATGGGTGGCAGCAGCGTGCTGGACCGGCCTGCAGCCACCGCCAGCCAACCCACCACGGGCAGCATCCCCGGGGCTATTCCTGCGGCCGCGCCGGCTGCCATTCCCGCCGCCGCCTCGGCCCCCGACGCGGCAGCGTCGAAGTAGCTCGGGCACCCGCAGTCACCCAGTATTTGGGGCTAGAATTTCCCGTTGCCCGGGTCGTCAAATCCCTCCTGCGCACCGGGCCGGCTGTGGTTGGAAGAAGCGTCTTGCCGACGTGGTGAAATTGGTAGACACGCTATCTTGAGGGGGTAGTGGCGAAAGCTGTGCGAGTTCGAGTCTCGCCGTCGGCACCAAGTGGTTTCTTCGCGCTTCCTGGGGTGTTGTACGGTTGTCGAAAGGTGCGTCGTGCACCATCGCTGTCGGGCCTCAGTCGCAGAGCCCTTGCGCTTGAACGGGATGAACGGATGACCTCAGGCGCGCCCGGAGCCGCTGCACCGCAGCGGCCCGCGAGGCGCGCTTTTTTGTGGCTGCATTGCACCTGACGGAAGACTGACGAAGGCCATGGAACTGCAACCCTACCTGCCCGTGATTCTGTTCATCCTGGTGGGTATGGCAGTCGGCGTGGCGCCACAGGTGCTGGGCTTCATCTTCGGCCCCAACCGGCCCGACGTCGAAAAGAACAGCCCCTACGAGTGCGGCTTCGAGGCCTTCGAAGATGCGCGCATGAAGTTCGACGTGCGCTACTACCTGGTGGCCATCCTCTTCATCCTCTTTGACCTGGAAATCGCCTTCCTCTTCCCATGGGCAGTGGCACTGCGCGAGATCGGTCCTGCCGGCTTCTGGGCGATGATGGTTTTCTTGACCATCCTCGTGGTGGGCTTTGTCTACGAGTGGAAGAAGGGAGCCCTTGACTGGGAATGAGCCATGGGCATCGAAGGCGTATTGAAGGAAGGCTTCGTCACCACCTCGGTCGACAAGCTCATCAACTGGTCGAAGACCGGCTCGCTGTGGCCCATGACCTTCGGCCTGGCCTGCTGCGCCGTGGAGATGATGCATGCTGGCGCGGCGCGCTACGACATCGACCGCTTCGGCATGCTCTTCCGCCCCAGCCCGCGCCAGAGCGACCTCATGATCGTGGCCGGCACGCTGTGCAACAAGATGGCGCCGGCACTGCGCAAGGTCTACGACCAGATGGCCGAGCCGCGTTGGGTGCTGAGCATGGGCTCGTGCGCCAATGGCGGCGGCTACTACCACTACAGCTACAGCGTCGTGCGCGGCTGCGACCGCATCGTGCCGGTGGATGTGTACGTGCCGGGCTGCCCGCCCACGGCGGAGGCGCTGCTCTACGGCATCCTGCAGTTGCAGGCCAAGATCCGCCGCGAAAACACGATTGCCCGATGACGCAGAAGCTTGACAACCTGGTGGCGGCGCTGCAGGCGGCGCTCGGTGACACCATCAAGACCCTGGTGCGCGACCGTGGCGAGATCACGATCACCGTGCCTGCCGACCGGTACCTGGCCGCGGCGCTGACGCTGCGCGAACACCCGTCGTTGAAGTTCGAGCAGCTCATCGACCTCTGCGGCCTGGACTACTCCGAATACCGGGATGAGCCGCGCGACGGCCTGCGCTTCTGCGTCGTGTCGCACCTGCTTTCGGTCAGCCTGAACTGGCGCGTGCGCCTGAAGGTCTTCGCGCCCGACGACGAACTGCCGGCGGTGGCGTCGGTCAACGAGATCTGGGCTTCAGCCAACTGGTTCGAGCGCGAGGCTTTCGACCTCTACGGGATCATCTTCGAAGGTCACCTCGACCTGCGCCGCATCCTCACCGACTACGGCTTCATCGGCCACCCGATGCGCAAGGACTTCCCGACCACCGGCCACGTGGAGATGCGCTACGACCCCGAGAGCAAGCGCGTGATCTACCAGCCCGTGACCGTGGAGCCGCGCGAGATCGTGCCGCGCGTCATCCGCGAAGACAACTACGGTGGCCTGCACTAGATCATGGCCGACATCAAGAACTACACCCTCAATTTCGGGCCCCAGCACCCGGCCGCCCACGGCGTGCTGCGCTTGGTGTTGGAACTCGACGGCGAGGTCATCCAGCGTGCCGACCCGCACATCGGCCTGCTGCACCGCGCCACCGAAAAGCTGGCCGAGAGCAAGACCTACATCCAGAACCTGCCCTACATGGACCGGCTGGACTACGTCTCGATGATGTGCAACGAGCACGCCTACTGCCTGGCCATCGAGAAGCTGCTGGGCGTGGACGTGCCCGAGCGCGCGCAATACATCCGCGTCATGTTCAGCGAGATAACTCGTTTGCTCAATCACTTGATGTGGCTGGGTGCGCACGGTCTGGACTGCGGTGCGATGAACATCTTCATCTACTGCTTCCGCGAGCGTGAAGACCTGTTCGACATGTACGAGGCGGTGAGCGGCGCGCGCATGCACGCCGCCTACTTCCGCCCCGGTGGTGTCTACCGCGACCTGCCCGACAGCATGCCGCAGTACAAGCCCAGCCGCATCAAGAACGCCAAGGCCATCCAGGCGCTGAACGACGCGCGCAGCGGCAGCCTGCTCGATTTCGTCGAAGACTTCACCAAGCGCTTTCCGGGTTATGTCGACGAGTACGAAACGCTGCTCACCGACAACCGGATCTGGAAGCAGCGCACGGTGGGCATCGGTGTCGTCACGCCGGAACGCGCGCTGAACTTGGGCTTCACCGGTCCCATGCTGCGCGGCAGCGGCATCGCCTGGGATTTGCGCAAGACGCAGCCTTACGACGTGTACGAGCGCATGGACTTCGACGTGCCGGTGGGCACGAATGGCGACACCTACGACCGGTATCTCGTGCGCGTGGAAGAGATGCGCCAGAGCAACCGCATCATCCAGCAGTGCGTGGCCTGGCTGCGCACCAACCCCGGCCCGGTGATCACCACCAACCACAAGGTGGCGCCGCCTTCGCGCGTGGACATGAAGTCCAACATGGAAGAGCTCATCCACCACTTCAAGCTGTTCACCGAAGGCATGCACGTGCCCGAAGGCGAGGCCTATGCGGCGGTGGAACACCCCAAAGGCGAATTCGGCATCTACCTGGTGAGCGTCGGCGCCAACAAGCCCTACCGCCTGAAGATCCGCCCGCCCGGCTTTGCGCACCTGGCGGCGCTGGACGAGATGGCGCGCGGCCACATGATTGCCGACGCGGTGGCCATCATCGGCACCATGGACATCGTGTTCGGCGAGATAGACAGATGATGGAAATGAGCGAAACCACGAAGGCCCGCTTCGACAAGGAAGTGGCCAAGTACCCGGCCGACCAGAAGCAGAGCGCCGTGATGGCCTGTCTGGCCATCGTGCAGCACGAGCAGGGCCATGTCTCGGCTGCAGCCGAGGATGCCATCGCCGCCTACCTCGGCATGCCGCCCATCGCGGTGCACGAGGTGACGACCTTCTACAACATGTACAACCAACAGCCGCTGGGCAAGTTCAAGCTGAACGTCTGCACCAACCTGCCTTGTGCGCTGCGCGATGGCGACCAGGCGCTGGCACATGTCTGCAAGAGGCTCGGCGTCGAACCCTATGGCACCACGGCCGACGGCAGCTTCACCGTGCAGCCCAGCGAATGCCTGGGCGCCTGCGCCGACGCGCCCGTGATGCTGGTGAATGACCGCCAGATGCTCAGCTTCATGAGCCACGAGCGGCTCGACGAACTGCTCGCCACACTGAAGGCCCAAGTCCATGCTTGACCTGTCGAAGTTCCAGGCCAAGGGTCACGAGACCTGCTTCCATGATCGGCACCTGGGGCCGCAGATCTATGCCGGCCTGAACGGCAGCAACTGGCGCCTGCAGGACTACGTGGCGCGCGGCGGCTACACGGCTTTGCGCAAGATCCTGGCCCAGGATGGTGGCGAAGGCATGACCCAGGACCAGGTCATCGCCGAAGTGAAGCTCAGCGCTCTGCGTGGCCGCGGCGGCGCCGGCTTCCCCACCGGCCTGAAGTGGAGCTTCATGCCGCGCATGTTCCCAGGCCCGAAGTACCTGGTGTGCAACAGCGACGAAGGCGAACCTGGCACCTGCAAGGACCGCGACATCCTGCTCTACAACCCGCACATCGTCATCGAAGGCATGGCCATTGCCGCCTACGCGATGGGCATCAAGACGGGCTACAACTACATCCACGGCGAGATCTTCGAGGCCTACGAACGCTTCGAACTGGCGCTTGAAGAGGCACGAACCGCGGGCCTCCTGGGCGACAACATCTGTAGCAGCAACTTCAGCTTCCAGCTGCACGCCTTCCACGGTTTCGGCGCCTACATCTGCGGCGAAGAAACGGCCTTGCTGGAAAGCCTGGAAGGCAAGAAGGGCCAACCGCGCTTCAAGCCGCCGTTCCCGGCCAGCTTCGGCCTGTATGGCAAGCCGACGACGATCAACAACACCGAGACCTTCGCTGCGGTGCCCTGGATCATCAACCACGGCGGCCAGAAGTACCTGGAGTGCGGCAAGCCGAACAACGGCGGCACCAAGATCTTCAGCGTGGTGGGTGACGTGAACCAGCCGGGCAACTTCGAGGTGCCACTGGGCACGCCCTTCAGCAAGCTGCTGGAGCTGGCCGGCGGCGTGAAGGGCGGGGCGCTGAAGGCCGTCATTCCGGGCGGCAGTTCGGCGCCGGTGCTGCCAGCCAAGATCATGATGGACGTGACGATGGACTACGACGCCATCGCCAAGGCCGGCTCCATGCTGGGCTCGGGTGCCGTCATCGTGATGAACGAGACACGCTGCATGGTCAAGAGCCTGCTGCGCCTGAGCTACTTCTACCAGCACGAAAGCTGCGGCCAGTGCACGCCCTGTCGCGAAGGCACGGGCTGGCTGTGGCGCGTCATCGACCGCATCGAGAACGGCAAGGGCCGCGCCGACGACCTGGCGCTGCTGGACAGCGTGGCCTTCAACATCAAGGGCCGCACGATCTGCGCCCTGGGTGATGCCGCCGCCATGCCGGTGGAAGGCATGCTGAAGCATTTCCGCGACGAGTTCGCGCACCACATCGAACACAAGACCTGCATGGTCGCCGTGCACGCCTGACCCCATGGCCGAGATCTCCCTCGACGGCAAACCAGTCACCGTTCCCGACGGCAGCATGGTCATGCATGCGGCCGACGCCGCCGGCGTCTACATCCCGCACTTCTGCTATCACAAGAAGCTCAGCATCGCCGCCAACTGCCGCATGTGCCTGGTGGACATCGAGAAGATGCCCAAGGCCATGCCGGCCTGCGCCACGCCGGTGACCAATGGCATGGTCGTGCGCACCCAGAGCGAGAAGGCCGTGAAGGCCCAGCAGTCGGTGATGGAGTTCCTGCTCATCAACCACCCGCTGGACTGCCCCATCTGCGACCAGGGCGGCGAATGCCAGCTGCAGGACCTGGCGGTGGGCTACGGTGGTTCGTCATCGCGCTACCAGGAAGACAAGCGCGTCGTCTTCCACAAGGACGTGGGTCCGCTCATCAGCATGGAAGAGATGAGCCGCTGCATCCACTGCACACGTTGCGTGCGCTTCGGGCAGGAAGTGGCCGGGGTGATGGAGCTGGGCATGATCCACCGCGGCGAGCACAGCGAGATCACCACGGTCACTGGCCGCAGCATCGACAGCGAGCTGTCGGGCAACATGATCGACATCTGCCCCGTCGGCGCGCTCACCAGCAAGCCCTTCCGCTACAGCGCCCGCACGTGGGAGCTGTCGCGCCGCAAGAGCGTGTCGCCTCACGACAGCACCGGTGCCAATCTCATCGTGCAGGTCAAGTCCGGCAAGGTCATGCGCGTGGTGCCGCTGGAGAACGAGGCCGTCAACGAGTGCTGGATCGCCGACCGCGACCGCTTCAGCTACGAGGCACTGAACGGCGACAGCCGGCTCACGCGGCCCATGATCAAGCAGGGCGGCCAGTGGCAGGCCGTCGACTGGAACACCGCCCTCGGCTACGTCGCCGACGGCTTGAAGCGCGTGAAGGCTGAATTCGGCACCGCCGGCATCGGCGCGCTGGCTCATGCAGGCTCGACGACCGAAGAGCTGCACCTGCTGGCCAAGCTGGTGCGCGGCTTGGGCAGCGAGAACATCGACCACCGCCTGCGCCACGCTGACTTCGCGGCGCCGCCCGCGGGCCACGCGCGCTGGCTGGGCACGAGCATCGCTTCGCTGTCGACGCTGGACCGCGCCTTCGTGATCGGCAGCTTCCTGCGCAAGGACCACCCGCTGTTCGCGCAGCGCCTGCGCCAGGCCGCCAAGCGCGGTGCGCAGGTGCACAGCCTGCATGCGGTGCACGACGACTGGCTGCTGCCGCTGGCCACCGCCTTCACGGCCGCGCCCGCGGACTGGGTCGCGGCGCTGGCCGAAGTGGCTGCGGCCGTGGCCGGTGCGGCGAACGTGGCGGCGCCGCTGGCTGTTGAAGTGAGTGCACCGGCGCTGGCCATCGCCACGTCGCTGATGTCGGGCGAACGCCAGGCCGTGCTGCTTGGCAACGCTGCCGCGCAGCACCCGCAGGCCTCGCAGTTGCTGGCGCTGGCGCAGTTCATTGGGCAGCACACCGGCGCCAGCGTCGGCGTGTTCGGCGAGGCGGGCAATGACGTCGGTGCGCAGCTCGTCGGCGCTCTGCCCGGCCCGGGCGGCTTGAACGCCGGCCAGATGCTCGGCCAGCCGATGAAGGCGCTGCTGCTGCTGAACACCGAACCCGTGCTCGACGCGGCCCACGCCGCGGGCGCACAGGCCGCGCTGCAGTCCGCAGGTCTGGTGGTCGCACTCACCGCCTTCAAGGACAGCGCGGCCGATGTCGCCGACGTGATGCTGCCCATCGCCCCCTTCACCGAGACGGCGGGCAGCTTCGTCAACGCGGAAGGCCGCGTGCAGAGCTTCCACGGCGTCGTCAAGCCGCTGGGTGACTCGCGCCCCGGTTGGAAGGTCCTGCGCGTGCTGGGCAATCTGCTGGGCCTGCCGGGCTTCGACTTCGAGACTTCGGAAGACGTGCGCCAGGAAGCCCTGGGCGACGAGGCCGCGCTCGCGCAGCGTATGGACAACACCAGCCAAGCCGTCGTCAGCATGTCGGCCGCATCGCAAGGCCTGCAACCGAACTTGCAACGTGTGGCCGACGTGCCCATCTACGCCACCGACAGCATCGTGCGCCGCGCGCCGGCTCTGCAAGCCACCGCCGACGCGCGCGAGCCCGTGGTCGGCCTGCCGCCCGCGCTGTTCGCGCAGTGTGGCGAGCGCGTGCGCGTCACGCAGGGCAGCGGCAGTGCCCTGCTCGGCGCGCGTGCCGACGCCACGCTGGCCGAAGGCACCGTGCGCATCGCCGCCGGCCACCCGGCCACCGCAGCGCTGGGCGCGATGTTCGGCACCGTCACCGTCGAGAAGGCCTGAACGCCATGTTCGACACCGTCCATCAAGTCGGCAACGGCCTGCTCGGCGCCAACCTCTGGCTTGTCGTCTGGAGCCTGGTGAAGATCGTGGCGGTCGTGTTGCCGCTGATGATCTGCGTCGCCTACCTCACGCTGTGGGAACGCAAGGGCATCGGCTTCACGCAGATCCGCCTCGGGCCCAACCGCGTCGGCCCGCTGGGTCTGCTGCAGCCCATTGCCGACGCGGTGAAGCTGATCTTCAAGGAGATCATCCGCCCCACCGCCGCCAGCAAGGGCCTGTTCTTCCTGGGCCCGGTGATGACCATCATGCCGGCGCTGGCGGCCTGGGCTGTGATTCCCTTCGGCCCCGAGGTGGCACTGGCCAACGTCAACGCCGGCCTGCTGTTCCTGATGGCCATCACCTCGATGGAGGTCTACGGCGTCATCATCGCCGGCTGGGCCAGCAACTCCAAGTACGCTTTCCTGGGCGCTTTGCGTGCCAGCGCGCAGATGGTCAGCTACGAGATCGCCATGGGCTTCTGCCTGGTGGTGGTGCTGATGGTCTCGGCCAGCATGAACATGAGCGAGATCGTCGCGGTGCAGGGCCGCGGCAGCTTCGCCGAGATGGGGCTCGGGTTCCTGTCGTGGAACTGGCTGCCGCTGTTGCCCATCTTCGTGGTGTTCTTCATCGCCGGCCTGGCCGAGACCAACCGCCACCCCTTCGACGTGGTGGAAGGCGAAAGCGAGATCGTCGCCGGCCACATGATCGAGTACTCGGGCATGTCGTTCGCGATGTTCTTCCTGGCTGAGTACGCGAACATGATCCTGGTGAGCATGCTGACCACGCTGCTCTTCCTGGGTGGCTGGCTGTCGCCTTTCGGTGGTCCCTTCGAGCTGATCCCGGGCTGGATCTGGCTGGCCATCAAGGTCTTCGTGGTGGTCACGATGTTCCTGTGGGTGCGGGCCACCTTCCCGCGCTTCCGCTACGACCAGATCATGCGTCTGGGCTGGAAGATCTTCATCCCCATCACGCTGGTCTGGCTGGTGGTGGTGGGCCTGTGGATCCAGTCGCCCTTCAACATCTGGAAGTGATCAGATGAGCACCTTCACCGCCGTCAAGGAAGTGTTCTCGAGCTTCATGCTCGCCGAACTGTTCAAGGGCATGGCGCTCACCGGGCGCTACTTCCTGGCCAAGAACATCACCATCCAGTTCCCGGAAGAGAAGACGCCGCAGAGCCCGCGCTTCCGCGGCCTGCATGCGCTGCGCCGCTACGACAACGGCGAGGAGCGCTGCATCGCCTGCAAGCTGTGCGAAGCGGTGTGTCCGGCGCTGGCCATCACCATCGAAAGCGAAGTGCGTGCCGACGGCAGCCGCCGCACCACGCGCTACGACATCGACCTCACCAAGTGCATCTTCTGCGGCTTCTGCGAAGAAAGCTGCCCGGTCGATTCCATCGTCGAAACGCACCACTTCGAATACCACGGCGAAAAGCGCGGCGACCTCTACTTCACCAAGGACATGCTGCTTGCCGTGGGCGACCGCTACGAAAAAGAGATTGCCGCCAACCGCGCGGCCGACGCCAAGTACCGATAAGCCTCAGCTAAGCCCAGGCGACGTGCGCTCCTGAGGAGGCGCGCCCAACAACATGAACACGATCACCGGACTTTTCTACGTCTTCTCGGCGGTGCTGCTCTTCGCGGCCTTCCGGGTCATCACCGCGCGCAGCACGGTGCATGCGGCGCTGTACCTGGTGCTCGCCTTCTTCAGCGCCAGCTGCGTGTGGATGCTGCTGCGCGCCGAGTTCCTGGCCATCACGTTGGTGCTGGTGTACGTGGGCGCGGTGATGGTGCTCTTCCTCTTCGTCGTGATGATGCTGGACATCAACACCGACCAGTTCCGCGAAGGTTTCTGGACGCATCTGCCGATCGCCGGCCTGGTGGGTGCGGTGATCGCGCTGGAGATGGCGCTGGTGCTGATGCGGGGCTTCCAGGGCCAGGCCCCCGTGGTGCCGGCCAAGGTGGCCGAGGTCGGCAACACCAAGCTACTGGGCATCGAGCTCTACACCGAGTATCTCTATCCCTTGCAGCTGGCGGCGGTGCTGTTGCTGGTGGCCATCATCGCCGCCATTGCGCTGACGCTGCGCGAGCGCAAAGACAGCCGCCACATGGACCCTTCGGAGCAGGTACGCGTGAAGAAGGGCGACCGACTGAAGATCGTGAAGATGGCGCCGACCAAGGAAGCGCCTTCGGCACCGGCCCAGGAGGGCGCGCCATGACGCTGGGCCCATTGACGCTGGGCCACTACCTCAGCCTGGGCGGCATCCTGTTCGCGCTGTCGGTGATCGGCATCTTCCTGAACCGCCGCAACCTCATCGTGCTGCTGATGGCCATCGAGCTGATGCTGCTGGCCGTGAATCTGAACTTCATCGCCTTCTCGCATTACCTGCCGCTGGAGGCCGACCGCATGGCCGGGCAGGTCTTCGTGTTCTTCATCCTCACCGTGGCGGCGGCCGAATCGGCCATCGGCCTGGCGATCCTGGTGGTGCTGTTCCGCAACCGGGCCTCGATCAACGTCGAAGAACTCGACGAGCTGAAAGGCTGAGCGCAGCGTCATGTCATCCACGATCTCCTTGAACCTGCTGCTCACCATCGCCCTGGCGCCGTTGGTCGGCGCCATCGTCGCCGGCCTGTTCGGCAAGACGGTCGGCCAGCGCGGCGCGCACACCGTCACCATCCTGGGTGTGTTCATCGCCTTCATCGGCTCGGCCATGGTCCTGAGCCAGGTGGCCGGCGGCGCGCGTTTCAACGCCACGGTCTACGAATGGGCGGTAGTCGGCAAGCTGGTGATGGAGGTCGGCTTCCTGGTCGACGGCCTGACGGCCATGATGATGGTGGTGGTGACCTTCGTGAGCCTCATGGTGCACATCTACACCATCGGCTACATGGAAGGCGACCCGGGCTACCAGCGCTTCTTCAGCTACATCAGCCTCTTCACCTTCAGCATGCTGATGCTGGTGATGAGCAACAACTTCCTGCAGCT
>JANNFE010000043.1:0-4890 GCA_031379415.1 Betaproteobacteria bacterium | reverse complement strand
GTACATCAGGTGCACCGGGTTAGCCGCGATCTCCGTGCTGTCGAAGTTGAAGACCTTGCTGATGATCTTGTAGGCGAAGCGCGTGCTGACGCCGCTCATGCCTTCGTCGACACCGGCGTAGTCGCGGTATTCCTGGTAGCTCTTGGCGCGCGGGTCGGTGTCCTTGAGGTTCTCGCCGTCGTAGACCAGCATCTTGGAGTAGAGGCTGCTGTTCTCGGGCTCCTTCAGGCGCGTGAGCATGGCGAACTGGCTCATCATCTTCAGCGTTCCCGGCGCGCAGGTGGCCTTGGCCAGGCTGCTGTTCTTCAACAGCTTCTCGTAGATCTTGATCTCTTCGCTGACGCGCAGGCAGTAGGGCACCTTGACGATGTAGATGCGGTCGAGGAAGGCTTCGTTGTTCTTGTTGTTGCGGAAGGTCTTCCACTCGCTTTCATTGCTATGGGCCAGCACCACGCCGTCGAAGGGAATGGCGCCGAAGCCTTCGGTGCCCTTGAAGTTGCCTTCCTGCGTGGCCGTCAGCAGCGGGTGCAGCACCTTGATCGGCGCCTTGAACATTTCCACGAATTCCAGCAGGCCCTGGTTGGCCAGGCACAGGCCGCCGCTGTAGCTGTAGGCGTCGGGGTCGTCCTGCGAATAGGCTTCGAGCTTGCGGATGTCGACCTTGCCGACCAGGCTGCTGATGTCCTGGTTGTTCTCGTCGCCCGGCTCGGTCTTGCTGATGCCCACCTGCTTCAGGATGCTGGGGTGGCGCTTGACGACCTTGAACTTGCGGATGTCGCCGCCGAACTCTTCCAGCCGCTTCACGGCCCAGGGGCTGAGGATGCGGTTGAGATAGCGGCGCGGGATGCCGTATTCGCTTTCCAGGATGGGGCCGTCTTCCACCGCGTCGAACAAACCTAGCGGGCTTTCGTTCACCGGGCTGCCCTTGATGGCGTAGAAGGGCACTTCCTGCATCAGCTGCTTCAGTCGTTCGGCGATGCTGCTCTTGCCGCCACCCACCGGGCCCAGCAGGTAGAGGATCTGCTTCTTCTCTTCCAGGCCTTGCGCGGCATGGCGGAAGTAGCTCACCACCTGCTCGATGCTGTCCTCCATGCCGTAGAACTCGGCGAAGGCGGGGTAGACCTTGATGACCTTGTTCGCGAACAGCCTGGACAGGCGTGGGTCATTGCGCGTGTCGACGGTG
Source organism: Betaproteobacteria bacterium (assembly GCA_031379415.1). Lineage (GTDB taxonomy): Bacteria > Pseudomonadota > Gammaproteobacteria > Burkholderiales > Burkholderiaceae_C > Rubrivivax. The sequence continues at coordinate 3,707 of JANNFE010000043.1, read as the reverse complement.
GCCGGCTCGCCGATGGCGCGCAGCATGCGTTCGGCAGCGGTGGCGTAGGCAAGCGGGTTGCGCTTGCATTCGGCGAGGTAGTCCTCCAGAGAGAGTTCTTCCTCGCGCGTGCGCTCGTAGCGCGCGGCAAAGTGGCTGATCACATCCATGCGGGCCTCCGGTGTCCAGCGCGAGGCGGGGAGGACGACCCGTCCCCTGACCGCGTCTGGGAAGTTCTGATGGAGTCCCGGCTGTACGGACCCAGGCTCCATCAGAGCTTTCCTGCTCACCGGTGGCTCACACCAGCAGTGGTGTGAGTCCAGCATGGTTCATTCTGCGCCCGGCGGAAGCCGGAAGAACAGGATGAACCGATGCCATTTCACCACTGCAGCATGCAAGCGTGCACTCCGTAGGGAGGTTCGCAAGACCCATGCCCCCTGCGCCCCCGTGATTGCGTGCCTCTCTTGCGCGCCCGTTGTGCACCTGTCAACGCTCAACGCGCCATGCCTGGCATTGGCTGACGCATGCTGCGCACCGCGATGGAGCGGCTTGCCCTCGCCAAGGTTCCGTGCCGGGGCTCAGTGGTCCTTGGCGCCCAGCTTGTCGAGCAGGCCGTTGAGCTCTTCCATCGAGCCGAAGCGGATGGCGATCTCGCCCGGCTCGCCACGCGCCGTGCGGCGCTGCAGGCGGATCTCGACCTGTGCCGTCAGCGCATCCGACAGCCGCTCCTCCAGACGCAGCAGGTCGCGTGACTTGGCGGGCCTGGCCGCAGCCTTCGACGCCTCACGCCCCGGCGTGCTGCGCGCCACCAGGCGCTCGGCCTCGCGCACGCTGAGCTTCTTGGCGCTGATCTCGTGCGCCGCCATCACCTGCTGCGCCGCGGGCAGCGAGAGCAGCGCGCGGGCATGGCCCATGTCCAGGTCACCGGCCATCAGCAGCTGTTGCACGGGTTCGGCCAGTTGCAGCAGGCGCAGCAGGTTGCTGGCCGCGCTGCGCGATCGGCCCACGGCCTGCGCCGCCTGTTCATGCGTGAGCTGGAACTCGGTCACCAGGCGCTGCAGGCCCTGCGCTTCTTCCAGCGGGTTGAGGTCCTCGCGCTGGATGTTCTCGATCAGCGCCATCACCGCCGCAGCTTCGTCGGTGACGACCTTCACGAGCACCGGCACGGCGTCCAGCCCCGCCAGCCGCGCGGCGCGGACGCGGCGTTCGCCGGCAATGATCTCGAAGGTGCCGCCACCGAAGTCTGTCGACTCGCTTGCGGCGAGAGGCCGCACGAGGATGGGCTGCATCACGCCCTGGCTCTTGATGCTTTCGGCCAGTTCGTAGAGCGAGCCTTCGTCCATGCGCGTGCGCGGCTGATACCGGCCGGGGCGCAGGCGATCCAGCGGCAGGCTGCTGGGGGCGTTGGCATCGGCGGCCGGCGCGTCGACGACCTTGGGGCCGAGCAGCGCCTCCAGGCCCATGCCCAGGCCCTTGGGTTTCTTGATGACCATCAGGGCATTGTCACCGAGCACCTGCTTCGCGCCGTTTCGACGCCGGATAGAGCACCTCGCGCTCCAGGTAGCGGCGCAGGCGCTGTACGCGCGGGTCTTCGCGGCCGGGCATGGTGTTGAGGTGCTGGACCACGGCATCGACGCGCAGCATCAGCCGGCCCTGTTCATCGCGATACCAGCTGCCGGCCAGGCGCGCGGCGAGCACGTCTTCGGCCTCGCGCTTGCCCACGGCGCGCATGTAGCCTTCGCCGTCCATCCAGACATGGCGGCCGTCGTCGTCGATGCGCAGCGGCACGCCGCCAAAGCTGTGGAACTGGCCCTGTTCGCGCGCCCAGAAGCGGCCGCGGGTGAACCTGACGATGTCGCCAGCCCAATTGGCGGCAATCCAGGGCACGAAGATGGTGATGACGGCGATGAAGCAGGCCAGCAGGAAGAGCAGTTTCAGCCCCACGCCCAGCACGTGCAGCGCGCCCAACACGGCCACCGCGACGGCGGTGATGAGCAGGGCGCGGCCCGCAGGCGTCTTCATGCGCCGAGCTGGCGCAACAAGGCCAGGCCGGCGGGCCAGTCGCCCAGGCCGGAGTCGCCGTTGATGTGGCCGGCCGCACCCAGGGCATGGGCCACCGCGCCCCAGGCTGCGGCGAGCGCCTGCGCGTGGGCTGCCGAGCAAAAGGGATCGTCCTCGCTGTAGACCAGCGTGGCCAGGAAGGGCAGGCGCTGGCGCAGGGCCGGGTGCCAGGTGGCGACCTGCGGCGGCATGTCCTGGCGCCCCAGTTCGGGTGGCGCCACCAGCAACGCGCCGCGCACCTTCGCCGTGTGGCGACTGTGCGCAGCCCACCCCGCCACGAGGTGGCAGCCCAGGCTGTGCGCCACCAGCACGGCGGGATGTTCGCCCGCCAGCAAGACCTCTTCCAGGCGCGCCATCCAGTCGCCGCGACGTGGCCACACCCAGTCGGCCTGGTCCACGCGCTCGAAGCCGTGCAGCGCCTCCCACCGGCTCTGCCAGTGCCCGGCACCGGAATTCAGCCAACCCGGCAGCACCAGCACCCGCACACCCTCAGCCATAGACCTTATCCTTGCTGCATTGCAGCGGCATTGTGCGCGAGGGCTCCCATGACAACCACCGTCTTCGTCGATGGCCAGGAAGGCACCACCGGCCTGCGCATCCACGAGTACCTGGCGCAGCGGCGCGACGTGGAGGTGTTGCGCATCCACCCCGACAAACGCAAGGACGCCGCCGAGCGCGCGCGCCTGCTGAACGCCGCTGACGTGGCCTTCCTGTGCCTGCCCGACGGCGCCGCACGCGAAGCCGCCGCGCTGATCACCAACCCGCGCACCTGCCTCATCGACGCCAGCACGGCGCACCGCACGCTGCCTGGCTGGGCCTACGGCCTGCCGGAACTGGCGCCGGGCCAGCGCGACGCCATCCGCAACAGCAAGCGCATCGCCAACCCGGGCTGCCATGCCAGCGCCTTCGTGCTGCTGCTGCGGCCGCTGGTGGACGCCGGGCTGGTGCCGGTGACGCAGGTGGTTTCCGCCACCTCGATCACCGGCTACTCAGGTGGTGGCAAGAAGATGATCGAGCAGTATGAGGCTGTACCCGCTGAGCCTGCGCTCACTTCACCACGGCCTTACGCGCTCTCGCTGGCGCACAAACACCTGCCCGAGATGGCCGCGCACACAGGCTTGGCTGCGCCGCCCGTCTTCATGCCGATGGTGGGCAACTTCTACAAGGGGTTGGCGGTGTCGGTGCCGCTGTCGCTCAGCACATTGGGCACCACGGGCGAAGCGCTGCAGCACGCGCTGGAGCAGCACTACGCGGGCGAACGCTTCATCCGCGTCATGCCGCTGCGCGATGCCGCCACGCTGGAGCAAGGCTTCTTCGATGTGCAGGCCTGCAATGACACCAACCGTGTCGACATCTTCGTCTTTGCCAATCACACGCAAGCGCTGCTGATGGCCCGCCTGGACAACCTGGGCAAGGGCGCCAGCGGCGCGGCGGTGCAGGCCATGAACGTGCACATCGGCGTGGACGAGGGCCTGGGCCTCTAGTCAGGTCTCGGCCGGCGGCTGCCGGTAGTGGTAGCCGTAGGCGTCGGCAAAGCCCAGGCGCTGGTAAACGCGGCGCGCGGCGTGGTTGTCGCACTCGGTCTGCAGATACGCCACGCGCGCGCCTTCGCTGGCTGCGATGGAAAGCATGCGCTCACACAACAGGGTAGCCAAACCACGGCCACG
>JANNFE010000378.1:0-6551 GCA_031379415.1 Betaproteobacteria bacterium | reverse complement strand
GTCCGTCGTCGTGATGCGGCTGACCAATTCACTCTTCTCCGGGTGACCCGGGACGATGGCCGGATAACCACCCGCCCTTTCGGCGCGCGCGCTTTCCGGCAAATCGAGGCGAAGCGATTTCTTGCCACTCTTCCGTTCCTTGGCATCCGGTCCATGGCAAGTGAAGCAGTTCTGCGACAAGATGCGTCGAACGTCATTAAAATCCACCGCACCGCCGGCCTGCGCGGCACAGGTTTTGCCCCCGCTGCCGGCGAGCAGCGTGATTAACAAGAGCAGCGTGAAAGCACGTGTCTGTCCGGCCCCGCCTGCGGAGGGGCCGATATCGAGAGTCATGGTTGCATGAATTTTGCGTGTCACGTAGGCCGCGGAGTCGCTGACCGCGCGGGCTTCACCCTGCGCATTGCCACGCGAGACGTTGGTGTACTCCAGCTGGCCGACCAGGCCACCGACGTAGGTGTTGCCCACCGCCGCGCCCGTGGCCGAGCTGTTGTTGATGCCGCCGCTGTTGTCGTAGGCATAGCCCACCAAGCCACCGGCCACCGAGCCGCTGCTGACGTTGCCGGTGGCGCGGCTGTCGGTGATGGCGTTGCTGGAGACCAGGTAGCCGACCAGGCCGCCGACGTAGCTGGTGCCGGTGACGACGCCGGCCGCCGTCGACTCGATGATGGAGCCCGAGTTGTAGAACTGCCCCAGCAGGCCGCCGACGTAGCTGACGCCCGACACCGAGCCAGTGGCCTGGGCGTTGGTGATGCTGCCCGACGAGTTGAACGCACCGACCAGTCCGCCCGCGTAGGTCGAGCCCGTGACGTTGCCGCTGGCCGTCGACGCCGAGAGGCTGCCCGCATTGGTCATCAATCCGATCAGGCCGCCGCCGTAGGTGCCTCCAGAGACGGCGCCGGTGGCCGTGGCGCGGGTCACCGTCATGCCACTCAGGTAGCCCACCAGGCCACCGACGTAGTTGCTGCTCGCATTGCCCGTCACGCTGCCACTGGCGCTGACATCGCTCATGCTGCTGGCGGCACCCGACGCGTCGCCGATCAGGCCGCCCAGGTTGCCGCTGCCCACCACGTTGCCGGTGGCGGTGGCCTCGCTCACGCTGCCGCCGCTGCGCCCCATCAGGCCGCCGGCATTGGTGCCGGAGACGTTGGCCACCGCCGAAACCTTGCTCACGGCACTGGCGGCGCTGTAGCCGACCAGGCCACCGGCATAGGACCCGCTGGTCACCGTGGCGGCCAGCGAGAAACTTTCCGAGATGCTGCCAGCCGTGGTGAAGTAGCCCACCAGACCGCCGCCAAATGAACCACCCGAGACATTGCCGCGCGCTTCGGACTTGAAGATGCCGGCGCTCTGGCTGAACTGCCCCACCAGGCCGCCGACGTAGCCGTTGGCGGTGTTGCTGCCGGCGCTGCCCAGCGCCACGCTGTCATAGATGCCGCCTGCACCGCTGGTGACGGCAACCAGGCCACCCACGTACTGGGCGCCGAAGGCATTGCCCTCGGCCCGTGAGTTGCGGATGTCGCCAGCGCTGCTGTAGTTGCCCACCAGGCCGCCGGTGCGCGTGCCGCCGTTGGCCGCGCCAGTGGCCGTGCCACGCAGGATGCCGCCAGTGGCGGTGGCTTCGCCGACCAGGCCGCCGACATAGCTGCTGCCCGTGGCTGTCACCGTGCCGGACGCCGACACGTCGCTCAGCACGCCCGCGCCGGCCGCCTGGCCGATCAGGCCGCCCACGTAGCTGTTGCTGCCGCCGGTGACGTTGCCGGTGGCGCTGCTGTTGGCCACGGCGCCGCTGGTGTGACCCGCCAGGCCGCCTGCACTGTCGTTCGACATCACCGTGGCCGCCGCCGTAGCGCCGGTGATGGACGAGGCGCTGCTGTAGCCGAGCAGGCCGCCGACCCAGCTGTTGCCGCTGACCGTGGCGGCCCGCGAGACGCCCGTGGCCAGCGCGCCCGTGCTGCTGTAGTAGCCCACCAGGCCGCCGGCGTAGAAGCCGCCGCTGACGTTGCCGTTGGCCTCGGCGCGCTGCATGCCGGCGGTCATGGCGAACTGGCCGACCAGGCCGCCGACGCTGCCGTTGTTGGTGGTGGCCGTGACGTTGCCCAGGGCGGTGCTGTCGTACAGGCCGCCAGTGCCACCGGCAAAGCCGATCAGGCCGCCGACGTTGGTGGCACCGCTGACGCTGCCTTCGGCGTGCGAATTGCGGATGTCGCCGTTGAAGGAGTAGGTGGCGATCAGCCCGCCCGCGTTGCCGCCGCCGCTGACGTTGCCGGTGGCCCGGCCGTTGGTCACGGCACCGCTGGTGAGCGTGCCCACCAGCCCGCCTGCGGTGTTGCTGGTGGTGGTGTTGGTGACGTGGCCCGTGGCCGTGACATCGGTGTAGACGCCGGTACCGGCACCTTCGCCGACCAGGCCGCCGACGTTGGTGGCACCGCGCACGCTGCCACTGGCGCTGCTGGTGCTGACGGCGCCGCCGCTGCGCCCCACCAGGCCGCCGGCCGTGCCGGTGCCGGTGACCGCAGCGCGCGCGCTGCTGCCGCTGATGGATGTTGCCGAGCTGTAGCCGATGAGGCCGCCGACGTAGCTGCCGCCGCTCACGGTGTCGCCACGTGACTCGCTGGCCAGCACTGCAGCGGTGCTGCTGTAGAGGCCCACCAGGCCGCCCGCATAGGTGCTGCCGGCGCTGGCCACGTTGCCGTCGGCGCGGCTGCCCTGCAAGCCGTCGCTCTGCACGAAGTTGCCCACCAGCCCGCCTGCCGGGCCTCCGGCTGTGCTGGTGACGTTGCCGGTGGCCGTGCTGTCGTAGAGCCCGCCCACGCCGGATGTCGTCGCCGCCAGACCGCCGACCGTACCCACGCCGGTGACGGCGCCGGAGGCGCTGGCATTGCGGATGTCACCGGCGCTGTTGAAGGCGCCGATAGCGCCGCCCGTGACATTGCCGCCGCTGACGTTGCCGGTGGCGCTGATGCGCGTCACGCCACCCGTGGCCGTGACCTGGCCGGCCAGGCCGCCGACATTGCCGCTGGCCGAGGTGCCGGTGACCGTGCCGGTGGCAGTGCCGTCGACGATGCCGCCAGCACCGAGGGCGTGCCCGACCAGGCCACCCACGTTGCCGCTGCCGCTGACATTGCCGTCGGCGCGGCCGTTGCGCAGATCACCGGCACTGCTGAAGTAGGCGACGAGTCCGCCCGAATAGGCGCCGCCGCTCACGGCGCCGATGGCGGTGTTGCCATTGAAGGCCGTGCCCAGGAAGTGGCCCACCACGCCGCCGGTGTAGAAGGACCCGTTGCCGCTGTTGTTGCGCGCGGTGGCTGTCACGGTGCCCGAAGCCAGGGTGTCGTTGAGCACACCCGCGCCCTGGTAGCCGACCGCGCCGCCGACCATGGCCGTGCCGACGTTGGTGTCGCCGCTCACCGCGCCCGTGGCCACGCCGCGGCTCATGCCGCTGGCCGCGTTGCCGCCGGCGATGTAGCCCACCAGGCCCCCGGCATAGACGCCGTTGTTGGAGTCGTCCACCGCCGACACGCCGGCCGCGCTGCGCAGATTGACCAGCGACGTATTGCCGTCGGCCCAGCCGACGACGCCGCCGACGACGCGGCTGCCCGTCACCGAGCCGCCCACCAGCGCCACGTTGCGGATGCTCGCGTCCTTGACGATGGCGAACAGGCCCGTGCTGTTGGACGCGGGCAGGTTGATCGTCAGGCCGGTGATGCTGTGGCCCAGGCCGTCGAAGCGGCCAACGAAGGCCTGCGCCGCGCTGCCGCCGTAGGTGGTGACGGTCTCGTCGCCGATGGGGTTGAAACTCGCACCGGCACCGGCGGTGCTGGAGGCGTCGATGTCGGCCACCAGTGCCCAGTTGCCGCTGCGGTTGCTGTCCAGCGCCTGCAGCCCGGCCAGGTTGCGGACGAGCGCGTAGCTGTTGCCGCCGATGTTGAGCGTGGCGTTCGGGCCCGACAGCGTGACCTTGGGCGTCACGGTGGCGGTGGTGTTGATGTTGAAGCTGCCGCTGGCGTCGCTGACTGCCGGCGTGAACACCAGGCCCGCTGCGTCGCCACTGGCGGTGATGCTGGCGTTCAGGTTGATGTGCCGTGCCGCCTGCAGCGTGAGCGTGGTGCTGGCCGCCCAGCTGACGTCGGCGTTGACGTGGATGTCGCCCGACTCCGTGCCGCCGGGCGCGGTGACCAGGGTCACGCTGGTGTTGGCCAGGTTCGCCGACAGCGTGTCGGCACCGATGCCCGTGGGCGTTGACGCACCCGTGGCGCTGACGGTGAAGTCGGTGGGGTCGATGAGCCAGTGGCCGCCGCGCGAGCCGGCGCTGCGCGTGTCGACGCGCGTGCCAGCGTCCACCTTCAGCTGCGCGGCCGATGTCTCGATGTGGCCGCCCTGGCCGCCTTCGGCACGTGCCGAGATCGTGCCCGCGATCACGCCGCTGCCACGCTGCAGGTCGCCCTTCACGACGATGCGACCGGCGTCGCCGCTGCCGCTGGCGTCGGCGCTCAGGGCGCCGGTGCTGGCCACGTTGTCGCCGGTGATCCAGATCTCGCCGCCGCGCTGCATCAGCGTGTTGGCGCGCACGATGCCGCTGTTGTTCACCAGCGAGGCTGCGATGTCCTGCGCACTCTTCGCATTGAGCGTGACCACGCCGCCGTCGGCCGTGATCTGGCCGCTGTTGTCCACGCGGCCCGGCAGCAGGCTGGGCGCCACCACGGCCTGCAGCAGACCGCTGCCGCTGATGCTGACGGTGGCGGCACGGCCCGAGGCCAGCACCACCGAGCCGGCGTCGACGGCGATCTCGCCCTGGTTGGCCACCTGCTGGCCGAACAGTGCCAGGTAGCCACCGGCGCTGGCGCGCAGGCTGCCCTGGTTGACGACAGAACCCGTGGCACCGCGCGCGTTGAAGACGTAGCGGCCTTCGGAGAAGTCCTGCTGCGTGAGGTCGAGCGTGCTCGCCACCAGGCCGCCGACGTCGACGCGCGCACCCGGTGCAAACAGCACGCCGTTGGGGTTGGTCAGGAATACCTGGCCGTTGGCCTTGAGCTGGCCGTAGATCTGGCTGCCGTTGTTGCCGAGCACGCGGTTGAGCGCAATGGAACTGGCACCGGGCTGACGAAATTCGACCGTGGCGCCGCTGCCGATGTTGAAGCTCTGCCAGTCCAGGCCGAGCTTGTTGCTGCTCTGCTGGATGATCAGCAGGTTGCCCGACTGGTTGAACTGCCCGCTGCCCACCACCACCTGCCCACCCGTGGGCAGCGCGTTGGCTGCCAGGCCTGGCGAGGTCTGCGCCCATGCCACGGCGCTGCCACCCAGCCAGGCCGCCAGCAGCCAGGCCAGCAGGCGCGACATGCGCGGCCGGCCGCGCTGCCGCGGGCGGCGCCCGGGGGCGGCGGCCTTGGCAGTCTTGGCGGCCTTGTTCGCGGCGGGGGTGCGGCTGGGCATGGTGTTTCTCCGGGTGCTGCCGCCGCTCAGGGCGTCACCACCATCTGCAGGTAGATCCGGGGCTGCGTGTCGGCGCCTTCGATGCCCAAGGCGCGCTTGGAACGCCAGGCCATGGACGCGCTGACGCCGACGCCGCTGCCCGACCACTGCACCGACAGCCCCGAGCCGGCAATGCGCACATCGTTGCCGGCGGCGACCAGCGGACGCCGGTTGATCAGGCCCTCGGCATGGTCATGAAACAGGCCCCAGACGAAGCTGCCGCCCAGGTAGTCGTGCACGTAGCGCAACTCGGCGCTGAGCAACGCGCCCTGGTCGACCGAGGCTTCACCGGGCGCATAGGCGCGCACCATGCCGGGCCCGGACAGGCCCAGCTTCTCGGAACTGTCGAGGTTGCCGCCCGTGGCCTGTGCCGAGGCGCGCAGGTACAGGTTCCAGGGCCCGCTGATGGCCTGCTGGCGCACCAGCTGAACACCGAGCTTGCGGTATTCGCGTGCCGTGAGCAGCAGGTCCTGTGCAGCGCGCGCCGCACTGAGCATCTTCAGGTCGCCCATGTGCGCGGTGACGCTGCCGGCCGAGGCACCGCCGTAGCCGTCGCGGCGGTCGAAGTTCATCGTCACCTCGAAGCTGTCATTGCGCTTCGGGTTGCTGCTGCCGATGAGCTGGATGTCGTCGCGCAGGCGCTTCTGCTCGTAGGCCGCCTTCAGCGACAGGTTGCCGTCGGTGCTGCGGATGAAGGGGTAGCTGGCGTCGACGCCGAAGGTGTTGGCGTTGCCGGTGGCGCCCAGCTCACGGAAGCTGCGGCCGAGCTGGTAGGTCAGGCGTGACAGGCTCATGCCGAGGCGGTAACCGTCGCCGCCCACCGGCACGCTGGTGGCGAGCGAGCCGCTGACCAGCCCGCCCTTGTTCGAGGTCAGCGCGCGTGCCTGCGTGCTGTCGCCCCAGCCGAAGAGGTCGTTCAGGCGCAGGCTGATGCCGGCGCGGTACTCGCCGGTGGAGCGGCTGCCGTGGTTGTTGAGCTCCAGGCGCAGGTCCAGCGGGTCGTCTTCGGCCACCGACACCACCATGTCGGCGCCGCCCGTGGTGGTACCGGGCGTGAAGGCGGCGCGCGCAGCCACACCGGG
>JANNFE010000323.1:0-12839 GCA_031379415.1 Betaproteobacteria bacterium | reverse complement strand
GCCTACTCCACCGACAGCAACATGCTGGGCGCCACGCACGAGGCCAAGGACCTGGAGCTTTTGAACAGCGGCATCAAGATCGTCAACCCCATCATGGGCGTGGCCTTCTGGAAGCCCGAGGTCGACGTCAAGGCCGAGACGGTGAGCGTGCGCTTCGAGGAAGGCGTGCCCACGGCGCTGAACGGCCGCACGTTCGCCAACCACGTCGAACTGTTCATGGCGGCCAATGCCATCGGCGGCCGCCACGGCCTGGGCATGTGCGACCAGATCGAGAACCGCATCATCGAAGCCAAGAGCCGCGGCATCTACGAAGCGCCGGGCATGGCGCTGCTGCACATCGCCTACGAGCGCCTGGTCACCGGCATCCACAACGAAGACACCATCGAGCAGTACCGCCATAACGGCCGCAAGCTCGGCCGCCTGCTCTACCAGGGCCGCTGGTTCGATCCGCAGTGCCTGATGCTGCGCGAGAGCGCGCAGCGCTGGGTGGCGCGCGCCATCACCGGCGAGGTGACGCTGGAGCTGCGCCGCGGCAACGACTACTCGCTGCTCAATACCGAAAGCCCCAACCTCACCTACCACCCCGAGCGGCTGACGATGGAAAAGGGCGCCGGTGCTTTCACCCCGGCCGACCGCATCGGCCAGCTGACGATGCGCAACCTGGACATCGAGGACACGCGCGGCAAGCTGGGCGTGTACAGCCGCGCCGGGCTGCTGGGTGCCGGCGACGGCGTGATGCCGCTGTTGAGCCCGCCGGCCGAAGGCTGAAGCCCGCTGCCCGCCGCCTTGGGGATGACCGGCACGCCAGGGCGGTCTACAAACAAGCCTGGCGCAACCTGCAGGAGCCTGTGTCATGCCCAGCTTGTCGGCCATCGAGTACACCCTGACGAACATCCTCGGCGCTGTCAAGATGGCGGTGGTCGATGCCGAAGCCGCGGCGCGCCTGGCCAAACCGGGTGAACATGAGCATCGCCAGATCGAGCTGAAACTCGCCGCCTGGCTGGAAACGCTGTACCTGGCGCGGCGCGAGCTGCTGAACATGGCCCACGGCGCGCAGGGCCGGCTGGGCCGCCTGCACCAGCTGCCGCGCGCAGCCCGTTATGGCGAGAAGCAGTCGGCGCAGGCGCGCCTGCACAACGTGGCCGCCATGCAGGTGCTGCTGGCGCGCATCAACCGGCTGCTGCTGAAGCTGGACGCTGCGCGCCACGATCCCACCAAGCCGGCCGACATCGTCGAGGGCCTGCAGTCGGTGGCCGAAGAGTGGGCCCAGGCCTTCGATCGCACGCAAGCGGCCGAGCACCTGCGCGAGATGCGCGTCGACGGCCCGACCTGGCGGCCGCAGCCCGAACCCAGGGTGGCGGCCGGCGACCTGGCCAACCAGGTGCTGTTCGGCCTGCTGCTGGCGGCCTGGCTGCTCAAGCGCCTGAAGCGCTGAGCGTCGCAGCCGCCGCTACCCGCGGCGCAAGGCCTCACTGGCCTGCAGCCGGCCGACCTCGATGCCATTCCAGTTGACCAGCGCCACATCGCTCAGGCTGCGCAGCAGCGTGGCGTCGGCCTCGACCAACGGCAGCAGGGTCTCGATCACCGCGGCCATGGCCACCTCGCAGGCGCGTGCGGTGTTGCCGTCGTCCATCTTGAGGGCCACGCCCAGGCCCAGCGTGGGCAGCGCGGCGCAGTACACGCCTTCGGCACCGACCTTGCAGAACACCCGTTCACCCAGGGCTTCCATGACCCGGCTGTCGAAGCGGCCGCTGCCGGCCACCATGTAGGGGGCCTTCGCCACCGCGGCGCGCAGTCGCGCTGCGGCCGCGGCCTGGCCGGGGCGCAGGCCAACGCCGGTGGCCACGCGGGCGAAGGCGTGGGCCAGGTGCAGCAGCGGAATGGCGTAAGTGGGGATGGAGCAGCCGTCGGTGCCCACGGGCGTGTCTGCCAGGTTCCAGCCGGTGCTGGCCTGCAGGGCGGCGGTGACCTCGCGCATCACCGGGTGCGTGGGCTGCAGGTAGCCGCGCACGAAATCGCGCCGGTCGTCCGCGCTGTGCGTGGCGCCGGCCAGCATGCAGCCCAGGCAGACGAAGCCGGCATGTTTGCCCGAGCAGTTGTTGTGCAAGGCGCTGGGCTCGGCGCCGCTGCGCGCCAGCGCCTTCAGTGCGCCGTCGTGGTAGGGCCAGTGCGCGCCGCATTCCAGCGCGGTGGCGTCGAGCCCGGCCTTGGCCAGCATGGCCGCGGCAGTGGCGGCATGGCGCTCTTCACCGCCATGCGAGGCGCAGGCCAGTGCCAGTTCTTCATCGGTGAGACTGAAGCGCTCGGCGGCGCCGCTTTCGACCAGCGGCAGCGCCTGCAGCACCTTCACGGCGCTGCGCGGGAAAATGGGCCGCTGGATGTCACCCAGGGCGGTGTGGACGGCGCCTTCGGCATCGACGATGGCTAAAGCGCCGCGGTGCAGCGATTCAGGCACGCCGCCGCGCAGGGCCTGGACGAGGATGGGGTTGGCAATGCTCATGCCAGCAACTTTAGCGCGGCCCCCGCCACGCCAGAATGCACCCATGCCCGCCACCGCCCTGCTGCTCGTGCTGGCCGCCGCCCTGCTGCATGCGCTGTGGAACATCGCCGCCAAGCACGCGGGTGGCGACCACCGCTTCGCCTTCATCTCCGCTTGCATGGTCGCCGTGGTCTGGGCGCCTGCGGCGTGGTGGTTCGGCGCTGACGAAGTGCCGCGCTGGACGGCGCTGCAATGGACCGCCGTGGGCGCCAGTGCGGCGGTGCACGTCGTCTACTTCCTGACCCTGCTGCGCGGCTACCGCGAGGCCGACCTCACGGTGGTCTACCCCGTGGCGCGCGGCAGCGGCCCGCTGATCACGGCCGCAGCGGCCATGCTGCTGCTGGGCGAACCGATGACGCTGCTGGGCGTGGCCGGCGTGCTGGCGGTGTGCGGCGGCGTGTTTCTGGTGGCAGGCGGGCCGGGCCTGTGGCGCGGCTCGCACGGGCCCGTGGCCCAGGCGCGGCTGCGCGCGGGCCTGCGCTGGGGCGGGCTCACCGGGCTGCTCATCGCCAGCTACAGCGTCATCGACGGTTATGCGGTGAAGGTGCTGCTGATGGGCCCGGTGGTCTTCGACTACTTCGGCAACGTGCTGCGCATACCGCTGCAGGCGCCGCTGGTCTGGCGCGACGGCGCCGGCCTGCGCGCGGCGCTGCGCACGCAGTGGCGGCAGGCGCTGGTGGTGGCCACGCTGGGGCCGCTGGCCTACATCGGGGTGCTGTATGCGGTGACGATGGCGCCGCTGTCGCATGTCGCACCCGCGCGCGAGGTGTCGATGCTGCTGGCCGCACTCATCGGCGGCCGCCTGCTCGGCGAGCGCGACCGCGGCACCCGCCTGGCCGGCGCGGCCTGCATCGCCGCCGGTGTGGTGGCGCTGGCCTTGTGATCACAATGCCGGCGATGACGATGATGTTGTGGGGTGTGGACTTCACCAGCGCGCCGACGCGGCGCAAGCCCGTGACGGTGGCGCGCGGTGAACGGCAGGGCGCCGTGCTGCGCCTGCAGCGCGTGGATGCGCTGGCGAGCATGGCCGAGTTCGAGGCGCTGCTGGCCGAGCCCGGGCCCTGGCTGGGCGCTTTCGACTTCCCCTTCGGTCTGCCGCGCGAGTTCGTCGACGCACAAGGCCTGGGGGTGAATGCGGCCGAGGTGATCACCGAATTGCAGCGCCGCTGCCGCACGCGCATGGACTTCCGCGCCCTGGTCGACAGCTGGGGCAATGGCCGCCCGGCCGGCCGGCGCCTGATCCACCGTGCCACCGACGGCGCCATGCCCGGCGTCAGCTCCACGAGCCCGCTGCAGACACGCTACGTGCCGGTGGGCTTCATGTACTACGAAGGCCTTTCGCGCCTGGTGCGCGCCGGCGTGACGCTGCCGCGCCTGCACGCCGGCGACCCGCAGCGCACGGCGCTGGAAGGCTACCCGGGGCTGCTGGCTTTTGAACTGATCGGCCGGCGTTCCTACAAGAACTCGGCCGAGCCCGACCGCCTGATCGCGCGCAAGGACATCGTCGAAGCCCTCGAGCAGGGCCGCACGCGCCTCAAACTGCGGCTGAAGCTCACGCACGCCATGCGCGACGCGCTGGTCGACGACGCCTCGGGCGACCGCCTGGACGCCGTGCTGTGCCTGATGCAGGCGGCCTGGGCTGCGGTGCAGCCGGACCACGGCCTGCCGGCGGAGGTGGACGCGGTGGAAGGCTGGATCACCAGCGCCTGAAGGTGGCCGCCGTCGTCGACTCCGCTGTCATCGAGGCCTGGTTCGCGGCCCGCGGCTGGGCGCCGTTTGCGTTCCAGCGCGAGGTCTGGGCCGCCATGGTCGCGGGCGAAAGCGGCCTGCTGCACGCCACCACCGGCAGCGGCAAGACCTATGCGGTGTGGTTGGGCGCGCTGCAGCGCGCACAAGCGGCGGCGGGCCTGCAGGTGCTGTGGATCACGCCCATGCGCGCGCTGGCCGCCGACACCACCCGTGCCTTGCAGCTGCCGCTGCCCGAACTGGCCCGCGGCTGGGCGGTCGGACAACGCACCGGCGACACGCCCAGCGCCGAGCGCGCACGCCAGGACAAGCGCTGGCCCGCCGCGCTGGTGACCACGCCCGAATCGCTGAGCCTGATGCTGACGCGCGAGAACGCGGCATCCGAACTGGGCGGCGTGCATACCGTCGTCGTCGACGAGTGGCACGAGCTCATCGGCAACAAGCGCGGCGTGCAGGTGCAGCTGGCACTGGCGCGGCTGCGGCGCTGGAACCCGGGCTTGATCACCTGGGGCTTGTCGGCCACGCTGGGCAACCTGGACGAAGCCATGGACACGCTCTGCGGCACCCCCGCGCGCCGCGTTCAGGGCCGCGTGGAGAAGGCGCTGCGCATCGACACGCTGTTGCCGCACGAGCCCGGCCGCTTCAGCTGGGGCGGCCATCTGGGCGCGCAGATGCTGCAGCCGGTGGTGGCCGAGATCGAAGCCAGCAGCACGGCACTGGTGTTCACCAACACGCGCAGCCAGGCCGAGATCTGGTACCAGCTGATCCTGGCCGAGCGGCCTGAATGGGCGGGGCTCGTCGCGCTGCACCACGGCTCGCTGGACAAGCAGGTGCGCGAGTGGGTGGAGCTGGGCTTGAAGGAAGGCCGGCTGAAGGCGGTGGTGGCGACCTCGTCGCTCGACCTGGGCGTCGACTTCCTGCCTGTGGAACGTGTGCTGCAGATCGGCAGCGCCAAGGGCGTGGCGCGGCTGCTGCAACGCGCCGGCCGCAGCGGCCATGCGCCGGGGCGCGAGAGCCGCATCACGCTGGTGCCCACCAACACGCTGGAACTGGTGGAGGCCGCCGCCGCGCGCCGCGCTGCGCTGGCCGGGCGCGTCGAAGCGCGCAGCTCGCCCGAGAAGCCGCTGGACGTGCTGGTGCAGCACCTCGTCACCGTCGCCCTGGGGGGTGGCTTCATGGCCGATGAGCTGTATGCTGAAGTGAGTGGCACGCGTGCCTACCGCGCACTCACCCGCGATGAGTTCGACTGGACGCTGGCCTTCGTCGAACGCGGCGGTGACAGCCTGAACGCCTACCCCGAATACCACCGCGTGCAGCTCGTCGAAGGCCGCTGGCGCGTGCCCGACCGCGGCATCGCGCGGCGCCACCGCCTGCAGGTGGGCACCATCGTCAGCGACGCCGCGATGGCGGTGAAGTGGCTTACCGGCGGCACCATCGGCAGCATCGAGGAAGGTTTCATCGCCAGGCTCAACAAGGGCGACCACTTCGTCTTCGCCGGCCGCGTGCTGGAGTACGTGCGCACCCAGGACATGGCCGCCTACGTGCGGGTGGGCAGCAAGAAGAAGGGCGTGGTGCCGGCCTGGGCGGGCGGCAAGATGCCGCTGTCCAGCGAGCTGGCGGCGTCGGTGCAAGAGCTGCTGGACGGTGCCGGGCAGGGCAACTTCAGCGACGTCGAGATGCAGGCCGCACGGCCCATGCTCGACGCGCAGGCGCGCCTGTCGCAGCTGCCGCAGCGCAAGGCGCTGCTGGTGGAGCACTTCACGTCGCGCGAAGGGCACCATCTCTTCTTCTATCCCTTTGCCGGGCGCAACGTGCACATCGGGCTGGCGCAACTGCTGGCGTATCGGCTGGCCAAGGCCGAGCCCAACACCTTCTCGCTCAGCGTCAACGACTACGGGCTCGAGGTGCTGGCCGCCAAGCCGGTGACGCTGGCCGACGGCCTGTTCAGCGCGCAGGGCCTGCTGGCCGACGTGCTGGCCAGCCTGAATTCGGGCGAACTGGCGCAGCGGCGCTTCCGCGAGATCGCGCGCGTGGCCGGGCTGGTGTTCGGCGGCTACCCGGGTGCGCCGAAGAGCCTGCGCCAGCTGCAGGCGTCGAGCAGCCTGTTTTTCGAGGTCTTTCGCAAGTACGACGCGGGCAACCGCCTGCTGGGCCAAGCCGAAAGTGAAGTGCTGCAGCAGGAGCTGGACCTGGCGCGCCTGTCGGCCACGCTGCAGCGCCTGGCGGCCTTGCCGCTGGCGCAGGTGACACTGAAGGCGCCCAGCCCCTTCGCGCTGCCGCTGATGGTGGAGCGGCTGCGCGAACAGCTCAGCACCGAGAAACTGAAGGACCGGCTCGACCGCATGCTGGCCGAGGCCGAAGCGGCACTCATCGAGCCGGCGCCGCGCCGCCGGCTAGTACGCCGCCCCAGAGACTTCGGAACATGACGAAAGCGATGGATTCGGCTCGAGGGCAAGGCGCAAACCGCAGCAATGCCCCGTGGCATTGCGAGGATTTGCAACGCGGCCATCGGGCCGAAGACGCGCTTTCGTGTTCCGAAATCTCTGGGGCGGCGTACTAGCATCGCGGGCATGCGACGCCTCATCCTTTGTGCCGTGCTGCTGGCCTGCGCGGCTGCGCCCGTGCGATCAACCGAAGTCAGCGCGCTGCAGGCGCTGGCCTGGCTGGGCGGTTGCTGGCGTGCCGAGGGCGGCGAGCCGGGGTCGGGCGAGCAGTGGCTGCCGCTGGCCGGCGGCAGCCTGTTGGGCGTGAGCCGCACCGTGAAGCAGGGCCAGACGGTGGCGCACGAGTTCATGCAGATCCGCCAGCGTGCCGACGGCAGCGTGGTCTTCATCGCCCAGCCCTCGGGCCAGGCCGAAGCGAGCTTCGTGCTGCAGCCCGGTGGCCCCGGCGTGGCGGTGTTCGAGAACCTGCAGCACGACTTTCCGCAGCGTGTGATCTACCGGCTGGAAGAGGGTGGGCGGCTGCGCGCGCGCATCGAAGGCCAGCGTGCCAACGGTGCGCTGAAGGGCATCGACTTCCCGCTGCAGCGCGTGGCCTGCGATCCGCCAGCGCCGCAGGCCGAAGCCTTCCAGGGCCTGCCCTGGGGCGCCAGCGAGCCCCAGTTGCTGCAGCGCTTCGGCTCCGGCGTGCAGCTGGCAGAGTGTGTGGCCAGCCCGCGCCGCGGCGCCGTGCGCGTGGGCGAGGCCTGCAAACACCCGACGCTGGCCCCCTACACCGTGGCTGGCGTGCCCTTTCGCCTGAACCTGCATGTCGATGAAACCGCGCGCCGCCTGGTGCGCGTGTCGATGTTCTGGGACGGCCCGGCGCCATCGGGCGGTGAAGCGGGCTTCAGCGAGAAGCACCGCCAGCTTCGCCAGCTGCTGACGCAGCGCTACGGCAGCCCGGAGAACACGCATGTCGACAGCACGCCCGAGGCCTGGAACGCCACTGCGCGCTGGCGCGTCGGCGCCACCACGGTCATTGAGTTGATGTCGACCTTCCAGCCACGCGCTGCAAGCAACGTGGCGCGCGAGCAGGTGGAAATCGTCTACCAGCCCATCACCGCCGGCGAGGCCGGCAAGCTGTGAAGCCCCGAAAGCCCGCCATGAACCACACCCCTTTCCGTCGCGGCTGCTGCCGGCTGGTCACGCTGGCCCTGCTGGCGCCACTGTGGCCCGCTGTCTTGGCCGCGCCCGCCAAGCCGGCTGCCATGCAGGGTGTGGTGACGCAGGTCATCGACGGCGGCAGCCTGCGCTTCACGACGCCGGGCCAGCCGGCCATCACGGTGCGTGTGCGTGACATCGAGCCACCGGAGTCTTGCCAACCCGGGGCTGCCGAGGCCAAGGCGGCGCTGGCCGCCCTGGTGCTGAACAAGACGGCGACATTGCAAGCCAGCGGCCGCGACCGGCAGGGCCGCACGGTGGGCGCCCTGGTGGTGGACGACATGAACGTGGGCCGCCGCATGGTGGAAGAGGGGCACGCCTGGAGCGTGCGCACCCGCAACGACGTCGGGCCTTACGTCAAGCAGGAGCGCATGGCCAAGGCGCTGGGGCGCGGAGCGCATGCACAGGCCGGCGCAATCTCGCCGCGGGATTGGCGCAAGACCCGGGGCGCGTGCTCGGCACTGGCCGTGCCATGAAAAAGGGCCGGCAGAGCCGGCCCTTATGCGCAAGCGCGTGAACCTGGGTCAGGCCACGACACGCTGGCGGCGGCGCGTGCGGCTGGCAAAGCCAGCAGCCAGCAACGCCATGCCCGCCAGGCCGTAGCTGGCGGGTTCGGGCACGGTGCCGCCGTCACAGGAGCCCGTGCCGACGGAGACGCAAACGCCTCCCACGGTCACCGGCAGTGTGGCAAAGCCCAGACCCACGAAATTCCGTTCGAAGTCCGGGTCCAGACCGAGTGTCATGAACGTTGATCCATCCGCGACCCCAGTGAACCCAAAGGTCAAAACGGTGAAGGAGTTGGCCTGACCCGCCAGCGCAGCGTCATTGCCGAACGCGAAGTCGAACACATCGGTGTCCCCTGAGCCAAATCCAACATTGAAGCTACCGCTCCCTGGCCACTGCAGAGCAACGTTGTGCGCAACGCTGAAATTGTCAAGCACGCCTTCGTTGAACAGCAGATTGATGTCGAACGCCGACAGGATTTCAGCATCCAGGCCGGAAATGTTCATCGCTACCGAGACTGTTTCACCAATGGCGATGTTGGTCGCGGATGGTACGAAGCTGATGACGATGTCAGCGCTGGCCGGCGCCGATGCGCACAGCGCAGCAACGGCCAGGGCCAGGGCAGAAGCTGAGAATTTCATGACGAATACCTTTCAAAAATGGGGACGGAGGCCGGTCCTGGCATCTGTTCTTAGCTCGTGGCGCAATTCGCACGGGTGCACTGAAGCGTGCAGGCTCGCACGTCGTTGATGGTGATCTTGCCGTCGAGAGTGGCATCGCGCGGATCGCCGGCGCCGGGTACCTGGCCGACAGCGGCGCGGATCAGCGAGAGATCAGCCGAGTCAACGTCACCGTCGGCATCGATGTCGCAACGCTGCACCACATTGCCGGTCGAACGTTGCAGCACCAGCAACTGGTAAGCCTGGTGCGACGTATTTTCCCAGGCGCCCGGCGAGCTGTTGCAACCGAAGAAGCCGTCATTGCCGTTGATCGGCAGCGAGCCGTCAAAGCACTGCAGGCTCAGGATCTGGCTGGCGTAGTCGAAGTACTGGCTCTTGGTCTCAGCCGAGTAGAAGCCAACACCACCAGCGCCGAACGACGCCGGACGGGCCACTGCAGCAGGCGTCTTGTTCTCTTGGCGCACATTGCACAGAGGAGCGCCCGCCGCAGCCAGGGTGCCAAAGCTGTCAGGACTGAGATTGCCAGCAGCCGTCGCAATGCCGGCCTGACGCATGAGTTCCATGGCCTTGAACGAACTCCACAGGTAGTACGACCACGACGCGCCCGGCCACGAATTACCCAGGCTGTCCAGGTCGGTGTAGCGATAGCGGTTGCGCACCCACTGCATGTAGTTCTGCACCATCGGCGAATTCACATCCGCGCCGCCGAAGAGCTGGATGTAGATGCCGGATGCAGTCTGCTGCAGCGACGGCCGATAGCTCTGGGCGCTGTAGCCGTGGCCGCGTTCGGTCGCGTTCAGGACCTGGCAGTTGGCGTTCGCGCCGACGCCGTAGTCGGAGCCGTTGAGCGCGTTCAGCTCGTAGGCCTGTTTGACGAGGGCCAGCGCCGTGTCGATCAGCGCCACTCGCGCCGGGTCGGCGTAGGGTGCATCACCGACCTTGTTCGACTTGTAGAAGGTGCGCGCCGCTTCAAGGCCGGCCGCAGCGAACTGCGTGGTCGACGAGTCTTCGCAGCCGCTGTTGGTGTAGCACCAGTAGCCCTGGTCGATGGCGTTGGCGAAGGCGGGCGCCTTGCGCTGGTTCGCCAGCGTGCGGTCGACCATGGCGTCCATCGCCTGCTTGATGGTCTGGTAGTCGGCATTGGCCGGTGCCAGCACGCTCTTGTCAGGACCGCCCGTCAGCGCGTAGCCCGAGAGAGCGAACATCCACTGACCGTCGCGGTAGGCGTAGAAGCCAGACTCGTTGACGGCGTCCAGGATGTAGGCAGCCGAAGTGCGCAGGCGGCCCTGGTCGGTGGCGCTGGCGCCGGTGTAGCCCTGTGGAGGATCGCTGGCGTTGCCGCTGGCCCGCTTTTCGAGCAGGGCCTGCATGGCCAGGCCGGAAGCACCGTTGATGCCCAGCGTACTCGGGTTGTTGTAGACGCCTTGGTTGGCGAGCCACTCGATGCCGCGGTCTATGGCCGTGGACACGTCAGTCTGGAACGGGGTTGCGGCGACTGCCGACCCCGCCGCAACGGACAGCGCGATGCAGGTGACTGCACCGAAAAATGACTTGTCGAGATTACTGGGCATTTTCAACATCACTGTCCCTCCGTTGACTGAACTGAGCCTCTGCACGGTGCCCGACCGGACACCGCTTCTGCTGAACCGGGGTTCGCGGAGGGGCGAGCGACTCATCCTCCTGCGCGAATTCAAGCATCTGCTCGATGTCTAACCGGGGCCATCCCCTGAGCGCGGGGCCTGCACCGGAACAAATCATCGACGTACGCAGCCAGCTGCAAAACGCATGCCGCTGGACGATATCGACATGGAAACAAGGTCTTAGGTGGCGGTTCTGCGAGCCAACGCCTGGCGGTGTAAAGAAGCCTGACAAAAGCGGCGTGACTTTTTACCGGCGCGTCAACTCGCAGCCCACGCGGTCAGGGACATGGCCGAAACGATCGCGGTGTCGGATTGGGCCTCGAACGGAACCCCCAGGCGGCTACGCCGCCGTTGGCAGGCGTTAAGCAAAGGAAGTGACGGAACACACGCCGCCGTGCCGATGATGTCGGGCCTGCAAGATGTGCGTGGCATCATTTCAGGGGTGGCGGGGCTTGGCCTTGGGGAAAGGTCTGCCCGGTCTGCTCTTGAAGTTCATGCAGCGAAAGGAATGGCCCGCATGGTCACGCTCACCGGTTCACCGGCGTTGAAGGTTCAGGTGATGTGCGAGGGCATCCGCTATACCGCTGCGCTCGGCCAGGCCGCCGCGCACTCGATGCCCAACTACTACCCCTACCGCTTCAAGGAAGGTGAGCACGACCCCACCGGCCGCGGCATCGCGAGCATTCCCTACCTGATCAACACGCCCGACGGCACCGAGATCCGCATCCTGGGCAATGGCGATTCACCGTGGCACGTGGAAGGCGACCTGGCGCAGGGCTACCAGCTCATCGACGACCGCAGCGGCCAGCGCGTGCCGATCGAGTTCGAACCCTTGCGTCCCTGGCTGACGCAGAAGACGGCCGACGGCCTGCCCTATTCCCAGGCCGGCATCACCACGCACGGCGACATGCTGGTCATCAACGTGGCGCCGGGTTGCGAATACTTCCTGCACAAACACGAAGGGCAGTCCATGCGCTGCACCTTCTGCGCCTATGGCGCACCCGATGAACGCACCAAGCACCTGGGCCAGATCGCCGGCCGCATCGAGATCCTGCCACCCACGCTCGACCGCATGAACGAGGCCCTGAACGCCGTCATCAACCAGACCGAGATCCGCCACATCTACCTGGTGGGCGGCTCGCTGACCGACGCGCGCAAGGAAGGCGAGCGCTTCCTGCAACTGGCGCGCTTCGTGAAGAAGGCGAACATCCGCGGCATTCCGGTGACACTCGGTTCGGGCGCCATCCCCGGCGACCAGATCAAGCAGTTTCACGACGAGCAACTCGTGCAGCACGTGTGCTTCAACCTCGAGATGTGGTCGGAGCCGTTGTTCGCCAAGATCTGCCCGGGCAAGAACAAGTACGTGGGCTATCACCAGTGGATTGCCGCGCTCGAGACGGCGGTGCGCCACTGGGGCCGCGGCAACGTCTATTCGGCGATGGTCGCCGGCATCGAACTCGAACCCGAGCACGGACTGGAATGGGAAGAGGCTGCGCGCATCGCGCTGCAGGGCGCGGAAGACCTGTGCAGCCGCGGCATCATCCCCATCTACTCCCTGGTGTGGCCAGTGGGCGGCCGCCAGCGTTCCGACTTCCACGCCCGCATCCGCAGCTACTTCGAGACGTTGAACGCCGGTTGCGCCCAGATCCGCCAGCGCCATGGCCTGGTGGTGTCCGAAGGCTTCATGTGCCACCGCTGCGCCTACATGCAGCTGGAGTGCGACATGGACCGCCAGGCCCTGGTGGCAGCATGAGCGATGCCCCGCAGATGAAGGGCCCGGCGCCCGACCCGTCTTCCATCGTCCGCCTCAGCACCGGCTTCTGGGACAGCCAGACGCTGCTGACGGCCAACCGCCTGAAGGTCTTCGATGGCCTGGCAGACGCACCACGCACGGCCGAAGAGCTTGCGGCCGCGCTCGGGCTGAATCCGCGCAACACCGGCCTGCTGCTGCGCGCCTGCGTGGGCCTCGGCTTCCTGACGGAGGTGGCCGGCCGCTTCGAGAACACACCCACTGCGGCCGTGTTTCTGGTCTCGCGCAGCCCCGCCTTCATGGGCAACGTCATTCGCTACAGCGACGCCCTCTACA
>JANNFE010000242.1:0-7932 GCA_031379415.1 Betaproteobacteria bacterium | reverse complement strand
GCCGAAGGTCGCCAGGCCCGAGCCGGCCTTCACCAGCAGCGCGTCGGCGTGGCCGTGGTAGCAGCCTTCGAACTTGATGATCTTGTTGCGGCCCGTGGCGCCGCGCGCCAGGCGCAGTGCGCTCATGCCGGCCTCGGTGCCACTGCTCACCAGCCGCACCTGCTCCACACTCGGCACGAGGCCGATGATGGCTTCGGCGAGTTCGATCTCGCGCTCGGTAGGCGCGCCGAAGCTGAAGCCGTCGGCAGCGGCCTTGTGCACCGCATCCAGCACCGCCGGATGGCCATGGCCCAGGATCATCGGGCCCCAGGAGCCGATGTAGTCGATGTAGCGCTGGCCTTCGGCGTCCCAGATGTAGGCGCCTTGCGCGCGCTGGATGAAGCGCGGCGTGCCACCGACGGCGCGGAAGGCGCGCACCGGCGAGTTCACGCCACCGGGGATGACCCGCTGCGCGCGGGCGAACAGCTCGACATTGGTCTTCAACTCGCTACGCTCAATGGACACGACGGGGGGCACCTTTGCTCTTGGGGTCTTCGGGTTCGGGTTCGGGCAAACCGCCTTCGCCTCCTTCGCCTTCTTCAGGCGGCGGCAGCGCCCAGAAGAAGCGGTCGGGCACGATGCTGCCCATGCCGGGGCGGAAGCCGGCGTCCAGGCTCTGGTCCAGGAAGGACAAGGCCTCGCCCACGGCCGGCTGGAGTTCGCCGCCGGCGGCCAACAGCGCGGCCAGGGCGGCCGACAGTGTGTCGCCCGAGCCCATGAAGGCGGCGTCGAAGCGCTCGAACTTTTCGCCCGTGATGGCGCCCTGCGGCGAGGCCAGGATGTTGTCAATGTACTGCTCGGGGCCCTTGCCGGTGAGCATGATGCCGGTGACCAGCACATAGCGCGTGCCATGTTCGCCCGCAGCCACCGCCAGTTCGCGCGCCGAGGGCGGGCGCTCGCTGTCCCATTCAGGCAGCAAGAAGTCCTGCAGCGTCTTGTGGCTGCCCACCAGCACCTCGGTGGCCGGCAGGATGAGTTCGCGGAAGGCGTCGAGGTAAGGCTGCAGCGCGTCTTCCTCCAGCCAGCTCAGATTGGGCAAGTAAGCCACCAGCGGTATCTCGGTGTAATCGCTCAGCACCTCGGCCACCGCGCTGACGTTGTCGGCGCTGCCCAGGAAGCCCACCTTCCAGCCGGCGATGGTCACGTCTTCCAGGATGGTGCGGGCCTGTTCGGCCACCGCGTCGGCGTCGATCTCGTGCTGGTCGAAGGTATCGGCGGTGTCGCGCATGACGATGCTCGTCACCACCGGCAGCGCGTGCGCGCCCATGGCCGCGATGGTGGCCACGTCGCCGGCCATGCCGCCAGCGCCGCTGGGGTCGCTGGCGTTGAAGCACATCACGCAGGCCGGCGGTGGCGGTTCGGCGGTGGGGTCGTCTTGGGCCGGGGCCGTGGAGGGTTCAGGAGTCATGGGCGTCGGCCTGGTCGCGATCGTGTCGCGGGTGCCTTGCGGGCGGCCCGGCGACCACCGCCGAACCTCCAGCAAGTTCTGAGGAACGATGTGTAGGTCCTCACAAATCCACGTAATTTGCCGGAGTTGCTTGGCTACAATCCGGGTCCATTGTAGTGAGGTGACAGTCTGACCGTGAGCGAACCGAGTACCTGGATGTGCCTGATCTGTGGTTGGATCTACAGCGAAGCCGATGGCGATCCGGAGCATGGCATTGCAGCCGGCACGGCTTGGGCCGATGTCTCGATGAACTGGACATGCCCCGAGTGCGGTGCGCGCAAAGAAGACTTCGAGATGGTCCAGATCTGAGCCCCGCAGTGGCGGCCTGGGCCGCACCACTGGGGCACTGAGGAGAACAGCGCTTGGAGATTCAGGGGCCTGAAGCAGGCGCGAGTGGTCACGAAGGCGCCGAAGCGGCACCGGTGGCCGGCGCCAAGGTGCTGGTCATCGACGACAGCAACACCATCCGCCGCAGTGCGGAGATTTTCCTGCGCCAGGGCGGCCATGAGGTGGTGCTGGCCGAGGACGGCTTCGACGCCCTGGCCAAGGTCAACGACCACGACCCCGAACTCATCTTCTGCGACATCCTGATGCCGCGGCTCGACGGCTACCAGACCTGCGCCATCATCAAACGCAACCCCCGCTTCGCCCACGTCCCGGTGATCATGCTGTCCAGCAAGGACGGCCTCTTCGACAAGGCGCGTGGCCGCATGGTCGGCTCCGAGGACTACCTGACCAAACCCTTCACGAAGGAACAGCTGCTGCGCGCCGTCGATTCCTACCGCCGCGGCGGCACTGCCACCTGAGCTTGCATCCCGCAAGGACCCTGCTGATGCCGATCCAGAAGATCCTCATCGTCGACGACTCCAAGACCGAGCTGCACCACTTGTCCGACCTGCTGGGCAAGCGCGGCTACAGCGTGCGCACGGCCGAGAACGGTGAAGAGGCCCTGCGCCGCCTGGCCGAAGAGAAGCCCGACCTCATCCTGATGGACGTGGTGATGCCCGGCCAGAACGGTTTCCAGCTCACGCGCAGCATCACGCGCGACCCGCGCTTCGCCGACGTGCCGGTCATCATGTGCACCAGCAAGAACCAGGAGACCGACAAGGTGTGGGGCATGCGCCAGGGCGCACGCGACTACATCGTCAAGCCGGTGAATGCCGACGAATTGATCGGCAAGATCAAGGCGTTCGACTAGCCGATGGCCAAACGCGAAGCCCTGCGCGAACTGCAAGGCCGCCTTGCCGAGCGGCTGCAACAGGCGCGCACCGAAGTGCGTGCGGTGTCCTGGCTGGCCGTTGAATGCGCCGGGCTGGGCGTGCTGGTGCCGCTGCCGAGCGCGGGCGAGATCTTCGCCGTCGGCGTGGTGCTGCCGGTGCCGCACACGCAGGACTGGTTCATGGGCGTGGCCAACCTGCGCGGTGGCCTGCATGGTGTGGTCGACCTTGCCGCCTTCCTGGGCCTGCGCGCACCCATCGCCCGCGACGCAGTGCGCGAACAGGCGCGCCTGCTGTCCTTCAACGCGCGCCAGGGTTCGCACTGCGCCGTGCTGGTGGACCGCCTGGCCGGCTTGCGCAGCGCCGAGCAGCTGAGCGCCGAGCCGGCGGCCGACGATCAGCCGCGCCCGGCCTTCGCCGGTGCGCGCTGGCGCGACAGCGACGGCCGCGTCTGGCAGGAGATCGATCTCGCCGCGCTGGCCCGCCACGAACAGTTCCTGGCCATCGCCGCATGAGCACGAAGGTTCATCGATGAGCAGCGCCGGGCGCGACTTTCCCTGTTTTCCCGCAATGTCGGCCGGCGCCCCGCGCGCCCCAGAAACGACGAGGACGAGATGAGCTTCCTAGACAGACTCACCGGCGCCGGGCGCGCCAAGGCCGATGCCGACGCGACGGCCGCCTCGAAGCCCTTCGACGAACTGTCGCCACCCCATCCGATGGACGTGACCGTGCGCCTGGGCGGTGGCTCACCCAACGCCATCGACGCGCGCGGCGACAACGAGGACTCATCCATCATCACCGAAGCCGCACCCTCGGAACTGGCGCCCGACTTCGTCGATTCGCGCCCCGCCGGCGACGGTGAGAACTTCAGCAGCGGCCTGCCCATCATCGGCGCCTGGCCGTTGGCGCAGCAGCAGCGCTCGATGCTGATCGCCTTCGTGGTCGGCCTGGCCGTGCTGCTGCTCACCGCCTTCCTGTCGCTGACCGCCAGCAACCGCAGCGCGGCCCAGGTGGGCGCTGCCGGCCAGGCCACCACGCAGTCGCAGCGGCTGGCCAAATCAGTGTCGCAGGCGCTGGTGGGCAATGCCGCGGCATTCCCGGAAGTGAAGGAGTCCATCGACGTGCTGGCGCGCAACGTGCGCAGCCTGAAGACCGGCGAAGGCGATGTCGCCGCGGCGCCGGGCAGCCTGCAGGACCAGGTGGACACCATCGTGCCACTGGTCGAGCGCGCCGAGAAGAATGCCGAGAAGGTGCTGAGCCAGCAGAAGACGCTGACGCAGGTGGGCACCGCGCTGCGCGCCATCAACCGCCAGAGCGCCGACCTGCTGGAAACCGCTGAGACCGTGTCGTCGCTGAAGCTGCAGGGCGGTGCTTCAGCCGCCGAGCTGTCGGCGGTGGGCCAACTGGTGATGCTGACGCAGCGCATCGGCAAGAGTGCCAACGAGTTCCTCACCACCGAAGGCGTCAGCGCCGAGGCCGTGTTCCTGCTCGGCAAGGACCTCAACTCGTTCAAGGAAATCGCCCAGGGCGTGATCTCGGGCAACGCCGACCTGCGCCTGCCCGGCACGCGCGACCCCCAGGTCAAGGAAAAGCTGACGCAACTGCTGCAGCAGTACGAACAGACGCGCACCGAGGCCAGCGCCATCCTGGGCAACCTGCAAGGCCTGGTGGCCGCGCGCGAAGCGCAGACGGCCATCGTGGCCGACAGCGAACCGCTGCGCAAGGCGCTCGACAGCCTGCAGCAGGGCCTGAGTGGCGCCGCCGGATTCAGCGGCCTGCGCCTGGTGGCGCTGATCGTTTCGCTGGTGCTGCTGGTGGTGGGCGCCTATGCCCTGCTGCGCCTGTTCATCATCGACCAGACGAACCGCTCCAAGGTCGCCGATACCCAGCGCCAGGAAGCCGAACGCCAGGAGCAGGAGGCCAAGCGCGTGAACGACGCCAACCAGGCGGCCATTCTTCGCCTGATGAACGAACTGCAGACGGTGGCCGAAGGCGACCTCACCCAGCAGGCCACGGTGACGGAAGACATCACGGGTGCCATCGCCGACTCGGTGAACTACACCGTGGAGGAACTGCGCTCGCTGGTGTCGCAGGTGCAGGACACGGTGGGCCGCGTGACCGAGACCACGTCACAGGTGGAGCAGACCTCCACCGAACTGCTGGCCGCATCCACCGAGCAGCTGCGCGAGATCCGCGAGACCGGTGAGTCGGTGCTGCAGATGGCCGGCCGCATCAACGACGTGTCGGCGCAGGCGCAGGAAACGTCGCAGGTCGCCAAGCAGTCGCTGCGTGCTGCCGAGACCGGCCTGTCCGCGGTGCAGAACGCCATCGGCGGCATGAACGCCATCCGCGACCAGATCCAGGAAACCTCCAAGCGCATCAAGCGGCTGGGTGAGAGTTCGCAAGAGATCGGCGAAATCACCGAGCTGATTTCCGACATCACCGAGCAGACCAACGTGCTGGCCCTGAACGCCGCCATCCAGGCCGCGAGCGCCGGTGAGGCCGGTCGCGGCTTCAGCGTGGTGGCCGAAGAAGTGCAGCGCCTGGCCGAACGTTCCGGCGACGCCACGCGGCAGATCGCGGCCATCGTGCGCACCATCCAGACCGACACGCAGGACGCCGTGGGCGCCATGGAACGCAGCACGCAGGGCGTGGTGGAAGGGGCGCGGCTGTCCGACGCCGCCGGCACCGCGCTGGGTGACATCGACCGCGTGACGCGCGAGCTGTCGGACCTCATCGCGCGCATCTCGTCCGAAGCGCTGAAGGAAGCCGAGTCAGCCAACATCGTGGCCGCCAACATCCAGCACATCTTCGCGGTGACCGAGCAGACCTCGGAAGGCACGCGCTCCACGGCGCAGATGGTGCGCGAGCTGTCGCGCACGGCCGAGGAACTCAAGGCCTCGGTGGCCCGCTTCAAGATCGCCTGACCCCGGAAAGCTGAAACGGCATGGACAGCGCCAACACACCAGGCACCACCGGCGACGACCTCAGCGCGCTGGCCTGGGTGCACGGCGAGTTGCGCCGCTCGCTGGAAGCGGCCAACCGCGCGCTGCGCCGCTACCTGAAGGAAGCCGAGGCCGGCAGCGGCTCCGATGTCGACGCGGTCGATCCGTCGGTGCTGCGCGCCGCGCGTGCGCAGCTGCACCAGGGTGTGGGCGCGCTCGAGCTGGTGGGGCTGCCGGCGGTGGCCGACGTGCTGCGCGCCAGCGAAGCCGCGGTGCAGCGCATGGTGAACAAGCCGGCGCTGGTGACCGCTGCGGCCATCGACACCGTGGAGCGTGCGTCCTTTGCCCTGCTCGACTTCCTGGCCCGCCAGCTGGCCGGCAAGCCGGTGTCGCCGGTGAAGCTGTTCCCGCAGTACCGCGCCACGCAGCAGCTGGCCGGCGCCGACCGCGTGCACCCGGCCGACCTGTGGAAGATCGAATGGCAGTGGCGCGACCTGCCGCCCGACCTGAGTGCCACACCACGCCAGGCCGACGAGGACTCGCGCAGCATAATGGAAATGCTGGTGCTGAGCCTGATGCGCCAGGGCGCGGGCGGCGGCAGCAGCCAGTTCGCGGCGCTGGGCGGGGGCGCCAGCACGCTGTTCGCGCAGCTGAGCGACCTGTGCGCCAGCCTGGCGGCCGGCGCCCGGCAGTCCAGCTTCAGCGTGCCGCACCTGGGCACGTTCTGGCAGCTCGCGGCGGCCGTCTTCGAAGCGCAGTCGCAAGGCCTGCTGGTCAGCGACAACTACACCAAGCGCATCGCGTCGCGCCTGCTGGCCCAGGTGCGTCCCCGTGCAGTGGGTGCCGGCGCGCCGGTCGAACTGTCCGACCGCCTGGCGCAGGACCTGCTCTTCTTCTGTACCCACGCCAAGCCGCCCGTCGGCCACGAGGCGCCGCGCCTGGCGGCGGTGCGCAAGGCCTGGCAGCTGGACGCCATGCCCAGCGCCGACTACGAAACGCCGCGCCTGGGCCGCTTCGACCCGGCGCTGCTGGTGCTGGCGCGCAAGCGTGTGGCGGCGGCCAAGGACTCGTGGTCGGCCGTGGCCGGCGGCGAACTGCACCGCATGCAGAACCTCAACGAGCAGTTCACGCTCGTCGGTGAATCGCTGCAGCGCCTGCTGCCCGGTGGCGAAGGCCTGGCCCATGCGCTGCAGACCGCGGTGACGCAGACCGTCAATTCCGAAGCCGCGCCGCCGCCCGCGCTGGCCATGGAAGTGGCCACCGGCATCCTGTACCTGGACGCCTCGCTCGAAGACGGCGAGTTCGACCACCCCGAACTGGCCGAGCGCGTGGGGCGCCTGGCGCGCCGCATCGAGGACGTGCGTGTCGGTGCCGAGCCGCAGGCGCTGGACGTCTGGATGGAGGAGCTCTACCGCCGCGTCTCCGACCGCCAGACCATGGGCAGCGTGGTGCAGGAACTGCGCGCCTCGCTGTCAGAGATCGAAAAGCAGATCGACCAGTACTTCCGCGATCCTTCGCAGCGCCACGTGCTGATCCCGGTGCCGGCGCAGCTGTCGTCCATGCGCGGCGTACTCTCGGTGCTGGGCCTCACGCAGGCCTCGCAGGCCGCGCTGCACATGCGCGACGACGTCGACGCGCTGGCGCAGACCGAGGTCGATCCGCAGCGCGCCGTGCAGACCGGCACCTTCGACCGCCTGGCCGATAACCTGGGCGCCCTGAGCTTCCTCATCGACATGCTCAGCGTGCAGCCGGCGCTGGCCAAGTCGCTGTTCAAGTTCGACCCCGAGACCGGCAGCCTGAGCGCGGTGATGGGCCAGAGCGAACGGGTCTCGGCCTTCGCTGCCTTCGACGACACGGCAGCGGTCACGGTGCGCCAGGACGCGCCCACGCAGGTGCCGCTGATCGACCGCCTGCGCGAGCTGGCGGACGTCGCCGGCGAACGCGGCGTGCCCGACACCGAACTCGCCAAGCGCCTGGAATCGCTGTCGCGCCAGGCCTTCGCCGCCGACCAGCCCGAACTCGCGCGCTTGCTCGGCACCGCGGGTGTCACCCTGCTCAACGGCGCCGACCCCGCGGTCCGCACCGCCGTGCGCAACGACCTGGTGCAGGCCGTGGCCGCCCTGGCACCGCCGCCAGCGCCGCTGGTGGCACCTTCGGCCCCAGTGCCGCCAGAACGCGCGGCGCCGGTGGCTGCCGGCAACACCGGCCTCGAAGACGACGTCGAGATGCGCGAGATCTTCATCGAGGAAGCGCGCGAGGTGATCAGCGACGCGCGTGCCGCCCT
>JANNFE010000218.1:0-37851 GCA_031379415.1 Betaproteobacteria bacterium | reverse complement strand
CAGTTTCGTCGCCCGCCACCACCCGCTGGCGATCATTCCGGTGGCCGTGCTCTTCGGCGGTTTTGGCGCCGCAGGCAGCATGCTGCAGCGGCGCATGGGCCTGCCCGATGCGTCGGTGCAGGTGCTGCTGGGTTTTGCCTTCGTGCTGATCCTCGCTGCGGAAGCGATGCGCGGCCGCCTGCTGCCCTTCAAGTTCCTGCCCCAAAGGGCGCCGCAGACCGCGGTGAAACCAGCATGAGCGGTGAAGCCATCTTCGACGTGTTGCTGGCCGTGCTGGGCGGCGCCATCCGGGTGGGCACACCCTTCCTCTTCGTCAGCCTGGGCGAATGCCTCACCGAGAAGTCCGGCCGCATCAACCTGGGCCTGGAAGGCGTGCTGGTGTTCAGTGCCATGGCCGGCTTCGGCGGCGCCTACCTCACGGGTTCACCCTGGCTGGGTGTGCTGGCCGCCGGTTTGAGTGGTGCGCTGCTGGCCTCTCTGCACGGCCTGGTGTGTTCGCTGCCGCGCGTCAACGACATCGCCATGGGCATCGCCTTGATGCTGCTGGGCGCCGGCCTGGCCTTCTACCTGGGCAAGCCGCTGATCCAGCCGCAGGCGCCGCAGATTCCCTCCATCGCCCTGGGCGGCTGGAGCGACTCCGGCCAGGTGCAGGCGGCCCTGAAGGTGAACGCGCTCTTCCCCATCGGCGTGCTGCTGGCCATCGGCATGGGCTGGGCCTTCATGAACACGCGCTGGGGTTTGCTGGTGCGCATGGTGGGTGATTCGGCCGATGCTGCGCGGGCCCTGGGCAACAGCGTCAACGGCATCCGCATCGCGGCCACCACGGCCGGCGGCTTCATCGCCGGGCTGGGTGGCGCGTCGCTGAGCCTCTACTACCCCGGCAGCTGGAACGAAGGCCTGAGCAGCGGCCAGGGCCTCATCGCCGTGGCACTGGTGATCTTCGCGCGCTGGAGCCCCGTGCGCTGCCTGTGGGCCGCGCTGCTCTTCGGCGGCGCGGGCGCTTTAGGCCCGGCGCTGCAGAGCGTGGGCGTCAGCGGCTACTACCACCTCTTCAACGCCGTGCCCTACATCCTGACGCTGGCCATCCTGGTGTGGACCTGTTCGCCGAAACGCAGCATCAAGGGTGCGCCGATGGAATTGGGAGTGTCTCGATGAGTGGTTTGGGTGGTTTGAACAAATCGGCGCATGGCGTCGTCGTCGGCCTCGTGCAGTTGCAACTGCCGGTGGTGGACACACCGGCGCAGCTGAAGGCGCAGGCCGAACGCATCTGCTGGATGGTCGGCAAGGCGCGGCGCAACCTGGGCACGATGGACCTCGTGGTGTTCCCCGAGTATTCGCTGCACGGCCTGAGCATGAGCATGACACCCGAACTGATGGTGTCGCTCGACGGCCCCGAGGTCGCATCCTTCAAGGCCGCCTGCATCGAACACAAGATCTGGGGTTGCTTCTCCATCATGGAGTTCAATCCCCACGGCAACCCCTACAACACCGGCCTGATCATCGACGACCAGGGCGACATCCAGCTCTACTACCGCAAGCTGCACCCCTGGGTGCCGGTGGAAGCCTGGGAGCCGGGCAACATGGGCATCCCCGTCTGCACCGGCCCGAAGGGCAGCAAGATCGCGCTCATCATCTGCCACGACGGCATGTTCCCCGAGATGGCGCGTGAAGCGGCCTACAAAGGTGCCGAGATCATCCTGCGCACGGCAGGCTACACGGCACCCATCCGGCATGCCTGGAAGATCACCAACCAGGCGAATGCCTTTCAGAACCTCGCCATCACGGCCAGCGTGTGCCTGTGCGGCAGCGACGGCAGCTTCGACAGCATGGGCGAAGGCATGTTCTGCAACTTCGACGGCAGCATCATCACCGAAGGCGGTGGCCGCCCCGACGAGATCATCACCGCCGAACTGCGGCCCGACCTCGTGCGTGAAGCTCGCGCCGTCTGGGGTGTCGAGAACAACCCCTACCAGCTCTGGCACCGCGGCTACGTGGCGGTGAAGGGCGGCGCACAGGACTGCCCCTACACCTTCATGCAGGACATGGTGAAGGGCACATTCAAGCTGCCCTGGGACGCCAGCATCCAGGTGCGCGACGGCACGCCCTGCGGCTTCGAAGCGCCTACGCGCGCCTACCGCGGCCCCGAGCCCAACCCGGTGGAATGAGATGCCACGCTTCGTCACCGCCACGCCCTACCCCTGGCCCTGGGACGGCGACCTGCGGCCTGCCAACACCGCGCTGGTCATCATCGACATGCAGACCGACTTCTGCGGCGTCGGCGGCTACGTCGACGCCATGGGCTACGACCTGTCGCTGACGCGCGCACCCATCCCGGCCATCGGCGCGCTGCTGGCCACCTTCCGCGCACTCGGCGCGCCGGTGATCCACACGCGCGAAGGGCACCGGCCCGACCTGTCGGACCTGCCGGCCAACAAGCGCTGGCGCTCGCAGCGCATCGGCGCCGCGGGGCGTGGGATCGGTGATGCCGGCCCCTGCGGCCGCATCCTGGTGCGCGGCGAACCCGGCTGGGAGATCATTCCCGAGCTCGCCCCGGGCGCGAACGAGGTGGTCATCGACAAGCCCGGCAAAGGCAGCTTCTGCGCCACCGACCTGGAACTCATCCTGCGCACGCGCGGCATCCGCAACCTGGTGCTCACCGGCATCACCACCGACGTCTGCGTGCACACCACCCTGCGCGAAGCCAACGACCGCGGCTTCGAATGCGTGATCGTCGAAGACGCCACCGGCGCCACCGACCGCGGCAACCACGAAGCAGCGTTGAAGATGGTGACCATGCAGGGCGGCGTGTTCGGCGCCGTGGCTTCTTCGGCCGCGATCATCGACGCCATGAAGGGAGCCTGAATGCACGCACTCGCGCTGGACACCATCGACCTCACCAAGCGCTTCGGCGCCTTCACGGCGCTGAACGCGGTGTCGCTGAAGGTGCGGCCCGGCACCGTGCATGCGCTGCTGGGCGAGAACGGCGCCGGCAAGAGCACGCTGGTGAAGTGCGTCGTCGGCTACTACAGCCCCGATGCCGGTGCGGTGCTGGTGGACCGCCGCGAGCAGGCCATCACCTCGCCCACCATCGCGCGCGATCTCGGCATCGGCATGGTCTACCAGCACTTCACCGTGGTGCCGGGCATGACGGTGGCCGAGAACCTGTTGCTGGCGCGCGGCAGGCTGCCCGCGATCATCGACTGGAAGGCGGTGCGCGCGGAGCTGGCCGCCTTCCTGCAGACCACGCCCTTCAAGCTGGACCTCGACGCCACGCCGCAGGACTTGTCGGCGGGCGAGAAGCAGAAGCTCGAGATCCTCAAACAGCTCTACTTGAAACCGCGCCTGCTCATCCTGGACGAACCCACCAGCGTGCTCACGCCGCAGGAAGCCGACGAAGTGCTGGGTCTGCTGAAGGACCGCGCCCACAAGGGCGACTGCACGGTCGTGATGATCACGCACAAGTTCCGCGAAGTCGCCGAACACGCGGATGACGTTAGCGTGCTGCGCCGTGGCGCACTGGTGGCCAGCCATGCCGTGGCCGAGGTCAGCGCCGACGAACTGGCTTCGGCCATGGTCGGTGAAGGCAAGAGCGCCGTGGCCGCCACCTTCACGCGCGACGCGCGCCCCGCCGGCAGCGCGCGCCTGGAAGTGAAGAAGCTGGTGGTGGCCGGCGACCGCGGCGAAAACGCCGTGCAGGCGCTCAGCGTCACCGTCAGCAGCGGCGAGATCGTCGGCGTGGCCGGTGTCTCGGGCAATGGCCAGCGTGAGCTGATGGAAGCCCTGGTCGGCCAGCGGCCGATGGAAAGCGGTGACGTGCGCGTGAGCGGCGAACGCTTCCACGCCACGCGCGCGCAGAACCGGCGCCTGAAGGTGCGCAGCCTGCCCGAGGAGCCGCTGCGCAACGCCTGCGTGGGCGAACTCAGCGTCGGCCACAACATGGGCCTGCGCGTCTTCGACGCACCGCCGGCCGCACAAGGCGGCTGGATGCGCTTTGCCGTGCTGCGCCACAAGGCGCTGGCGCTGATCAAGGAATACGGCGTCAAGACGCAGGGCGAAGGGGCGCAGATCCGTTCGCTGTCGGGTGGCAACGTGCAGCGCGCGGTGTTGGCGCGTGAGCTGGCCGAAGAAGCTGATCTGCTGCTCGTCAGCAACCCGGTGTTCGGCCTCGACTTTGCGGCCGTGGCCGAAATCCACAGCCGCCTGATCACCGCGCGCAACCGCGGCACCGCGGTGCTGCTGGTCAGCGAAGACCTCGACGAGCTGCTGCACCTGAGCGACCGCATCGTGGTCATGAGCGAAGGCCGCATCGTCTTCGAATGCGCCGCCGCCGACGCCGACCGGCGCACGCTGGGTGCGCACATGGGTGGCCAAGGCGCCCATCGTGGCCATGCCGGTGGCTACGGCGCCCACCCCGAAGCCGCATGATCACCGTCACCGCCCGGCCCTTCGACTACACGCTCGTGCCCGGCCGCACGGCGCTGGTGGTCATCGACATGCAGCGCGACTTCGTCGAGCCCGGCGGCTTCGGCGCCAGCCTGGGCAACGACGTGACGCGGCTGCACCCGGCCATCGCACCCATCGCCGCGCTGCTGCAGGCCTGGCGCGCCCGCGGCTGGCCGGTGCTGCACACGCGCGAATGCCACCAGCCGGATCTTTCCGACTGCCCGCCCGCCAAACGCGAACGTGGTGAACCCACGCTGCGCATCGGCGACGTCGGGCCCATGGGCCGCGTGCTGATCGCCGGCGAGCCCGGCGCCGACATCATTCCCGCATTGGCGTCGGCGCCAGGCGAGTGGGTCATCGACAAGCCCGGCAAGGGCATGTTCTGGGCCACGGGTGTGCACGAACGCCTGCAGGCCGCCGGCATTTCCCATCTGCTGTTCACTGGCGTCACCACCGAGGTCTGCGTGCAGACCAGCATGCGCGAGGCCAACGACCGCGGCTACGGCTGTCTCATCGTGGAAGACGCCACCGAGAGCTACTTCCCGGCGTTCAAGCGCGCGGCCATCGACATGCTCACAGCGCAAGGCGCCATTGTCGGCTGGGCCGCGCCATCGGTCACCGTGTTGCAGGCGCTGCCGCCGGTCGCAGCGGCCGCGGCAGCCGACAGCGCTTGAGACCTTCGCTCCGCGCAGGGGCAGTGTCGGCAGGCTGTCAGTCGCGTGCCGGAACCTTCAGGCCGCGTTGTACGGCAGGCCGCGCCTTGAAAGCTTCGAGTACACGCTGCACCTGCGCAAACTCAGAGTAGCCGACCAGTTCGGCCGCGCCGTAGAAACCCACCAGGTTGTTGACCCACGGGAAGATGGCGATGTCGGCAATGCCGTAGTCGGCGCCCAGCATCCAGTCACGGCCTTGCAGATGCTGGTCCAGCACCGCCAGCAGGCGCTTCGATTCAGCCACGTAGCGGTCGCGCGGGCGCTTGTCGTCGTAGTCCTTGCCGGCGAACTTGTGGAAGAAGCCGAGCTGGCCGAACATCGGGCCGATGCCACCCATCTGGAACATCAGCCACTGCAGCGCCTGGTAGCGGCCGGCAGCGTCGGCGGGGATGAAGTGGCCGGCCTTCTCGGCCAGGTAGACGAGGATGGCGCCGCTCTCGAACAGCGCCAGCGGCTGGCCGCCCGGGCCGTTGGGGTCGATGACGGCGGGGATCTTGTTGTTCGGGTTGAGCGACAGGAATTCGGGGCTCAGTTGGTCGTTGTTGTCGAAGCGCACGAGATGCGCTTCGTAGGGCAGTCCGGTCTCTTCCAGCAGGATCGACACCTTCACGCCGTTGGGCGTGGGCAGCGAGTAGAGCTGGATGCGGCCGGGGTGGCTGGCGGGCCACTTGCGCGTGATGGGGAAGTCGGACAGGTCGGCCATGGATGCTTTCTTGCGGGCTGCAACGGGGTGGTGAAGCGAGCCTAGCCTGCAGCCCAAGCCCTGGTGGCCAACGCGGGCGCCTCAGCTGAACAGCCGGCGCGCCGCGGCCGAGCCGGCCGGCAGGCCCAGCGCTTCCAGGCGCGCGTAAAGCTCGTCGAGCTCCTGGCCGATGTTGGCGTAGGCGTGCAGGGTGATGGGCTGACCCTTGTCGTCCATGGCGGTGGCGTCCAGGTCGTCCGCCAGCTTCTTGCCCAGCAGGTGCCAGGCCGGAAAGGGCTCGGCGCTGGCCGGCGTCTGCGGCACGTCCAGCGTCAGCGTGCAGGCGCGGATGGCGGCAGAGGGCGCGGCCTCGTCCAAGGCCGCCAGGGCGGCTTGCGGGTCCAGCGCCAGCACCAGCATGGGCGGCGCGCCATCTTCGCCCGATGGCAGCACGAGGCGGCCCGGCACCGCGCCGGGCAGCAGGCCCAAACGGCCGGCCACCTGCTGCACGAAACCCACCGACCAGGCCACGCCATTGGTGCGCAGCGTCACCGTCAGCTGCGCGTCGAGCGGGCTGCTCATGGCGTCGAGCTCGCGCGCGCGGGCCACCACTTCCAGCATGTCGGGTGCATCGGCGCTGGCGCCCACGGCTTCGGCGTAGACCTGCACCTTCTGCACGAACTCGGAGTACTCGATCTCGTTCAGCGGCCCGCTGCGGCTGGCCATCTGCACGCCGGCCTGCAGTTCGCTGTAACGGTGGTTGGGCGCCAGCGCCTCCCATTCGCCAGTCTCGGCGTCCAGGCCTTCGACGTAGAAAGGCTTGCTGCCGGCGCGGCGGCTGGGCGGCAGGTGCTGCAGCGCGAACTCGCCGCTGATGGGTGCGTCGAGCAGCAGCGGCACGATGGCGTCGATGAGCGCGTCCAGCCGCGCCTGCCGCCGCGGTGTCGCGCGCAGCGCCGCGGGTTGCTCGGGTGCGGGTTCGGGGCCGCCCATCGGTGGCTCCACGCGCTCAGGCGGCAGCGTCGACTCCGGCGCCTGCTTCGGGCCGGCGCGGCGCGTGCTCCACCAGCCGTGGAAGGCCAGCACCACCAGCACCGCCAGGCCCAGCAGGGCCAGCGCAGTGCCGAGGTTGATGTTCAAGCCGCTTCCGCGAGGCTCACCGCGGCTTCCATGTCCACGGCCACGATGCGGCTCACGCCCTGCTCCTGCATGGTCACGCCGATCAGTTGTTCGGCCATCTCCATGGCGATCTTGTTGTGGCTGATGAAGAGGAACTGCGTGCCCGCGCTCATCTCGGTGACGAGCTTGCGGTAGCGCTCGGTGTTGGCATCGTCCAGCGGTGCGTCCACCTCGTCGAGCAGGCAGAAGGGCGCCGGGTTGAGCTGGAAGATGGCGAACACCAGCGCAATCGCTGTCAGTGCCTTTTCGCCGCCAGACAGCAGGTGGATGGTGCTGTTCTTCTTGCCCGGCGGCTGCGCCATGACCTGCACACCGGCGTCCAGGATCTCGGCGCCCGTCATCACCAGGCGCGCATGGCCGCCGCCGAAGAGGCTCGGAAACATGCGGCCGAAATGTTCATTGACCTGGTTGAAGGTGTTGGCCAGCAGGTCGCGCGTTTCCAGGTCGATCTTGTGGATGGCGTCTTCCAGCGTGCTGATGGCCTCGTTGAGGTCGGCGTTCTGCGCGTCCAGGAAGGTCTTGCGTTCGCGCGTCGCGGTGAGCTCGTCCAGCGCCGCCAGGTTCACAGCGCCCAGGGCGTTGATGTCGCGGTTGATGCGGTCGATCTCGGTCTGCAAGCCCCAGAGCTTGACGGCACCGTCTTCGATGGACTTGCCCAAGGCATCCATGTCGACGTTGGCCGCGGTGAGCTGCTCCAGATACTGCGCCCCGCCCAGCTGCGCCGCCTGCTGTTCCAGCTGCAGCTTGGTGATCTGGTCGCGCAACGGCTGCAGGCTGTGCTCGAAGCCCATCTTCTGCTCTTCGGCGCTGCGCAGCTGCGCACTCAGGTCGTCGTACTCGCTGCGCGCCAGGCCCAGCGCCTGCTCGCGTTCCAGCTTCACCGCCAGCGCCGACTGCAGGCCGCTCTGCGCCGCGGCATCGTCGAAGCTGCCGAGTTCGAGTTGCAGCTGTTCGCCAGTCTGCACGTTGGCGGCCACCTGCGCGGCCGCGGTTTCGATGCTGCGCTGCAGTTCACCTTGTCGCGCCGCCAGCGCGCGGGCCTGGAACTGCGCTTCCTGGGCCTGGCGCTCCAGCGCGCGCTGCTGCTCGCGGGCGTCGCTCAGCGTGCGCTCGGCGGCGATCACGGCGTCGTCCAGTTCGGCGTGGCGCTCCTGCGTGTTGGCCAGCGCCATGTCGAGTTCTTCGAAGCGCGCTTCGCCGGTGGCCTTGCGCTCTTCCAGCGCTTCCAGCTGGGCGTCGATCTCGGCGAGTTCTTCGCTCAGCTGTTCACGCCGCTGCGTGGCGGCTTCGGCCTGCTGCGACAGACGCAGCAGCTCCACGTGCAGGCCGTGGGCGCGGTTCTGCGCTTCCGCGGCCTCGCGGCGGGCCGTCAGCAGACGTTGCGATGCATCGGTGTAGGCGGCTTCCAGTCGCACCGAGCCGGTCTTGGCATCGTCGGCGATCAGCGCCTGGGCACGCTGCTGGCGGTCGAGATTCTGAATCTCCTGCGCGCGCGCCAGCATGCCGGCCTGTTCACTGTCGGGCGCGTAGAAGGCCACCGCGTGCTGGCTGATGGCGTGCCCCTCGCGGGTCATGATGACCTCGCCCTGCGTGAGCTTGCTGCGCTGGGCGAGCGCTTCGTCGATGGAGGGTGCGGTGTAGACGCCTTCGAGCCAGTCCGACAGCAAGGCCTTCAGCCCGGCGTCGCCCAGGCGAAGCAGGCTGGCCAGCTGCGGCAGCGTCTCGTGGCTGTGTGGCGGCGCGCCGACGGGCAAGGCGTAGAAGGCCAGGCGCGCCGGTGGCGCGTCGGCGGCGAAAGCGCGCACGCTGTCCAGGCGGCCCACCGACAGCGCATTCAGGCGCTCGCGCAAGGCCGCTTCCAGCGCGGTTTCCCAGCCGGCTTCGATGTGCACCTGCGTCCACAGGCCCTGCAGGCCGGCCAGGCCGTGCTTGTCCAGCCAGGGTGCCAGCTTGCCCTGCGTCTGCACCTTGGCCTGCAGCGCCCGCAGTGCTTCCAGGCGCGCGCCGATGTCGGCCAGCTTGCCCGATTCGGTGTTCACCGCCTGCTGCGCGGCGCGACGCTGTTCGTCCAGCTGCGGCACCTGCTCGTTCAGTTCATGCAGGCGCGCTTCGGTGATGTCGCGGGTTTCGCCGGCTTCGGCTTCCTGCAGCTTCAGCGCGTCCAGCTTCGCCATGTCGGGCGCCTGCAGGCCCTGGCGTTCGCCGGCCAGCCGTTCGCGGCGGCCCTTCAGTGCACGCGACTGCTCTTCCACGCTGCGGCTTTCCGCCGCCAGCACCTGGATCTGCTGCTGCACCTGCGTCACGGCCAGGCGCTGCTGGTTGCTGGCACCCTGCGCAGCGCGCACGCCGTCTTCCAGCGTCGGCAACTCGGCGGCCTGCTCTTCGGCTTGCGCGGCCAGCACACCCGCCTGCTCGTCGGCCGCTTCGATCTGCGCGGCAATATCCTCCAGCTCGGACTTGGCGTCGCCCTGGCGCTGCGCCCATTGCGCGTTCTGCGCCTGCAGGTCGGCCAGCCGCTGCTGCGCGCGCTGGCGGCCTTCGACGACGTAGCGGATGCGCTCTTCCAGCCGGCTCACCTCCAGCGCCGCCTCGGCCAGCCAGCCCTGCTTGCCGTGCAGCACGTCGTTGGCGGTGTAGTGCGCTTGGCGCACCTGTTCCAGCTGCGCTTCCACATGCCGCAGCTCGGCCATGCGCGCTTCCAGCGCTGTGGTGGCTTCCAGCACGGCGGCGCTGACACGCGCTTCCTCGCTGGCCGCGTCACGATGCTTCAGGAACCACAGCTGGTGCAGCTTCAAGGTGCCGGCGTCCTGCAGCGTGCGGTACTGCGACGCCACTTCGGCCTGCTTCTCCAGCTTGTCGAGGTTGCCGTTCAGTTCACGCAATATGTCGTCCACACGCGTGAGATTCTCGCGCGTGTCCTTCAAACGATTTTCTGTTTCCCGGCGGCGTTCCTTGTACTTGGAGACACCCGCGGCTTCTTCCAGGAACAGGCGCAGTTCCTCGGGCCGGCTTTCGATGATGCGGCTGATGGTGCCCTGGCCGATGATGGCGTAGGCGCGCGGGCCCAGGCCCGTGCCCAGGAACACGTCCTGCACGTCGCGGCGGCGCACCGGCTGGTTGTTGATGTAGTAGCTGCTGCTGCCGTCGCGCGTGAGCACGCGCTTGACGGCGATCTCGGCAAAGCTGTTCCATTGCCCGCCGGCGCGCGCCAGCGTGTTGTCGAACACCAGCTCCACGCTGGCGCGGCTGGCCGGCTTGCGGTTGCCGCTGCCGTTGAAGATGACGTCCTGCATGGATTCACCACGCAGCTCGCTGGCTTTGCTCTCACCGAGCACCCAGCGCACGGCGTCCATGATGTTGCTCTTACCGCAGCCGTTCGGCCCCACCACG
This sequence comes from Betaproteobacteria bacterium, assembly GCA_031379415.1. Lineage (GTDB taxonomy): Bacteria > Pseudomonadota > Gammaproteobacteria > Burkholderiales > Burkholderiaceae_C > Rubrivivax. The sequence continues at coordinate 27,444 of JANNFE010000218.1, read as the reverse complement.
CCCACGCGCTGCCCGGGCAGCTGGAAGGTGGTGGGTTCGGCGAAGGACTTGAAGCCCGCGAGCTTGATCTGGTTGAGGCGCATCGGGGACAGGCCTTGACGCGCACCCGGCAGGCGCACGCAAGTGCTTGATTTGTATGAAAAAATGCGCTCTTCGTCAGAGCGCAAAGCGGGCCGGATGATAGCATCGCGCCCCCTGCAGACACCCGGCTTCGGCACAGGTTCCACCATGGCCCGCCATACCCGCAACAGCCCCACGCAACGGCAACCGCCCGCCGTGCCGCCCTCGGCACCGAGCAAGGAACTGCAGGTCTTCCCGAACCCTGCACCCGAGCGCGACTACGTCATCCGCTTCGACGTGCCCGAGTTCACCTGCCTGTGCCCGCTCACCGGCCAGCCCGACTTCGCGCACTTCACGATCGAGATCGTGGCGGACAAGCTGTGTGTCGAGACCAAGAGCCTGAAGCAATATTTCTGGAGCTACCGGAACGTTGGCGCCTTCCACGAGAAGGTGACGAACAGCATCGTCAGCGACATCGTCGCCGCCATCCAGCCGCGCTTCATCCGCCTGCATGCCGACTGGTTCGTGCGCGGCGGCATCCGCACCTTCGTGACGGCCGAACACCGCAAGAAGGGCTGGAAGCCGCAGCCTGTGGTGCAGTTGCCGTCGGCATGATCGAAGCCCAGCCCAGGCCGACGTACCAGAAGTTCGCCGTCGACGTGAGGCCGAGCGACATCGACGGCCAGGGCGCATTTGCCGCCGAGGCCGTACCGCCAAGACTGAAGATCGGCGAGATCCGCGGTGAAAGCATCAGCGTCGCCGAGGCGCGCATCCGCGCCACGCGCAGCGAGCGCATCTTGATCGTGGAGCTGTCGTCGCGCAGAGCCATCGACTTCAGCAAGAGCGCCGACCCCATGCGCTACACCAACCACAGCTGCAAGCCCAATGCGCGCTTGTGCATCCGCCAGGGGCGCGTCGAGTTCTACGCCTTGCGCGCCATCGCACCCGGCGAAGAGATCACCGTGGACTACGGCGAGACGCACCACGAAGGCCAGCTCGCCTGCCGCTGCGGCGTGCCAGGCTGCCGCGGCGCGCTGTAGTCCACGCGCGCCGCAGGGCGCGCTGCTCAGTCCGGCACACGGCGCTTCAGCCGCACCGGCATCTGGCTCGGCATGAGCGTGAAGTTCAGCACCTCCTCGATCTGGCTCTCATCACAGGCCAGCTCGACCTCGAATTCGCGCAGCAGCATGCTCAGCACCAGCCGCATCTCCACCACCGCCAGGTGGCGCCCCGGGCAGACGCGCGGGCCGGCGCCGAACTGCAGGAAGGCGCGCGGGTTGTGCGCCTCTTCGCCTCCGGTGGCGGTGGGCCGCGCCCAGCGTTCGGGCTTGTAGGCGTGCGGGCAGGCGAACTGGCCTTCGGCGATCTGCGCCGGCCGGTTGACGAAGAAGTAGCGCGCACCGCGCGGCACCACCACACCGGCGATGGCCGTGTCCTTGCGCGCCTCCAGGCCCAGGAATGCGACCACGGGCTTCAGGCGCAGCGCCTCCAGCGCCAGCTCCTCGAAGACATCCAGCTGCTTGACGGTGTCGTACTCCGGGCACACCGCATGGTCGCCCAGCACGGCCTGAGCCTGCGCATGCAGGCGCGCCTGCAGCGCCGGGTAACGGGCCAGGAACATCAACGTCCAGGCCAGGCTGTGCGCGGTGGTGTCTTCGCCGGCCAGCAGCAGCTGCAGCACGTTGGCCACCACCACCTCGTCGGTGAAGCCGCTGCCCGGCACATCGGCCTGCTCCAGCATGGCTTCGAGCGCGTTGCGCGGCGCCATGCCGGGCTGCTGCGCGCGGCGTTCGCGGGCCTTGGCGATGCGTTCGTGGGCGTAGGCATGCACCACCTTCAGGTCGCGCTTGAGCCTTTGGTCGGCCGGCAGCGGCAGCCAGCGCCAGTAAGGGAAAGGGCTGAGCGTGCGCTTCATGATGGTCGGGAAGATCGACGCCAGGTGCCGCTGGATCACGTGGCCCGGGTTGTCGATGGTGTTCGGGTCTTCGCCGAAGGACATCGCACTCGTCACGTCCACCGTGTAGCGCATCAGGTCGTCGAGCATGTCGACCACGGTGCCCGCTTCGGCGGCGTGCAGCCAGCGGCCATGCAGGCGTTCGGTGATGCCCTTCAGCGTGGGATAGAAGCCGCGGAAGTGGGTGACGTTCAGGGCCTGCATGATGAGGCGGCGCTGTTCGCGCCAGGCCTCGCCCTCGGCCGAGAACAAGCCGTCCAGGCCCATCTCGGCAAACACCGGGCGGATGATCGACGCGCGCCGTATGCCCTCGGGCCGATCACGCAGCACGGCCTGCGCCACTTCGGGGTCGTCGTCCACCAGCACCGCCACCGGTCCCAGCTGGATGCGGTAGGGCGTGCCGAGTTCGCGGCCCCAGTCTTCCAGCTGGCGGTGCAGCGAGGTGGGCTTGATGCGCAGCAGATGCCCCAGCCAGGGCAGGCCCGGCGGCGTGGGCAGGTCGGCCAGGCGGCGCAGCGGCAGTTCGGGGTTCAGGGCCAAGCTCATGGGCACCTCCGGCATGCAGGCCTGCGCATGATGCCGCAGCACAACCCCCGGGCGCAGCAAAGCTGCGGGCCACGCCCTTCGACACTGGGCACAGCCCCCGCAAGGATGGTGGCGGTGGTAGCGGCGCGCGCCGGCAAACGGGGCGTGGCATGGCCGTGGTGAACAGCGAAACGCGCAGGCTGGCGCAGCCCGGGACCGCCGTGGCGAGCCTGCATCAGCAGGCGCCGTCGCTGCTGGACGTGGTGGCAGCGTTCAAGCTTCAGCAGCACGCTGCGGCTTGACCCCGGGCATCGCATCCAGCCTGCGGTGCATGGCCGCGAACCACAACGGCGGCACCGAGGCCAGGAACAGGCAGCCCGCGTAGCCCGTGGGCAACTGCGGGCCCGGCAGCGCCGCCAGTTCAACATAGGGCTTCCAGGCGTGCATGTGGTGGTCGCTGTGCCTTTGCAGGTTGGCAATCATCGAATTCGTCAGCAGGTGGTCGGCATTCCAGGCATGGTTCACGCCAAAGGCTTCCGTGCGCCCGTCCACGCTGCGCCGCTGCAGGCCGTAGTGTTCGATGTAGTTGATGGCTTCCAGCAAGAACACCGCGTAGGCCGACTGCACCAGCCAGAACAGCAACGCCAGCGGGCCCAGCCATGGCAGCAGCGCCATGACCCAGGCCAGCTGCCCCGCCGTGGCCCAGGCCAGCGGGCTGCAATGCCAGCCGCGGCGCAACTGCGTGAGCTGCTGTGCTTCCAGGCGCCAGGCGCTGGTCCAGCTGCCGGCCAGCGTTCTGGGCAGGAAGCGCCACAGGCCTTCGCCGCGGCGCGCCGAAGCAGGGTCGGCGTGGGTCGCCGCGCGCGGGTGGTGGCCGCGGTAGTGTTCGACCATGAAGTGCGCGTAGTTCACACTGGCCATCAACAGCCAGGCCAGCGCGCGATCGAACCGTGATCGTGAGTGCCCAAGTTCATGCGCGAAGGTGATGCCCTGCGCACCCGTGACCCCGCCAACGCCGATGCCCAGTGCCACCACGGCCGCCGCCGAGGCATCACGCGTGGCCACCAGCCACAGTGCCCAGCCCAGCAGGCCAGCCTGCAGCGGCAGGTGCAGCCGGATGCAGCCCCGGTGCCAGGCCGTCTGCGCCGTGGGCGGGGGTGAGTGGGCGAGTGCCCGCATGCGTTCGGCCAGCGCCAGCAACACCTGGTACGAGAAAGTCACCGCCCAGGCCAAGCAGAACGAGACGCCGGCAGACCCCGCCACAGCCAGAGGCAGCAGCCAGGCCAGGGCAAAGCGGAACTTCCAGGCGGGGTGCATGGCAGGCATCATGGCCGCGTCGGCTGGGCGGGGCCTCCGGGATAATCCGGGTCCATGAACCCGCTGCTCGCCCGCCTGCACCCCTACCCCTTCGAGCGCTGGCGCGAGCTCACCCAGGACATCACGCCCAACCCGGCCCATCGCGCCATCGGCCTGGGCATCGGCGAGCCCAAGCACGCCACGCCAGCGCTCATTGAAGAAGCGCTGATGCGCGCCCTGCCCACCCTGTCGGCCTACCCGGCCACGCTGGGCGAGCCTGCGCTGCGCGAGGCCATTGCCGGCTGGGTGCAGCGCCGCTACGGCGTGGTGCTGGATGCCGCCACGCAGGTGCTGCCAGTGAACGGCTCGCGCGAGGCGTTGTTTGCGCTGGCGCAGACGGTGCTGGACCCGACGCAGCCGGGCGCCACGGTGGTCTGCCCGAATCCTTTCTACCAAATCTACGAAGGCGCGGCCCTGCTCGGCGGCGCACAAACCTTCTTCGTGCCCAGCGACCCGGCGCGCAACTTCGCTGCCGACTGGTCGGCCGTGGACGACGCCACCTGGGCGCGCACGCAGCTGCTCTACGTCTGCTCGCCCGGCAACCCCACGGGCGCGGTGATGCCCTTGTCGGAATGGCAGCAGCTGTTCGAGCTGAGCGACCGCCACGGCTTCGTCATCGCCAGCGACGAGTGTTACTCCGAGATCTACTTTCGTGACGAGGCTCCGCTGGGCAGCCTGGAGGCCGCGGTCAAACTCGGCCGCCATGACTTCAGGAACCTGGTGGCGCTGACCAGCCTGTCCAAGCGCAGCAACGTGCCCGGCCTGCGTTCTGGCTTCGTGGCCGGCGACAAGGCGCTGATGAAGGCCTTTCTGCTTTACCGCACCTACCACGGCAGCGCCATGGGCGGCATGGTGCAGCGGGCCAGCATCGCGGCCTGGAACGACGAGGCCCACGTGGTGGTCAACCGCGAGCTCTACCGAGCCAAATTTGCCCAGGTCACGCCAGTGCTGGCGCCGGTGATGGACGTGAAGCTGCCGGATGCAGCCTTCTACCTGTGGGCCGGCATCCCGGGCGGTGACGACATCGCTTACGCCCTTGGCTTGCTCGCTCAATACAATGTGCAGGTCTTGCCGGGCAGCCTGCTGGCCCGCAGCGTGCAGGGGCAAAACCCGGCGAATCCGGGCTCGGGCCGCATCCGCATGGCGCTGGTGGCCCCGGTGGCCGAATGCCTGGAAGCCGCCCACCGCATCGTTTCCTATACCGAAAGCCTTTGATGAGCATTGCCGGTCTTCAAGAAATCATCGAACTCGCCTGGGAAGCCCGCGCCGAGATCTCGGCCATCAACGCACCCGAAGTGCGGGAAACGGTCGAGAAGGTCATCAAGGAGCTCAACGCTGGCCGCCTGCGGGTGGCCGAACGCCGCGGCGTCGGCGACTGGGTGGTCAACCAGTGGGTGAAGAAGGCCGTGCTGCTGAGCTTCCGCCTCAACGACAACAAGATCGTGCGCGCCGGTGACCTGGGATTCTACGACAAGGTGGCCACCAAGTTCGCGCACCTCGACGAAGCGCAGATGCGCGCTTCCGGCGTGCGCGTGGTGCCGCCCGCCGTGGCGCGGCGCGGCAGCTACCTGGCCAAGAACGTGATCCTGATGCCCAGCTACGTGAACATCGGCGCCTATGTCGACGAAGGCACCATGGTCGACACCTGGGCCACGGTGGGGTCCTGCGCGCAGATCGGCAAGAACGTGCACCTGAGCGGCGGCGTCGGCATCGGCGGCGTGCTGGAGCCGCTGCAGGCCAACCCGACCATCATCGAGGACAACTGCTTCGTCGGCGCGCGTTCCGAGGTCGTGGAAGGCGTCATCGTCGAGGAGAACTCGGTCATCAGCATGGGCGTCTACATCGGCCAGAGCACCAAGATCTACGACCGGGCGACGGGCACCGTCAGTTACGGCCGCATTCCGGCCGGCAGCGTGGTGGTCAGCGGCAACCTGCCGGCGGCGGACGGCAGCCACAGCCTGTACTGCGCCGTGATCGTGAAGAAGGTCGACGCGCAGACACGCGCCAAGACCAGCATCAACGACTTGCTCCGGGCCTGAACATGACCACCCCCGGAGCGGCTTCGCCGCTTCCCCCTCAAGGGGGGGCCCCCAGCGGCCCGGCAAAGCCGGTTCCGCGGCGGCAGCTTGGTGCCTTGGCAACGCATTCCTAGGAGTCAGAAGATGGCGAACAACCTGGAACGCGTGCTGCGCCTGATGGCGGAGAAAAACGCGTCCGACGTCTACATGTCGGCGAACACGCCGATCCTGATCAAGATCCACGGCCAGATCCTGCAGCTGTCGGACCAGTTGCTGACCACGCACCAGACGCGGCAGTTGCTGTCGGAGATGCTGGCGCCGCAGCAGATGGAAGAGCTGGACGACACGGGTGAGCTCAACGTCGGCATCAGCGTGCCGCGGGTCGGCAGCTTCCGCTTGTCGGCTTTCAAGCAGCGCGGGTCCATCGCGGCCGTGATCCGCTGCATCCCCTACGAGATCCCGACGCTGGAAACGCTGGGCGTGCCGCCGCTGCTGTCGCAGCTGGTGACGGAACGCCGCGGCCTGATCCTGATGGTGGGTGCCACCGGCACTGGCAAGAGCACCACGCTGGCGTCGATGCTGGAGTGGCGCAACCAGCAGATGACAGGCCACATCCTCACCATCGAGGACCCGATCGAATTCCTCTTCAGCAACAAGAAGAGCGTGGTCAACCAGCGCGAGGTGGGGCGCGACACGCAGAGCCTGCAGATCGCGCTGAAGAACGCGCTGCGCCAGGCGCCCGACTGCATCCTGATCGGCGAAATCCGCGACCGCGAAACCATGAGCTCGGCGCTGAGCTACGCGCTGTCGGGCCACCTGGTGCTGGCCACGCTGCACGCCAACAACAGCTACCACGCGCTGGGCCGCATCCTGTCCTTCTATGCGCCCGAAGCGCGTGGCACGCTGCTGTCGGACATGTCCAGCGGCCTGCGCGCCATCGTCTCGCAGCGCCTGCTGCGCAGCAACAGCGGCGGCCGCGTGGCGGCGGTGGAAGTGCTGCTGAACACCAAGCTGATTGCCGAACTGATCGAAAAGGGCGACCTGTCGGCGGTGAAAGAAGCGGTGGAGAAGTCGCTGGCCGAAGGCTCGCAGACCTTCGAGGCCGACATCGCGCGCCTCATCGGTGAAGGTCTGGTGTCGCGCGACGAAGGCCTGTCGCACGCCGATTCGCCCACCAACCTGCTGTGGCGGCTGCAGAACGAGCAGGCCCCGATCTCGCGCGTGCCGCAGAAGAAGGAAGAGAACGAGGCCGCCACGTTCACCGAGATCACGCTGGAAGTGCGCGCCGAAGACGCCGGCCGCACCAGCAGCGCGCCGCCGCCCTGGGTCACGCAGCGGTGAAAGCCACTGCCCCCGATCAAGCCGCGTCGAGCGCTGCTGCCCACACGCTGCGTTTGGCCGAGGCGCTGATCGCCTGCCGTTCCGTCACGCCGGAAGACGCGGGCTGTCAGGCCTTGCTGAGCAGCCAGCTCCTTGCTGCAGGCTTCGTTTGCGAGTCGCTCGAAGCCGGCCCACCCGAAGCCCGCGTGGCCAACCTGTGGGCCGTGCACGACGCCGGCATGCCAGGCCCCACACTCGTCCTCGCCGGCCACACCGACGTCGTGCCCACCGGCCCGCTGCAGCATTGGGCCAGCGACCCCTTCGTGCCCACGCACCGCGGCGGCCGTCTGTATGGCCGTGGCGCAGCCGACATGAAGACCGCCGTGGCGGCGATGACCGTGGCCGCGTGCGGCTTCGTCAGCGCGCAGCCGCGCCATGCCGGCCGCGTGGCCCTGCTCATGACCAGCGACGAAGAAGGCCCGGCGCTGCACGGCACCGTGCACGTGGTCGAACAGCTGCAGGCGCGCGGCGAGCAGCTCGACGCCTGCATCGTCGGCGAGCCGACCTCGGTGCAGCGGCTCGGCGACATGGTGAAGAACGGCCGCCGCGGCACGCTGTCGGGCCGGCTGGTGGTCAAGGGCATCCAGGGCCACATCGCCTACCCGCAGCTGGCGCGCAACCCGCTGCACAGCTTTGCACCGGCGCTGGCCGAACTGGTGGCCACACGCTGGGACGAAGGCAATGCCTGGTTCCCGCCCACCAGCTGGCAGGTGAGCAACCTGCACGCCGGCACCGGCGCCTTCAACGTCATCCCGGGTGAGGCGGTGGTGGATTTCAACTTCCGCTACAGCACCGAGTGCACGCCCGATGGCCTGAAGCAGCGCGTGCACGAGATCCTGGATCGGCATGGCGTCGAACATGAGCTGACATGGACGCTGGGCGGCGAGCCCTTCCTCACGCCACCGGGCACGCTGAGCGCCGCGCTGGTGGCGGCCATCGCCACCGAATGCGACGGCATCGTTCCAGAGCTCAGCACAACGGGCGGCACCAGCGACGGCCGTTTCATCGCGCGCATCTGCCCGCAGGTGATGGAGTTCGGCGTGCTCAACGCCAGCATCCACAAGATCGACGAGTGGGTCGACGTGGCCGCGGTCGCACCCTTGACGGCCGTCTACCGCCGCACGATCGAGAACTTCCTGAAATGAAGCCCCCACGCTCACTTCGTTCGCTGCCCCCCGAGGGGGCGGTCAATACCTTCGGAACGGCCGGGCGGTATTGACATGACCGTCATCGAGCTGGTCGAGCGCAGCAGCGCGGCCCTCGAAGCCGCGGGCGTGGCCTTCGGCCATGGCACCACGAATGCCTACGACGAAGCGGCCTGGCTGGTGTTGTGGCAGCTGGGCCTGCCGCTGGATGCCCTGGACGAAGCGGCCGACACGGCGCTCGACGACACGCAGGTCGCCGCCGTGACGGCCCTGGTGCAGGAGCGCATCGTGACCCGCCGCCCGGCCGCCTACCTGACGGGCGAAGCCTGGCTGCATGGCGTGCCCTTCTTCGTCGACGAGCGCGTGATCGTGCCGCGCTCGCTGATTGCCGAGCCGCTGGTCGAAGGCACGCTGGACCCCTGGCTGTCGGCGAAGACGCGCAAGGTGCTGGACCTGTGCACGGGCAACGGCAGCCTGGCGGTGCTCTCTGCGATGGCCTGGCCCGAGGTGAGCGTGCGCGCCACCGACTTGTCAGCCGACGCACTGGCCGTGGCCCGGCGCAACGTGCAGCGGCACGAGCTGGAAGGCCGCATCACGCTGGCGCAAGGCGACGGGCTGGCGGCAGCGCCCGGCCGCTACGACCTGATCTTGTGCAACCCGCCCTACGTCAACCGCCAGTCGATGGCCGCCCTGCCCCCTGAGTTCCGTGCCGAACCCGCGCTGGCGCTGGACGGTGGCCTGGACGGCATGGACTTCATTCGCCGTCTGCTGCGCCAGGCGCGCGCGCACATGAACAACGACGCCGTGCTGGTGCTGGAAATCGGCCACGAACGCGCGCACTTCGAGGCCGCCTTCCAGCAGCTGCCCGCCATCTGGCTGCCCACCAGCGCTGGCGACGACCAGGTGCTTCTGATCGAAGCCGAATCCCTTTCATGATCACCATCAGAAACATCACCCTGCGCCGCGGCGTCAAAGTCGTGCTGCAGGACGCCAGTGTCGTGCTGCAGCCCGGCGAGAAGGTCGGCCTCATCGGCCGCAACGGCGCCGGCAAGTCGAGCCTGTTCTCGCTGCTGGCCGGTCGGCTGCACGCCGACGCCGGCGACGTGGAAGTCCCGCCGCGCTGGCGCCTGGGCGAAGTGGCGCAGGAGATGCCCGAGACCGAGACCGGCGCTGCCGATTTCGTGCTGGAAGGCGACAAACCGCTGCAGACCGCGATGGCGCAACTGACCGCCGCCGAACATGCCGGCGACGGCCACGCCATGGCCGAAGCGCACCAGGCGCTGGAAGAAGCCGGCAGCTTCGACGCCCGCGCCCGCGCCGAAGCGCTGCTGCTCGGCCTGGGCTTCCGCATCAGCCAGCTCGACGCGCCCGTCAACAGCTTCTCCGGCGGCTGGCGCATGCGCCTGCAGCTGGCCCGCGCGCTGATGTCGCCGGCCGAGATCCTGCTGCTCGACGAGCCCACCAACCACCTGGACCTCGACGCCCTGGTCTGGCTGGAGGCTTGGCTCATGCGCTACGACGGGCTGATGGTCGTCATCAGCCACGACCGCGAATTCCTCGACGCCGTGACGCGCGTCACCGTGCACCTGGACGAAGCCCAGCTCACGCGCTACACCGGCAACTACACGGCCTTCGAAGAGATGCGCGCCGAACGCATGAGCCAGGCCGCCGCGGCCTACGGCAAGCAGCAAGACCGCATCAACCACCTGCAGAAGTTCATCGACCGCTTCAAGGCCAAGGCCAGCAAGGCCAAGCAGGCGCAGAGCCGCGTCAAGGCGCTGGCGCGCATGGAAAGGCTGGCGCCGGTGATGACCGCCAGCGACTTCAATTTCGAGTTCCGCGAACCCGTCAGCCTGCCCAACCCGATGCTGGCTTTCGACGGCTTGGGCTGCGGCTACGGCGCGACGCAGATCGTCGGCGGCTTCAGCCGCTCGGTGCTGGCCGGCCAGCGCATCGGCATCCTGGGCGCCAACGGCCAGGGCAAGAGCACGCTGGTGAAGACCATCGCCGGCAGCATCCCGCTGATGAGCGGCCATGTCACGCAGGGCAAGGGCCTGGTCATCGGCTACTTCGCGCAGCAGGAGCTGGATGTTCTGCAGCTCGACGACGGCCCGCTCATGCACATGGTGCGGCTGGCGCGTGACGTGGGCCCGGCCGCGCGTGAACAGGAACTGCGCGACTTCCTGGGTACCTTCCGCTTCACAGGCGCGATGGCGCAGCAAGCCGTGGGGTCGCTCTCGGGCGGCGAGAAGGCGCGGCTGGTGCTGGCCATGCTGGTGTGGCAGCGGCCCAACCTGCTGCTGCTGGACGAACCGACCAACCATCTTGATCTGACCACGCGCGAGGCGCTGTCCATTGCGCTGAACGAGTTCGAAGGCACGGTGATGCTGGTCAGCCACGACCGCGCCTTGCTGCGCGAGACCTGCGACGAGTTCTGGCTGGTGGCCAAGGGCAAGGTCGAGCCTTTCGACGGCGACCTGGACGACTACCAGAAGTGGCTGCTGGACGTGTCGCGCGCCGCAGCGCGCGGGCAGCCGCTGCCCGATCCGCCGCGGGCTGCAGGCGCGCCGCCACCCATCACTGCGCCTGCGCCTGCGCCGGCCGCGCCCGCCAAGCCGCCTCCGCCTTCGCGCGGGGATCGCAAGAACGCCAAGCAGGCGAGCGTCAAGCAGAGCGATGCGACGCGGCCGCTGCGCGTCGAACTGCAGACCATCGACGGCCGCCTGGTCAGGCTGGCCGCCGAAAAAGCCGAGGTCGAGGCATTGCTCGCACGCGCCAGCACGCCGGCCGACGACTACGCCGAACTCGGCCGTCGGCTGGCCCATGTGGCGGCCGAAACCACGATGCTGGAAGAGCGCTGGCTGGTGGTGCAGACCGAGCTGGAAGCGCTGACCATCGCGTCGTGATGGCCCGCTTCACGCGGTGCGCGTGAAGTCCATCTCCCAGTTGGTCTCCCAGCTGCAGCCGCCATCTTCGCTGAAGGCCTGTTCCCAGCGCGGCGACGCAGTGCCCGTGCGCGTCCACAGGAAGCGCACGCGGATGGGCCGGCCCTCGAAGTCCTCGTCGGCATAGAAGCTGCCGACACCCGCTTCGAAGCTGCCGACCATGGGCACGCCCAAGCGGCCGGGATGGCGGCCGTCCAGCCACCAGATCGACCATTGCCGTGTGGCCGGATCCCAGTCGCGCAGCGTCGCCGCGCGGTAGCTGCCGCCGGGCAGGTCGATGACGTTGTCGTCGACGGTGCCGCAGCCGCCCAGCAACGGCCAGGCGTGGCTGGTGCCGCCGAAGGTCTGCCACTCGGTACAGCCGGCCAGGCGCTTGAGCAGGCGCCGGTGCTGCACCTGCCAGTGGCCGAGGATGAAGTGGAAGTCGGTCGGTGCGGTGATGGGCATGGGCCTTCTCCAGATGTCAGCGCAGACGTGAACGCGCGGTGGGCAGAAGCTGCAGACGTCGGGGCCGAGCAGCCAGGCGTATGTGCAGCGCGGGTGGAATGTCGAGTGGTGTCGGGGCCAGGCCCAGCACCCAGGAGCCGGGGCGCACGGGCAGGCGCGGGAAGTCGTTCTCGGCCGGCTCGGTCTCCAGCCAGGTGACGGTCTGCTGGCGCAGCGCGCTGCGCAGGGCGTCGTCGGCTGGTGCTGCCAGCGGGCACACCACGGCCTGCCAAATGCCGGAGGAAGCGGGCGCGGGCCAGGGCGTGAGTGGCCTCAGCAGCAGTACGTCGTCGGAGTCAATCATGGTGGCGTTGGCTTCTTCCCGGTGCCGCCGCCACGCCGGGCCGCCGTAGAAGGCCTCGAGCCCGCGCCGCCGTTCGGCCATGCTGGCAAAGCCGCGCAGCCAGACGAAGCGATCGGGATCGTCGGCATCGATGAAGATCCCCAGCACCTGCAGGCCCAGTGCGTCCTGGTTGTCGACGAATTCGCGTTCGAACAGGCTGATGAGCCGGTCGCGCGCGCCGGGGTGCAGGCTGTACTGGCGCAGTTCGACCACGCGGGGTTCTGGATGTGTCGTGGCGCCATGCTGCGCGGTCAACCCTGACAAGGCATGTCAAGGTTTTGCGCGACACTGGTGGCATGCGTGCAAGCCGCTTGCTGGCCATCCTGATGCACCTGCAGGAGCGCGGGCGCCTCAGTGCGCAGACCCTGGCCACAAAGACCGCCGTGTCGGTGCGCACCATCTACCGCGACGTGGACCAACTCAGCGCCGCTGGCGTGCCGGTGTGGGCCGAACCCGGGCGCCAGGGCGGCATCTGCCTGCGCGCCGGCTGGCGCACGCAGCTCAACGGGCTGACCACCGGGGAGGCGCGCGCGCTGCTGCTGGCCGGCCTGCCCGGCCCGGCGGCCGACCTGGGCCTGGGGCCGGCCGTGGTGGCGGCGCAGCCCAAGCTGCTGGCGGCGCTGCCGACCGAAGCGCAGGCCGAAGCGCGCCGCGTCGGTCAGCGTTTCCACCTCGACCCGGTGGACTGGTTTCGCGACAGCGCCGCGCCCGAGCATCTGCAGGCGGTGGCGGGCGCCGTGTGGGCCAGCCAGCGCATCGCCATGCGCTACGAAAGCTGGAAGCAGACCAGCGACCGCGTCGTGGAGCCGCTGGGCCTGGTGCTGAAGGCCGGCCACTGGTACCTGGCGGCGCGGGTGCCGGGGCATGACGAACCACAGGCCTTCAGGCTGGCCGCCGTGCTGTCGCTGCAGGTGCTGGACCAGCCCTTCATGCCACCGCCTGACTTCGATCTGGCCGCCTGGTGGCGCCGCAGCACCGCGCGTTTCGAGGCCGGCATCTACACCGCCACCGCGCGCTTGCGCGTCACCGAAGAGGGCTATGCGCGGCTCTGCCGCTTCGGCCCCGCTGTCGCCGCCGCGGCGCAGGACAGCGTGGCGCCCTGCGAACCCGCGGGCTGGGCCGAGGTGCAGGTGCCCATCGAGTCGGTGCGCCACGCGGCGCACGAAATGCTGCGCCTGGGCGCCGAGGCCGTGGTGCTGGGGCCGGCGGCGTTGCGCGACGCGCTGCGGGCCACGGCTGCCGAGATGGTCGCCGGCTATGGCGCGCAAATCTGACCGTGCAGCGGGGTTTATATTGCGCGCAATTCAATTGCACACTATATTCATACCCATGCCACGCCGATCTCCGCCCGCTGCCGCATCCTGGCTGTCCCTGGACCACCAGCTCTGTTTTGCGTTGTATTCGGCATCGCTGGCCATGACCAAGCTCTACAAGCCGCTGCTCGACCCGCTTGGCCTGACCTACCCGCAGTACCTGGTGATGCTGGCGCTATGGGAAGGCGACGGCCTCACCGTCGGCCAGGTGGGCGCACGCCTGGCGCTGGACAGCGGCACGCTGACGCCGCTGCTCAAGCGCCTGGAAGGCGCAGACCTGATCCAGCGCCTGCGCGACACCGCCGACGAGCGCCGCGTGCTGCTGCAGCTCACACGCGCCGGTCGCGCATTGAAGGCGCGCGCCCAGGCCGTGCCGGTGGTCGTGGCGCGAGCCAGCGGCTGCGAGCTGGGTGAGCTGTCGGACCTGACCGCCCGGCTGCAGGCCCTGCGCCAGCAGCTCACCGATTCCACCCCCCGCGCGGCCTGACGGGCCGCGCATCCAACCTGAAAGAGAGACCTCCACCATGGCCATCGACAAAGCCGCCTACACCGCCCACGCCACCAGCACCGGCGGCCGCACCGGCACCACCGAGTCATCTGACGGCGCCATCAAGCTCAACCTCGTCACGCCCAAGGAACTGGGCGGCGGCGGCGGCGCCGGCACCAACCCCGAGCAGCTCTTCGCTGCCGGCTACTCGGCCTGCTTCATCGGCGCCATGAAGGCCGTATCGGCGCGCCAGAAGATCAGCCTGCCGGCTGAGGTTTCGATCAAGTCCAGCGTCTCCATCGGCCCGATGACGGGCAAGGAAGGCGCCTTCGGCATCGCCGTGACCATGGACATCAGCGTGCCGGGCATGGACAAGGCCGCCGCCGAGAAGCTGGTGGCGGCGGCGCACGAGGTCTGCCCGTACTCGAATGCCACGCGCGGCAACATCGACGTGGTGCTGACGGTCGTCTGAGTGCCATCCGGCATGGTCACCCCGTGAACAGGGAGGGTGCCCGTCACTGAAGCGTCACGGAAGTTTCATACGGTCGGGGCTCGCGTACAGAAGTGTGCGTGAGCCCTTTTCACATGCTTGGCGCGGTGCCCCTGCGCCGCCGTCGCAGGACTTCCATGACCACCGATCGCACCGCTCTCGCCCTGGCCATCAGCCTGGCCTTATGCACCACCGCACCCTTGGCGCAGACGGTCGGCCCCGTCAGCTTCGTCAACGGCATCACGATCAGCGGCTCGACGCCCGACCTGTCCACAGGCAGCGCCTTCGACCGCCGCGTCGGCTTCTTCTCCGACATCAGCTACGACCCCAACCGCAACGAGTGGTGGGGTCTGTCGGACCGCGGCCCCGGCGGCGGCACCCTGGCCTACGAAACGCGCTTGCAGCGCTTCACCATCGACATCGACAACAACACGGGCGCGATCAGCAATTTCCAGGTCGCGCAGACCATCAAGTTCGGCAATGCCGGCGCCGCCTTCAACGGCCAGGCCCCGGGCGTACCCAGCTTCCTGGGCTACTCCTTCGACCCCGAAGGTCTGGTCATCAACCCGGTCAGTGGCAACCTGCTCGTCTCCGACGAGTACGGCCCGTCGCTCTACGAATTCAACCGCGGCGGCCAACTGGTCAAGGCGTACAGCGTGCCCGCCAACCTGGTGCCCAAGACCGGCGCAGCGGTGGACTACAACGCCGGGCCCAACGCCGGCCTGACCAGTGGCCGCGAACCCAACCGCGGCGCCGAGGGCCTGGCCATCAGCCCCGACGGCAAGTTCGCCTACTCGATGCTGCAGAACGGCACCATCCAGGACGGCTGGAGCGCGGCCGGCGGTGGCACGCGCGGCGAGTACACGCGCATCGTCAAGTACGACACCGCCACCGGCGCCGCCGTGGCGCAGTACGCCTACAAGCTGGAAAGCTCGGGCCAGGGGCGGGGCATCTCGGCCATCGTCGCGCTGGGCAACGACAAGTTCATGGTGCTGGAGCGCAACAACCGTGGCGTGGGCGTCGGTGCCACGCTGGCGTCGCCCGACAAGAACGTCTACGAGATCGATCTCTCGGCCGCCACCGACGTCTCGGGCATCAGCCTGCCGGCCAGCGGCGCGCTGCCCGTCGGCGTGGTGGCCGCGACCAAGGTCGCCAAGGTGATGGACCTGGACGCCAACACCCTGGCCGCACTGGGCAACAAGTCGCCCGAGAAGTGGGAAGGCCTGGCGGTGGGCCCCAAGCTCGCCAACGGCAAGTACCTCATCCTGGCCGGCACCGACAACGACTACAGCGTGACGCAGAACGGCACCGGCACGCAGTTCGATGTCTGGTTCCGCTTCACCGATGCCGACCCCTATGCCGCTTCCATCCAGTGCCCGGTGGGCCAGGTGACGGGCTGCGTGCTCACCAGCAACGGCGCCGCTGCCGTGCTGACCAACGCCTACGCGCTGCTGCCGGGCGTGCTGCATGCGTACACGGCCAACATCGCCGGCTACACGGCGCCAGTGCCCGAACCGCAAACCTGGGCGCTGATGGCCGCCGGCCTGCTGTTCCTGGGCGCACGGGCACGGCGCCGCGGCTGAAGCGCGCGCTTCAGCCTGCGGCCAAGGCCAGCAACAGCTCGATGCGCGCCTGCACGGGCGTCAGCGTGCCCGCCGAGGGCAAGGCGCCCTCGGCCGCACCCACCACACCACCGAGCTGGCAACGCGAGGCGCGCCACACCGGCACGCCCGCGGCCACCGCGCGGCGCGCCGCCTGCAGCAGGCTGGCGTGCACGCTGCCGTTGCCCGTGCCAGCGATGACCACCGCGCGCGCACCACTGGCCACTGCGGCATCCAGCAATTCGCCGCGCGCGCCGGCATGGCTCATCAGCACGTCGACACGCGGCCAGTCGGCCGCCGGCATGGCCAGCAACGCGGCGCCCGTCACCTCGGGCTGCGCCCAGGGGCGGAAGTTGCGGACCCGAGCATCTTCGACGGCAGCCATCGCGCCCGCATCGCCGGCATCGAAGGCGTCGACGCGATAGCCGTGCACCTTGCGCAGATCGGCCGCGCCGAACGCACGGCCGCCCAACACCGCCAGCACGCCGCTCACGCCGGGCTCGCGCGCCAGCGTCACCGCATCGAAAAGGTTCTGCGGCCCGTCGGCTGACAGCGCCGTGGCCGGGCGCATGGCTGCCGTCATCACCACGGGCTTGCGAGCGCGCACCGTGCGATGCAGGAAGTAGGCTGTCTCCTCCAGGGTGTCGGTGCCATGCGTCACCACCACGCCGGCCACGTCGTCGCGCGCCAGGTGGAAGGCCACGCGCACGGCCAGCGCGGCCCAGGTGGCGTGGTCCATGTCGCAGCTGTCGAGCTGGGCCACCGTCTCGGTTTCCAGCGCCTGGCCCTGCAGCGCCGGCATGGCGGCCAGCAGATCAGCGGCCGTCAGCACCCCGGCCCGGTAGCCCACATGGCTGGCCGCGCTGGCCGCCGTGCCGGCAATGGTGCCGCCGGTGCCCAGAACGACGACGATGCAGCCGGTGCTTGGCATTCCTTCCCTTTCTGGATGAAAATACAGTCACTGGACAAAACGCCAGTGCGATCTCTTCGAAAGCGAGCAGCACCCCATGGACGAAAGCCCCAAGCTCACCGCGCGCCAGCAGCAGGTGCTGGACCTCGTGCAAAGCGCCATCGAACGCACCGGTGCCCCGCCCACGCGCGCCGAGATCGCCAACGAACTCGGCTTCAAGTCGCACAACGCCGCTGAAGAGCACCTGCAGGCCCTGGCGCGCAAGGGCGTCATCGAACTGGTGGGCGGCACCTCGCGCGGCATACGGCTGAAGTCTGACACGCTGCGCGCGCTGGCCGAGGCGCGGCTGGCGCCCTTCCAGCACCAGTTCAGCAAGCAGTACATGCTGCCGTTGCCCAGCCTGGCCCAGCTGACGCTGCCGCTGGTGGGCCGCGTGGCCGCCGGCAGCCCCATCCTGGCGCAAGAGCATGTCGACCAGACCTACCTGATGGAAGCCTCGATGTGGGCGCGCCGGCCCGACTACCTGCTGAAGGTGCGCGGCATGAGCATGCGCGACGCCGGCATCCTCGATGGCGACCTGCTCGCCGTGCAGAAGACCAAGGAGGCCAAGAACGGCCAGATCGTGGTGGCCCGGCTGGGTGACGACGTGACGGTCAAGCGCCTGCGGCGCACCAGCCGCGGCATCGAGCTGCTGCCCGAGAACCCCGACTTCCAGCCCATCATCGTGCCGCCCGACGCTGCCGACTTCGAGCTCGAAGGCATCGCGGTGGGTCTCATCCGCAACACCATGCTGATGTAAGCCATGGCCGCCGTCTTCCGCACCCCCGCCACCCTGCGCCCACCCAAGGCCCCACCGCCGCGCAAGGCGCGATGTGCCGCTGAATGCGAACAGCTGGAGCAGCTGCCCAACATCGGCCCGTCCATCGCGGCCGATCTGCGCCTGCTGGGCGTGAAGCACCCGCAGGAACTGGCCGGCCGCGACGCCTTCCAGCTCTACCAGGCGTTGTGCCAGGCCACCGGCCGCCGACAAGACCCCTGCGTGCTCGACACCTTCATGGCCGCCACCGACTTCATGTCCGGCGCCGCGCCGCGGCCCTGGTGGGAGTACACGGCCCGGCGCAAGGCGCAGTTCGGCGTCGTCTGACCCCCTGCTTGAGGGGGGTCGCGGCAGCCCCGTACCTGAACTGGCGGCCTTAGGCCCCGTTCTTCAGGGCATGGGCAGGCATGGCGCGCGGCACGATCGGACTCAGGTTGAAGCCACCTTGTCCGATATCTCCACCATGTTCAGGTCCGTGTCACTCTTGTCTCGCTGGAGCCGCCGCAGCACGCTGGCGGATCCCAGTTGCTTCAAGGTCGAGGTCTGCCCGCCTTCACTGCGCGTCAGCCCTGGCGGCGGCACCTGGCAGCGTTTCATGTTCTGGTTGATGGCTCCGGCACCGCACAACGCAGCGCCACCGGTCAACCGCCTGCCCGGCGTGCGCCTGGAGTTCATGGCCACGCTGAGCGACATCGACAGCGACGAGGCCGACACCCTGCGCCGACGCATCGGCGACACCCGTTCGCTGCGCGAACTGTGGCACCTGCGCGCCGAGGTCTATCGCCACGTCGGCGTGGCGCACAGCCAGTTCGAGGCCGAACAGCGCGTGGCGCTGCTCAACCGCCACTTCCCCACCCGCGCCCCGCGCTCGCAGTTCGCCACGCTGTGATGCAGCCGCAGACCGCGCCGCGCGACTACACCATCGGCGCCGGCATGCCCGGTGACCGCGGCGCGCGCATGGCGGCGCGCCAGGCCTTCGTGTCGCTCAAGCTCACCTTCCTGGAAGCGCTGGAGCAACTGCCTGGCGCCGACTGGCTGCGTGTGCAGGTACGGGCCGCCGAAGAGCCGGTCGACCTGTGGCTGCTGCGCGCCCCGGTGTTCGCCGTGCTCACGGGCGTCAGCACCGAACAGCGCAGCCGCCGTCAGATGCTGCGCCGCAGCCTGGACTCGATGTTCCCTGACCTCGATGAAGCCAGCGCCTTCATGCCGCTTTAGCCCGGCCCTTCTGATCAGGCCTTCACTCTGGCCTTGAAAGTGCGCCTGAACTTCTCCACCTTGGGCGCCACCACGAAGGCGCAATAGCCCGCGTTCGGATGGTTGGCGAAGTAGTGCTGGTGGTAGGCCTCGGCCTTGCTGTAGTTGGCGAGCATCTTCACCTCGGTCACCACACGCCCGCCGTTCGCGGCACTCACCTCAGCCAGCACCTCACCCACCACGGCTTCCTGCGACACATCGTGCAGATAGATGCCGCTGCGGTACTGCGTGCCCACGTCGTTGCCCTGGCGGTTCAGCGTGGTGGGGTCGTGCACGACGAAGAAGATCTCCAGCACCTCGCGCAGGCTGATGCGGTCGGCGTCGAACTCGACCCGCACCACCTCGGCATGGCCGGTGTCGCCGCCGCACACCTGCTCGTAGGTCGGCCGCAGCACCTGGCCATTGCAATAGCCGTTTTCCACGGCGGTGACGCCGTCCACCAGTTCGTAGACGGCCTCCACACACCAGAAACAACCGCCGCCCAGGGTGATGGCCTGGCTGTTCATGACACGCTCCTTGTTGACATCCAAAGTCGGTCGCGAAGTGCGGCGACTCCTTACACTCGCACGGATTATCAGGAGCCTTGCACCATGGCCACCAAGTTCACCTGGGATGACCCCTTCTTCTTCGACAGCCAGCTCGCCGACGACGAACGCGCCGTGCGCGACGCCGCCGCCGCCTACTGCCAGGAGCGCCTGCAGACACGCGTGCTGATGGCCGCGCGGCACGAGACCTTCGACCGCTCCATCATGTCCGAGATGGGCGAGCTGGGCCTGCTGGGCAGCACCATCGAAGGCTATGGCTGCGCCGGCCTCAACCATGTCTGCTACGGCCTCGTGGCGCGCGAGGTGGAACGCGTGGACAGCGGCTACCGCAGCGCGATGAGCGTGCAGAGCTCGCTCGTCATGCACCCCATCCACGCCTACGGCAGCGAAGCGCAGCGCCAGAAGTACCTGCCCAAGCTGGCCACTGGCGAATGGGTGGGCTGCTTCGGGCTCACCGAGCCCAACCACGGCAGTGACCCGGCCAGCATGCTGACGCGCGCCAGGCCGGTGGACGGTGGTTACCTGCTCAAGGGCAGCAAGATGTGGATCACCAACAGCCCCATCGCCGATGTCTTCGTGGTCTGGGCCAAGCTGGAAGATCCCGATGGCACGGGTTCCTGGAAGACTGGCGGGCAGGAGAGCATCCGCGGCTTCATCCTCGACAAGGGCATGCAGGGCCTGTCGGCGCCGAAGATCGAAGGCAAGATGAGCCTGCGCGCCAGCATCACCGGCGAGATCGTGATGGACGGCGTGTTCGTGCCCGAAGCCAACCTGCTGCCCAACGTGAGTGGCTTGAAGGGCCCCTTCGGCTGCCTGAACAAGGCGCGTTACGGCATCGCCTGGGGCGCGCTCGGTGCGGCCGAGTTCTGCTGGCATGCCGCGCGCCAGTACACGCTGGACCGCCAGCAGTTCGGCAGACCACTCGCCCAGAACCAGCTCATCCAGAAGAAGCTGGCCGACATGCAGACCGAGATCACGCTCGGCCTGCAGAGCGTGCTGCGCGTAGGCCGGCTGATGGACGAGGACCGCGCGGCACCCGAGATGATCAGCCTCATCAAGCGCAACAGCTGTGGCAAGGCGCTGGACATCGCACGCCAGGCGCGCGACATGCACGGCGGCAACGGCATCCACGACGAATACCACGTCATCCGGCACATGATCAACCTGGAGACCGTCAACACCTACGAAGGCACGCACGACGTGCACGCGCTCATCCTGGGCCGCGCGCAGACCGGGCTGCAGGCCTTCTTCTAGGCCGCCTCGCCGCCTGCCGCAGGACCTGAGCCGCCGATGAACGAGATCTTCCTGACCCTGGGTATCGAATCCTGGAAGCCCGTCATCTCCACGCTGATCCTGCCGCCGCTGCCTTTCCTGGTGCTGATCCTGGCCGGCGCGCGGCTGATGTTCCGCCGCCGCCTGCTGGCCTGGCTGCTGGTGCTGTTGGGCGTGCTGGGGCTTTGGCTGGGCAGCACCACGGCCGTGGGCCGCGGGCTGACCTTCTGGCTGCTGCAGCCGACGCGCCCGCTGATGGAAGCCGAGATCACCGATCTGAAGAAGGCGCCGAAGACGACCATCGTCGTGTTGGGCGGTGGCCGCAAGTTGCTGGCGCCGGAATACGGCATCTCCGACCTGAAGGCGGCCGGCCTGGAACGCCTGCGTTACGGCCTGTGGCTGGCCAAGGAGACAGCGCTGCCGGTGGGCTACAGCGGCGGCATCGGGCTGGGTTCGCAGACCGGCCCCACCGAAGCCGAGATCGCCACGCGCATCGCTGAACGCGAGTTCGGCCGCCCGCTGCGCTGGACCGAGGCCGAGTCGCGCGACACGCGCGAAAACGCCATCAAGACCGTTGCCCTGCTGCAGACCATGGGCTACGAGCAGATCGTGGTGGTCACCCACGGCTACCACATGCCGCGCGCCATGCGCAATTTCGAGCGCGCCGCCGAAGGGCGCAAGATCAAGCTGGTCGCCGCGCCCATGGGCCTGCCCAACAGCGGCCGCTTGCAGGCCGCCGACTGGCTGCCCACGCTCACCGGCTACGAGCAGACCTGGCTCGTGCTGCACGAGTGGCTGGGCAAGCTGGCAGGCGCCTGAAGTGCTGAATAGACCGGAAGTGACCGAAGGCCTTGCGCATTGCACTTGGCCCCCCATGTGGTGATGGTCCACACTCGCGCTCCGGCGCTGTGTGACGCCGCCCTCCCCGCAGTGACTCCACTGGAAAGACGACGATGAAACTCTGGTTGATCGGTGCCCTGATGATCGCCATCGCGGCGACTGCCCTGCCCACCACGGCCGATGCCAAGCGCATAGGCGGCGGCAAGTCCACAGGCGTGCAGCGCAACATGTCCGAGCGCACCGCGCCCGACGCACCCGGCGCCAAGCCGGCGGCGACGCAAGGCCAGCAGGCCGCGCCCGCCGCAGCGGCTACCCCGGGTGCCGCGCCGGCCGCCGCGCCCAAGCGCAACTGGATGGGTCCCATCGCCGGCCTCGCAGCCGGTCTGGGCATCGCCGCGCTGCTCAGCCACTTCGGCATGGGTGAAGGCCTGGCCAACTTCGTGATGATCGCGCTGCTGGCGGTTGCGGCCTTCTTCCTCATCCGCTTCCTGCTGCGCCGCTTCGCGCCGCAAGGCGGTGCCGGCATGGCGCGCCAGCCCGCGCTGGCCACGGCCAGTGCGGGTGGCGCCCAGTCGCCATGGCAGCAGCAGCCCATGATCGACGAGCGCCCCCACGCAGCAGCAGCCCCTCTGCAACGCACCGCCGAAGCCTTGCCCGCCGCAGCGGTGCTGCCCGCAGCCGCGGCTGCCCCCATGGCTGCGGCCCCGGTGGCGCGCGCCTTCGTGCCCGCGGCTTTCGACTCCGAAGGTTTTGCCCGCACCGCGAAGATGATCTTCATTCGCCTGCAGGCCGCCAACGACAGCGCCGACCTCGACGACCTCAAGCGTTTCACCACGCCCGAGATGTTTGCGGCCATCCGCCTGGACATCCAGGAGCGCGGCGCAACGCCGCAGCACACCGATGTGCTGAACGTCGCCGCCGAAGTGCTGGACGTGGCCGACGAAGACCAACGCCAAGTCGTCAGCGTGCGCTTCCACGGCCAGGTGGTCGAAGAGAAGGACGGCAAGCCCGTGGCCTTCAACGAAGTCTGGCACCTCGTCAAGCCCCATGACGACAGCCGCGCCTGGGCCATTGCCGGCATCGAGCAGACGGCGTGATCACCGGCCGGCTAGCATGCCGGCCATGAAACACGACCCGTCCCCCGCACCCTGGATCGCCGCACTCGCGGCGATTCTCGTTTTGGGCGGCTGCGTCACGCCGCAGGGCACACCACCGGCGCCGCCGGCCGCAGCCGCGCTGCTGCCCGTGCCCGCGGGCATGCGCCTGGAAGGCGTGCCGCCCCTCCCGCGTGCGCAGATCGACGCCGCGCAGCGTTATGGCCGCGTGGCCGGCCACACCTTCGTCGACTGGCATCCCACCCAGCGCGAGATGCTGGTGGCGCACCGCCCACCCGGCGCCAGCACCACCCAGCTGTACCGCCTGCGCACGCCAATGGCCGCGCCCGAAGCCCTCACCGACGGTGCCGACCCCGTCAGCAACGCCGAATGGGAGCCCCGCGAGGGCCGCTTCGTGGTGTTCTCGCGCGGCAGCGGCGGCGACGAGGCCTTCCAGCTCTTCCGCCTCGACCCCGAGACGCGCGCCGTCACGCAGCTCACGCCGGCCGGCCAGCGCCATGGGCTGCTGGCCTGGGTCAAGTCGCGCTCGTTGCTTGTCGTGGGCTCGGTGCCGCTGGACCGCACCGCCGCCGGCGGCCGGCGCAGCGAGGTGAACACCACGCTGTCGCTGGTGGACCCCATGAACCCCGCCGCCGCGCGCGCGCTGGCCGAACTGCCCGGCGGCGGTTGGGAGCCGGCCGAGGTGTCGCCCGACGAGAAGCAGCTCGCCATCTCGCGCTATGTCTCGGCCACCGAGTCCGAGCTGTGGCTCATCGACATGGCCAGCGGCCAACGCCGCAAGCTGCTGCCCGCGCCCGGTGAGACCCTGGCGGCCAGCCACGACGTGGCCGCCTGGTCGGCCGATGGCCGCGCGCTCTTCGTGAGCAGTGACCGCCATGGCGAGTTCGACGAACTGCTGCGGCTGGATCTGGCCAGTGGCGCGCTGACGCGCCTGACGGCGCAGGCCGGCTGGGACGTGCGCTATGCCGGCAGCAGCCGCGATGGCCGCACGCTGGCCATCCTGGTCAACATCGACGGGCGCAGCGAGCTGCGTCTGATCGACGCTGCCACCGGCGCCGCGCGCGCCATGCCGGCGCTGCCGGCGGGCGGCGTCACGCGCAGCCGCTTCCACGCCGGCAGCAACGAGCTGGCCGTGGTGGTGAGCAGCACGCAGGGGCCGGCCCAGGTGCACAGCCTGGACCTGGTGCGCGGCACGCTGGCCGCCTGGACGCAGCCCGCAGGCGCCGAAGGCCTGGACCTGAAGAGCCTGCCCGAGCAGCAGGTGGTGCGCTGGAAGAGCTTCGACGGCCGCACCATCAGCGGCATCCTCACGCTGCCGCCGGCGCGCTTCACGGGCCGTCGGCCGGTGCTGATGCAGGTGCACGGCGGGCCCGAGAGCCAGGCCCGGCTGGGCTGGCAGGGGCGCAACAACCATCTGATGCAGACCTACGGCATCGCCATCTTCGAGCCCAACGTGCGCGGCAGCAGCGGCTACGGCAAGACCTTCCTGTCCTTGGACAACGGCCGCCTGCGCGAAGACTCGGTGAAGGACCTCGGCACCGCCATCGACTGGATGGCCACGCATCCGCGCCTGGACGCGCAGCGCGTGCTTGTCACCGGCGGCAGCTACGGCGGCTACATGGCGCTGGCCGCCAGCACGCTGCTGGCCGACCGCATTGCGGGCGCCATGAGCGCGGTGGGCATCAGCAACTTCGTCAGCTTCCTGGAGAACACCGAGAGCTACCGCCGCGACCTGCGCCGCGTGGAATACGGCGACGAGCGCGACCCGGCCATGCGCGCCTTCCTGCAAGGCATCTCGCCGCTGAGCCGCGTCGACCGCATCACCAAGCCGCTGATGGTGGCGCAGGGCAGGAACGACCCGCGTGTGCCCTGGACCGAGAGCGAGCAGATCGTGCGCAGCCTGCAGGCCCGCGGCACGCCGGTGTGGTACCTGCTGGCCGACAACGAAGGCCACGGCTTCGCGCGGCGCGAGAACAGCGACTACTACTTCGCGGCGCTGATGGCCTTCATCGAACAGACGCTCAAGCCGTGAAGCGTGCGCTGGCCGTGCTGGCGACCCTGAGCTTGGCGGCCTGCAACACCACGGGCGTGGCGCCCTTGCGCTTCATGCAACCCGTGGTGCTGCTGGGCGAGGTGCACGACAACGCCGCGCAGCACGCGCTGCGGCTGGACGCCTTCCGCGCCGCACTGGCTGCCGGCGCGCGCCCGGCGCTGGTGCTGGAACAGTTCGACCGCGACAAGCAGCCGGCCATCGACCGCCTGCTCGCCGCCACGCCAGCGCCCGACGCCGACGCGCTCATCGCCGCCGCTGGACCGGTGGGCTGGAAGTGGGACTACTACCGCCCCTTCATCGCGTTGGCGCTCCAGTACGGCCTGCCCATCGTGGCCGCCAACGTGGCGCGCGACGAAGCGCGCCAGGTCATGCGCGAAGGCCTGGCCGCACACGGCTTCAACGCCGCTGTGCCGGACGAAGTGCTGGCGGCGCAGGCCGCCGACATCGAAGCCAGCCACTGCGGCATGCTCGACAAGACCACCGCGAACCGCATGGCGCTTGCACAAGTGGCGCGCGATCAAGCCATGGCGCGTGCGCTGGTCACGCATGCCGAACGCGGCGCCGTGCTGCTGGCCGGCAACGGCCATGTGCGCACCGACATCGGCGCGCCGCGCTGGTTGCCACCAGCGGTGCGTGCGCGCACCGAGGCCATCGGCGTGCTGGAGACGGGCGATGAGACTACGGCCTACGACCGCCGCGTCTTCACCGCGCCGCAGCCGCGGCCCGACCCCTGCGAGGCCATGCGCAAGCCGCAGCGCTAAAGTGCGGGACAAGCTCCGGGAGCACCGCCCATGAACGCCGCCCTGCCCGCAGACATCGCTGCTGCGCCCAGCGACTGGGGCAACGCTCCGACCAGCCGCGTACCGGGCTGGGCCTACACGCGCGAAGACATCTACCGCCAGGAACTGGAGCGCTTCTTCTACCGCGGCCACTGGTGCTACGTGGGCCTGGAGTGCGAGGTGCCCGAGCACGGCGACTATCGCCGCAGCGTGGTCGGCGAGCGCAGCGTGATCATGGTGCGCAACACCGACGGCGAGATCCACGTCGTGGAAAACCGCTGCGCCCACCGCGGCGTGGCCTTCTGCCGCGAACGGCATGGCCACGTCAACACCTTCACCTGCCCCTACCACCGCTGGACCTACAAGCTGACGGGCGAACTGCAGGGCCTGCCGTTCCGCCAGGGCCTAAAGCAGGACGGGCAGGACGGGCGCATCAATGGCGGCATGCCGCCCGACTTCAACCTGAAGGACCACGGTCTCACGCGCCTGAAGGTGGCGCGCCGCGGCGGTGTGGTCTTCGCCAGCTTCGACCATGAGGTCGAGCCCTTCGAAGACTTCGTCGGCCCCGAGGTGTTGCACTACGTCGACCGCATCTTCCACGGCCGGCCGCTGCAGCTGCTGGGCTACAACCGCCAGCGCATCCCGGCCAACTGGAAACTGATGCAGGAGAACATCAAGGACCCCTACCACCCCGGCCTGCTGCACACGTGGTTCGTGACCTTCGGCCTCTGGCGGGCTGATCAGAAGAGCCAGATGGTGCTGGACGCCAGGCACCGCCACGCCAGCATGGTGAGCCGCCGCAACGACGGTGGTGCGGGCGCGGTGACACAAGGCGTGAACAGCTTCCGCGCCGACATGAAGCTGCACGATCCGCGCCTGCTCGACGTGGTGCCCGAGCCCTGGTGGAACGGCCCCACCGTGGTGATGACCACGCTGTTCCCCAGCCTCATCATCCAGCAGCAGGTGAATTCGATGTCCACGCGCCACATCCAGCCTGTGGCGCCCGGCGTCTTCGACTTCGTGTGGACGCATTTCGGCTTTGCCGACGATGACGAGGCCATGACCCGGCGCCGCCTGCGCCAGGCCAATCTCTTCGGGCCGGCCGGCTTCGTCTCGGCCGACGACGGCGAGGTCATCGAATTCGCGCAGCAGGCCTTCGCCGCCAACGGCCAGGCGCGCACGCTGAGCGAACTCGACGGCCGCGACGTGCGGCCCACCGACCACATGGTCACCGAGACGCTCATCCGCGGCATGTACGGCTACTGGCGCGAAGTGATGGGGCTGTGATGACCGCCGCAGCACTGGAAGCCCACGAACTGCTGGCGCTGCACGCGCTCTACGGCGACTGTGCCGCCGTGCTGGACAGCGGCGACTTCACGCGCTGGCCCGACTTCTTCACCGAGGACGCCATCTACAAGCTGCAGTCGCGCGAAAACTTCGACCGCGGCCTGCCGCTGGCGACCCTGTCCTTCGAAAGCCGCGGCATGCTGAAGGACCGCGTCTTCGGCGCTGCCGAAACCATCTACCACGACCCCTACTACCAGCGCCACGTCGTCGGCCTGCCGCGCCTGCTGGAACGCTGTGCCGATGGCAGCCTGCACTGCGAGGCCAGCTACGTCGTCATCCGCACCAAGCGCGACGCCATGCCCGAGATCCTGTCGGTGGGCCGCTACCTCGACCGCGTCGTGGCCACGCCAGAAGGCCTGCGCTTTGCCGAGCGGCTGGCCATCTTCGACAACGACCTCATCGCCAATTC
>JANNFE010000214.1:0-11558 GCA_031379415.1 Betaproteobacteria bacterium | reverse complement strand
ACCGAAGTCGAGATGAAGGAAAAGAAGGCGCGTGTCGAAGACGCCCTGCACGCCACGCGTGCGGCGGTGGAAGAAGGCATCGTGGCCGGTGGTGGCGTGGCGCTGCTGCGTGCCCGCCAGGCGCTGGGTACCACGCTGAAGGGCGACAACGCCGACCAGGACGCCGGCATCAAGCTGGTGCTCAAGGCCGTCGAGTCGCCGCTGCGCGAGATCGTCTACAACGCCGGTGGTGAGCCGAGCGTGGTGGTCAACGCGGTGCTGGCCGGCAAGGGCAACTACGGCTTCAATGCCGCGAACGACACCTACGGCGACATGATCGAGATGGGCATCCTGGACCCGACGAAGGTGACGCGCACGGCGCTGCAGAACGCGGCCTCGGTCGCTTCGCTGATCCTGACGACCGAGGCCATGGTGGCCGAAGCACCGAAGGAAGAATCGTCCGGCGGCGGCATGCCCGGTGGCATGGGCGGCATGGGTGGCATGGGCGGGATGGACATGTAAGCTTATTCCGGACGGCTTTGCCGCCGGAATACGCCGGCGGGTTCGAGCGGACAAGGGCGTTGCCCTTGCCGCTCAACCCGACGGGCCGTTACGTCACGAAAGGCCTGCGGGGTTTCCGCAGGCCTTTTTCTTTGATCGGCCCCATTTCGGGGCACGATAATCCTCGCCATGGCTGGTCGCCCCATTTCACCCGCACTTCGGCAATACGTCGAAGACGAGTTGCTGCGTGCGCCGCTGCTCTTCGACCAGCTCATCGACGGCACGCTCGAACACGCGCGCAAGGCGCTGCCCTCGATGCCGCCCATGCAGCGTTCGACCATCGGTGACCTGATGCAGTCGGCGCTGTCGCAGCGGCCGCGCCTGGGCGACTATTTCCTGCGCGCCCTGCGCGAGCATGTCGACGGCGAGCTCACGCAGCGCGAGCCCAAGGGTGTACCCAAGACGAGCAAGAAGCTGTCGCTGGCATTGGTGGGCGAAGAAGAAGTGGCGATGGACGTCGAGCTGTCGCACACCATCGAAGCCATCAAGAGCACCGCCGAATACGAACTGCGCGAGCTTCAGACCTTCATCTCGTCGCTCGTCGGCGACATGGACGTCAGCACCGACCACAACCCCTTCCGCCCCGAGGCCTACGCACGCGCCGTGTGGGCCGCCGCGCAGGCACTGCCGCTGTCGCGCGGGCACCAGCTGGCCTTCATGCGCCACGCCGGCACGCCGCTGGCGCAACTGCTGCGCAAGAGCTACGCGGCAGCCTCGTCGCGGCTGGAGTCGCTGGGCGTGGAGCCGGCGGCGCACCGCACGATGATCCTGCCTTCGGGCTCGCGCCGCGGCCCGCGCGCCAACGAGACCACCTTCAGCCCCGACCTGCACCGCATGCGCGACACCATGCCGGCGCAGCAGGACATTCCGCTCAGTTACGAAGGCCAGGACCGTGGGCATGCAGCGCCGCAGAAGGGCGCACCGCGCCACGAGCATTGGCGCGACGTGGCGCGCACCACCAACAACCGCATCGACCGCCAGTCCATCGAGCTGGTGAGCCGCCTGTTCGAAGCCATGCTGGCCGACGAGCGCGTGCCGCCCGATGTGCGCCAGATCATCAGCCGCCTGCACGGCCCGGCCATGCGCCTGATCCTGCGCGACGGCGGCATGCTCGACCAGGACAAGCACCCGTTGTGGCTGTTCATCAACCGGCTGGCCTTCGAGGCCGAGATGGCACCCGACCCGTCAGACCCCGACCGCGTGCTGCTGCTGAAGAACGCGCTCAGCACCATCGACCAGGTGGCCCATGAACCCGAGCAGAACAACGGCCTCTACCGCTGGGCGCTGGAGCGGCTGGACGGCTTCCTGCAGAAGCGCCTGACGCGCCGGCTCACCTCGGCGGCCAGCCAGATCGGCGCGCTGCAGAAGCTGGAAGACAAGATCGCCAGCGGCCAGCCCATGCTGTCGGGCTTTCAGGGCACGCTGGACGTGCCCGAGCTCGACACCGTGCCGGCCGAACTGCTGGAAGAACCCGCACGGGCCACGCGCTCACCGGCCACCACCGACGGCTGGCTCGACGGCCTGCGCCCTGGCGACTGGGTGCGCATGTTCCTGCAGGGCCGCTGGGTGCAGGCGCGCCTGCTGTGGCCAGGCGAGCGGCGCGAGGTCTGGCTGTTCGGTGACGGTGCGTCGGACACCACCTGGGCCATCCGCCGCGGCGCGCTGCTCACCATGCACAGCGAACGTCTGGCCAAGACGCTGAAGCAGCGCTCCATCGTCGGCAGCGCCGCAGCGCGGGTGCAAGAACAGATGGCGGCGGCCGCCGCCTGAGCGTGGCTGTCAGGCCAGTGGCGCCGCCGGTTCGGGCGGCAACGCCGGGTGGATCCAGCCGTGCAGCGTCTGCGCCACGTCGCCCAGCCCCTGCTGCGACAGCGCCGAGAACAGCGTCACACCGATGTCCGAATTTTCGGTCGAGACCTCGCCCAGCAGCTCCTGCGCGCGCTGCAGCGAGGCCTGGCCATCGCTGCGGTTCAGCTTGTCGGCCTTGGTCAGCAACGCCAGCAGGCGCACCTCGCCATTGGCCAGACGCGGCGTGATGAGCGCCAGCAGGCGCTGGTCGAGCTCGGTAAAACCCAGGCGCGAGTCGATCATCAGCACCACGCCGTGCAGCGGCCGGCGCAACTGCAGGTAGTCGGCCATCACCTCCTGCCAGCGCAGTTTGGCGCTGCGCTCCACCGCCGCATAGCCGTAGCCCGGCAGGTCGGCGAAGAGCGCATCGGGCGCGTCTTTCGGGCCGACGTGGAAGAGGTTGATGTGCTGCGTGCGCCCCGGCGTGCGCGACGCGAAGGCCAGGCGCTTCTGCTGCGCCAGCCGGTTGATGGCGGTGGACTTGCCGGCATTGCTGCGGCCGACGAAGGCGATCTCCGGCGTCTCGCTGGCCGGCAGCTGCACCAGTTGGCTGGCGGTGGTGAAGAAACGCGCGCTGTGCGCCCAGGCCAGGGCGGCCTTGGCGAGATTACCGGGGTCGGCGGCGGCGGCCGTAGGCACATGAAAGCTGCTTGTCATGGGACATTGTAAAATTCGGCGCTTTGCTGTTTGCAGAAACTCTTTCCTTGAAGGCTCCCGCATGACTTCGCGCTCGACGTCGATTCTGAAGCCCGCCCTGGCAGCGGCCGCGCTGTCCCTGCTGCCCTGCATGTCTGCCTGGGCCGCCACCCCCGCGTCCACCTTCAAGGCCGACCCCGCCAAGGGCCAGGCCTTGGCGGCCGCTTGCCAGGCCTGCCACACCGCAGACGGCTCACGCGGCACCCCGGCCAACCCCATCCTGCAGGGCCAGCACCCGGAGTACATCTTCAAGCAACTGTCCGAATACAAGACCGGCAAGCGCAAGAACGCGGTGATGTCGGGCATGGCGCTCACGCTCACCAGCGACGACGACATGAAGCACGTGGCAGCGTTCTACGCCAGCAAGACGGCCAAGCCCGGCTTCGCGAAGAGCAAGGACACCGTGAGCCTGGGCGAGCAGATCTACCGCGGCGGCATCCTCGCCAAGGCCGTGCCCGCCTGCGCCGGCTGCCACAGCCCGAACGGTGCCGGCATCCCAGCGCAGTACCCGCGCCTGGGCGGCCAGCACGGCGACTACACCGAAGCGCAGCTGCTCGCCTTCCGCAGCGGCACGCGCGCCAACAACGCCCAGATGATGACGATTGCCGGCAAGCTGAGCGACCGCGAGATCAAGGCCGTGTCCGACTACATCGCCGGCCTGCGCTGAACCACCCTGCCTCATCCCTGACGACGGGCCGGTCTTGTACCGGCCCGTCGGCCTTTGTGGCCCACAAGCTGTAAGAAGCGGCTTCGCCCGCCGACAGCAGCAGCTACGCACCTGGAGTGAAGATGTTTGTCCTGAAAGACCGTGGTTATGCCCACCCGGTGGCTTCCGAGATCACGCCGCGCCCCGTCTACCAGGCGCGGCGCCGCCTGATGCAGGGGCTGGCCGCGGGTGCGGCCATCGGCGCCTTGCCGGCCTGGGGCCAGGTCACGCGCCCCGGCAAGCTGGCGCCGCTGCCCGGCGCCAAGAGCGCCGTAGCGGGCGCCAGCACGACGGAGAAGCTCACGCCCTACGCCGACATCACCACCTACAACAACTTCTACGAGTTCGGCACCGACAAGAGCGACCCGGCGCGTTACGCCAGCACGCTGAAGACGCGGCCCTGGACGGTGGCCATCGAAGGCGAAGTCAAGAAGCCCGGCACCTGGGACCTGGATGCGCTGCTCAAGCTGGCGCCGATGGAAGAGCGCGTCTACCGGCTGCGCTGCGTGGAAGGCTGGTCGATGGTGGTGCC
This sequence comes from Betaproteobacteria bacterium, assembly GCA_031379415.1. Taxonomy (GTDB): domain Bacteria; phylum Pseudomonadota; class Gammaproteobacteria; order Burkholderiales; family Burkholderiaceae_C; genus Rubrivivax. The sequence goes on along the minus strand of JANNFE010000214.1, from coordinate 7,236 downwards.
CTGGGTCGGCTATTCACTCGCCGAACTCATCAAGCGCGTGGAACCCACGGGCAACGCCAAGTACGTGCAGTTCGTGACCTTGGCCGACCGCGCCCAGATGCCGGGGCTTGCGCAGGGCAGCCTGGAGTGGCCCTATGTCGAAGGCCTGCGCCTGGACGAAGCCATGCACCCGCTCGCGCTGCTGGCCTTCGGCCTTTACGGCGAGCTGCTGCCCAACCAGAGCGGTGCCCCCGTGCGCGCCGTGCTGCCGTGGAAGTACGGCTTCAAGAGCGGCAAGTCCATCGTGAAGATCCGCTTCGTCGAGAAGCAGCCCAAGACCAGCTGGGAAACGGCCATCCCCAGCGAGTACGGGTTCTATTCCAACGTCAACCCGAAGGTCGACCACCCACGCTGGAGCCAGGCCACCGAACGTCGCCTGGGCGAAGAAAGCGGCCTCTTCGCCAAGCGCCGGCCGACGCTGATGTTCAATGGCTACGAGGCCCAGGTGGGGCAGCTCTATGCCGGCATGGACCTCAAGAAGTTCTATTGACGCGCGGGGCCGCACCGACGTGAACCGCTGGTGCGCGGCATGAACCGCTGGTTGATGCGCCACGAAGCCAAACCGCTGCTCTTCCTGGCGGCGCTGCTGCCTTTCGCCTGGCTGTTCTACGGCGCCTGGACCGACGCGCTGGGGGCCAACCCCGCCGAGCACCTGATCCGCAGCACCGGCGACTGGACCTTGCGCTTCCTGTGCCTGACGCTGACGGTGACGCCGCTGCGCCAGATCACCGGCTGGCATGCGCTGGCGCGGCTGCGCCGCATGCTGGGTTTGTTCACCTTCTTCTACGCCTGCCTGCACTTCCTGGGTTTCGCCTGGCTCGACATGGGCTTCGACCTCGACGCCATCCTGAAGGACATCCCGAAGCGGCCCTTCATCCTGGTCGGTACGACGGCACTGCTGCTGATGGTGCCCTTGGCCGCCACCTCGTTCAACCGCGCCATCAAGGCGCTGGGCGCCAGGCGTTGGCAGACGCTGCACAAGGCCGTCTACGCGGTGGCTTTGCTGGGCGTGCTGCACTTCTTCTGGATGCGCGCCGGCAAGCTCAATTTCGGCGAGCCGGCCATCTACGCCAGCATCGTGGCCCTGCTGCTGGGCTGGCGGGTCTGGAATTGGTGGCGGGCCCGCAGACAGGCGCAAACAGTCAGCGCATCATCGAAGGCAGCCACAGGCTGAGCGGCTGGAATTCCAGCACCACCACCAGCGCCAGCACCAGCATCAGCACGAAGAGCCAGACGCCGCGGAAGATCTCGCGCAGCGAAACGCCCTTGAGCAGCGCGTTCAGCACGAAGAGGTTCATGCCCACCGGCGGGCTGATGAGCCCGATCTGCACCACCAGCACGATGAGCACACCGAACCACACCGGGTCGAAGCCCAGCCCGGTGACGATGGGGAAGAACACCGGGATGGTGAGCAGCACCATGCTCAGCTCTTCCATGATGGTGCCCAGCAGCACGTAGATGACCATCATCGCGCCCACCACCATCAGCGGGCTCAGGCCCTGGTGCAGGATCCAGTCCTTCAGGTCGGCCGGCATGCTGGTGAAGTTGACGAAGCTGGAAAACAGCATCGCGGCGATGAGGATGGTGAAGAGCATGGCCGTGGTGCGGGCGCTTTCCACCAGCACCTGCATCAGCACCGGCAGCGTCAGCGCCCGCCGCGCCAGCGCGAAGAAGAAGGCGCCCGAAGCCCCGATGCCCGCACCTTCCGTGGCCGTGAACACGCCGCCGTAGATGCCGCCCAGCACCACCACCACCAGCAGCGCCACGCCCCAGATGCCGCGCAGCGCGGCCCAGCGCTCGGGCCAGGGTGTGCGTTCACCGGCCGGGCCGGCAGCCGGGTCACGCCAGGTGATCCAGGCCACACCAGCCATCAGCAGCGCCGCGCACAGCAGCCCGGGCAGGATGCCGGCGGCGAAGAGCTTGCCGATGTTCGTCTCGGTGACGATGCCGTAGATGACCATGATGGTCGACGGCGGGATCATGATGCCCAGCGTGCCGCCGGCGGCGATGACGCCGGTGCTCAGGTGGTCGGCATAACCCAGCTTCTTCATCGGCGGGTAGGCCACCTTGCTCATGGTGGCTGCGGTGGCGATGCTGCTGCCGCAGATGGCGCCGAAGCCGGCGCAGGCCAGCACCGTGGCATGCGCCAGGCCGCCGCGCACATGTCCAATGAACGCATACGCGGCGCGGAAGAGCTCGTGCGCCAGCCCGGCGCGCGCCACGAAGTTGCCCATCAGGATGAAGAGGGGCACCACGCTCAGCGTGTAGGCGAAGCCGGTGTCGTAGACCACCTGCGCCGCATTGGCCATGGTCGGTGCCCAGCCGCGCAGCAGGCCCAGGCCGACGAAACCGACCAGTCCCATCGCAAAGGCCAGCGGGATGCGCAGCAGCGCCAGAACGAAGACGGCGCCGAAGCCGAGCAGCGCGGCGCTCACGAAGCAGCGCCGGCCGGCGGCTCTGGCTCTTCAGGCTGCCCCATCAGCAGCGCGTGCACCGCGGCCGTTACGCCCAGCAGCACGCTCATGAGCATGACGAAGGGGCCCAGCGGCAGCCTCAGCTGCGCCGTGGTGTCGCCGTAGGACGCCATCTGCCCGGCCTTCTGCCACATCAGCCAGGCCATGCCGGCCAGTGCCGCCACGCACAGCGCGTTCACCAGCAGGCGCTGCACGCGCCGCAGGGCGCGCGGCAGCCACGGGTCCAGCGAGTCAAAGACCACATGCTCGCCAGCCAGCGAAACCAGCGGCAGCCCGGCGAAGATCACCGCCACCAGCAGCAGCTCGGTCAGTTCCAGCGAGCCCGGCACCGAGGTGCTGAGCAGCTTGCGGCCCGCCACGTCCACCAGCGTCAGCAGCATGATGGCGAAGAGCGCCACCGCGGCAATGGTGCCGCACAAGGTGGCGAGCAGGCGCTTCACTGCAGCTTGGTGATCTCGGCGCGGAAATCGGCCAGCGCCTTCTTCGGGTCCTTCATGCCCTTGGCCTCGGCAGCCTTGGCCCAGTTGTCGACCAGCGGCGCCACCTTGTCGCCGACCACCTTCACGAAGGCCGGGTCGGCCTTGCTCAGCTGCACGCCGGCCACCTGCATGAAGGCCAGGCCGCGCCGGTCGACCTTGTCCCAGGCCTGGCCGAACAAACGGGCTGCGGCTTCGCCCGACAACTCGTCCACGGCCTTCTTGATGTCGGCCGGCAGCGCGTCGTACTTGGCCTGGTTCATCATGAACACGAAGCTCGTGTTGTACAGGCCACCCGGGAAGGTGGTGCCGTACTTGATGACCTTGTCGATCTTGAAGCTCTCCACGCTTTCGGCGGGGAACAGCGTGCCGTCCATGACGCCGGTGGACAGCAGCTCGTAGCTCTCGGGCGCCGGCTTGAGCGTGACGTTCATGCCGAGGGCCTTGCTGATCTCATTGACCATGCCGCCGCCCACGCGCCACTTCAGGCCGACCAGTTCGTCGGCCTTGGTAATGGGGCGCTTGGTGTTGAAGACGATGCCCGGGCCGTGCGTAAAGACGGCCAGCACCTTCACGCCTTTGTGCTCGTCAGCCATGGCCGGCGTCTTCGCGTACAGGCGCTGGAAGGCCACCGATACCGGCTCGCTGTTGTTGCCCAGGAAGGGGAATTCAGCGATCTGCGTGGTGACGAAACGCCCCGGCGTGTAGCCGTGCACGGTGAACGACAGATCAGCCAGGCCGTTGCGCACGGCGTCGAACGTGGCCGGCGGTGCCGCCACGCCGCGCGGCAGCAGGTTGCACTTGGCCTTGCCGGCGGTCTTCTGCTCAAGCTGGGCGCACCAGGCCTTCTGCGTCTCGGTCAGCGCATGCGCAGGGGACAGCCACGACGAAGCCGTGAACACCACCTGCGCTTGCGCCGGCAGCGTGGCCGCAGTGGCCATGGCAGCCACGGCAGCGAGCAGGAAGGAACGGGCGTCGCGCATGAAACAGCTCCAGCTGAAGGAAGAGCGTCGATTGTGCGACGCCGCCGGACCGCGGGGCATTGCAGAAAACTCGCAGCACGGCCAGCAGCTGCCGTGCCGGAAGCTGCTGGCGCATCCCGCGGCCGGGGGCCTTTGCAGCAGGCGCCACCCCCGCGGACGCGGGGCTGCATTCACGGGCCGGACGGTTATCGTGGTCCGTAGACCTTGCGGACAATGCAGGCGCATACGCTACCGTCGTGTCTTTGTGCGCGTTGAGGCGTTTTCAACCCAGGGTTGCGGCACCGCCGGGCCCGTTTGTCGAGGAATCCGTATGACTCAGAAGGCTTCATTCACCATCCTGGCTTCAGGTTTGCTACTGGCCGCCAGCCAAGCCAGCGCCACGACGCTGACTTTCGAGGACCTGGTGGCGGGCACCACCCTGTCAAACCAGTACGCCGCCCAAGGCGCCACGTTTTCGGCCAATGCCTTCAGTGGCGCCGGCACGTCGACCAGCGGTGAAGACTGGGCGAGCAACAGTGACATGACCATCGTCTCCAGCACCGGCACCGATGTCGGCGGCCTGGGCACGCCGGCGGGTCTGGTCAGCGGCAACATCCTGCGCAGCTTCGCCGGCTGGCTGAGCGAAGATGGCGACCCCAGCTTCACCATCACCTTCGCTGGCGTGGCCACCGGCTTCAGCGCCGCCTTTGCGGGTGTGTCCACGGCCGCCGACGTGACGCTGTTCGCCTACAACGGCGCCGCGCTGGTTGGCACCGTGTCTGGCTCCAGCACCGGCCAGTTCGTGCTGAGCTTCGCCGGCCCGGTGACCAGCGTCGCCATCCGCCCCGGTTCGTTCAATGACTGGGTGGGCGTGGACAACATCAACTACACCCTGGCACCGATCCCCGAGGTCGGCACCTGGGCCATGATGGGCCTGGGGCTGGCGCTGCTGGCGTTCAAGCGCCGCAAGCAAGACTGAAGCTGCGCTGCAGCCGACACGGACGCCGCCTGGGGGCGGCGTCTTGCATTTCAGGTCGCGCCGCGCGCCAGCACCGGCGCCAACGCCACCCCCGTGTGCGACCTCGCCGTCACCACCGCCTCGGGCGTGCCCGCCACCACCACGCGCCCGCCCGCGGCACCGCCATCCGGCCCCAGGTCCACCACCCAGTCGGCTTCGGCAATCACGTCCAGGTCATGTTCGATGACCACCACGCTGTGGCCGCCGTCCACCAGCCGGTGCAGCACGCGGATGAGCTTCTCCACGTCGGCCATGTGCAGGCCCACCGTCGGTTCGTCCAGCACGTACAGCGTCTTCGGCGGCTTCTGGCCGCGGCGCGTCACGTCGTCGCGCACCTTGCTGAGTTCGGTGACGAGCTTGATGCGCTGCGCCTCGCCGCCGCTCAGCGTGGGCGAAGGCTGGCCCAGCGTCAGGTAACCCAGCCCCACGTCGGCCAGCAGCTGCAGCGGGTGGCTGATGTTCGGCATGCTGGCGAAGAAGCCCACCGCCTCGTCCACCTCCATGCGCAGCACGTCGCCTATGCTCTTGCCGCGCCAGCTCACCGCCAGTGTCTCCGGGTTGAAGCGCGCACCGTGGCAGGTGTCGCAGTGCACCTTCACATCCGGCAGGAAGCTCATCTCGATGGTGCGCACGCCCTGGCCCTCGCAGGCCGGGCAACGCCCGTCGCCGGTGTTGAAGCTGAAGCGCGCCGCGGTGTAGCCGCGGGCACGCGCTTCCAGCGTCTCGGTGTAGAGCTTGCGGATGGCGTCCCAGAAGCCGATGTAGGTGGCCGGGCAGCTGCGCGGCGTCTTGCCGATGGGCGTCTGGTCGACTTCCAGCACGCGGTCGATGTGCTGGAAGCCTTCCAGGCTGATGCAGCCCTGCCACTTCCTCGAACTTGCGGACTTCGCGGTCAGCGCACTTTGCACGTTGGCCAGCAACACGTCGCGGGCCAGCGTGCTCTTGCCCGAACCGGACACGCCCGTCACCGCCACCAGGCGGCCGAGCGGGATGCGCAGGTCCACCTCCTGCAGGTTGTGCAGCGTGGCGCCGCGCAGCATCAAGGCCGGGGCGTGCCAGTCGATCTCGCGCCGCGGCACCAGCGGGTGGCGCAAGGGGCTCGCCAGCAGGCGGCCGGTGAGTGAATCCGGCGCGCGCGACAGGTCGGCCGCGGTGCCTTCGGCCACCAGCCGGCCGCCACGCTTGCCGGCGCCGGGGCCGATGTCGATGATGTGTTCGGCGCGGCGGATGGTGTCTTCGTCGTGCTCCACCACCACCAGCGTGTTGCCGGCGGCGCCCAGCTTGGCCAGGGCATTCAGGAGGATGCCGTTGTCGCGCGGGTGCAGGCCGATGGTGGGCTCGTCGAGCACGTAGCACACACCCTGCAGGTTGCTGCCGAGTTGCGCAGCCAGGCGGATACGCTGGGCTTCGCCGCCGCTGAGCGTGGGCGCGGCGCGGTCCAGCGTCAGGTAGCCCAGACCCACGTCTTCCAGGAACTCCAGGCGGCTGGCGATCTCGCTCACCACGTCGCGGGCGATGTCGGCGTCACGGCCGTGCAGTTGCAGGGCGGCGATCCACTTCCGCGTGTCGCTGACAGAGAGGCGCGCGATGTCGCTGATGGCCTGCGCCTCGAAGGTCACACCGCGCGAGGCCGGGTTCAGGCGCGCGCCGCCGCAGTCGCTGCAGGGCTCGTCGACGACACCTTCGACCTCGGCTTCCTCGGAGGGGAAGCTCTGCTCGCGCCCCTTGTTGTCGTCATCGCGGACGGAATCGTCGTAGGCCTTGCGCTGCTCGCGCGTGAGCTTCAGCCCGGTGCCGACGCAGCGCGTGCACCAGCCGTGTTTGCTGTTGTAGCTGAACATGCGCGGGTCCAGTTCGGGGTAGCTGGTGCCGCAGACAGGACAGGCTCGCTTGGTGCTAAACACCGTCACCTCACCGATGCCGCGGCCTTGCGTGCCGCCGGGCACCATGCTGTCGTCCAGGCCGGAAAGTGGATGCAACAGGTGCAGAACGCCCTTGCCCAGGTCCAGCGCCTTGCTCAGCAGCATGCGCAACTCGGCTTCGTTCTCTGGCGCGATGACGATGTCGCCCACCGGCAGTTCCAGCGTGTGTTCCTTGAAGCGGTCGATGCGCGGGAACGGGCTCAAGCTCAGGAACTCGCCGTCCACGCGCAGGTGCGTGTGGCCGCGGGCCTTGGCCCACTTGGCCAGGTCGGTGTAGACGCCCTTGCGGTTGACGACCAGCGGCGCCAGCAAGCCCACATGCTGGCCGCGGTGATCACGCAGCAG
>JANNFE010000193.1:0-9016 GCA_031379415.1 Betaproteobacteria bacterium | reverse complement strand
ATGTCCACGCTCAGGCTCTTGAGGTTGTTTTCCTTGGCATTGACGATGCGGATGCTGTCTTCGCCATCCTGCCGGGCACGCCTTGCGGCGCGCAGCACGCTCTGCAGCGCGCGGCCTTCCTCGGCCTTCAGCGTGCCGAAGCCCAGGGCCTGCTCGTAGTCGCGCAGCGCCAGGCCGGTGTGCGATGTGGGATGCGCCTTCACGTCGTCGGGCGTGCCGGTGCAGATGAGCTCGCCGCCCTCTTCGCCGCCTTCGGGCCCGAGATCGACGATCCAGTCGGCGGCGCGGATCACGTCCAGGTTGTGCTCGATGACGAGCAGCGAATGCCCCGCATCCAGCAGCTTGCGCAAGGCACGCATCAGCTTGGCGATGTCGTCGAAGTGCAGGCCGGTGGTGGGCTCGTCGAAGAGGAAGAGCGTGCCCTTCTTGGCCACGCGCTGCATGGGGGATGCCGCCGCTTCGGCCAGGAAGCCGGCCAGCTTCAGGCGCTGCGCTTCGCCGCCAGAAAGCGTCGGCACCGGCTGGCCCAGGCGCACGTAGTCCAGGCCCACGTCGATGATGGGCTGCAGCCGCGCGACGACTTCGCGGTCGTTCTGGAACCAGTGCGCGGCTTCGGCCACGGTGAGGTCCAGCACGTCGGCAATGCTCAGCTGCATGGGCCCGCGCACGATCTTCACGTCGAGGATTTCCGCGCGATACCTTCTGCCATCGCAGTCCGGGCAGCGCAGGTAGACGTCGGAGAGGAACTGCATCTCCACATGCTCGAAGCCGCTGCCGCCGCAGGTGGGGCAGCGCCCGTCGCCAGCGTTGAAGCTGAAGGTGCCGGCGGTGTAGCTGCGCTCGCGCGCCAGCGGCGCATCGGCGAAGATCTTGCGCAGCTCGTCGAAGGCGCCGACGTAGCTGGCCGGGTTGCTGCGCGCGGTCTTGCCGATGGGGCTCTGGTCGACGAAGACGGCGTCGCTCAGGTGGTCGGCACCGAGCAGGCGGTCATGTTCGCCCGGCGTTTCCGTCGCCTTGCCGAAATGGCGCGCCAGCGCGGGGTACAGCACGTCCTGGATCAGCGTGCTCTTGCCCGAGCCGCTGACGCCCGTCACGCACACCAGGCGCTGCAGCGGCAGGCTGACGCTGACGTTCTGCAGATTGTGTTCACGCACACCTTCCAGCACCAGCTTGGGCGTGTTCTCGGCCACCAGCTTGCGAAAGCCCGTGTGCACCTGCTTGCGGCCGCCGAGGTAGGCGCCGGTCAGCGTGTTGGCGTCACGCGCCGCTTCGGGCGTGCCGTCGAAGACGATCTGGCCGCCGCGTTCACCCGGCCCCGGACCCATGTCGATGAGTCTGTCGGCGGCCAGCATCACCGCCGGGTCGTGTTCCACCACCACCAGCGTGTTGCCGGCATCCCGCAGCCGCTGCATGGCCTGCACGATGCGGTTCATGTCGCGCGGGTGCAGGCCGATGCTGGGCTCGTCCAGCACGAAGAGCGTGTTGACGAGGCTGGTGCCTAAAGCGGTGGTCAGGTTGATGCGCTGCACCTCGCCGCCGCTGAGCGTGCGGCTCTGGCGGTCCAGGCTCAGGTAGCCCAGGCCGACATCGCACAGGTACTTCAGCCTCGTGCGCACTTCGTCCAGCAGCAGCTTCAGCGCGTCGTCGAGCATCGTGCTCGGCAGGGTCAGCGCGTCGAAGAAGCGGCGCAGCCTGTCGATGCTGAGCTGCATCAGGTCGTGCAGGCTCAGCCCCGGCAGCGCTTCCAGCTGCTCGCGCGACCAGGCCGCGCCCACCGGCAGGTAGCGCTTGGCGGCAGGTAGCACATCGTCTGCCCCCGCCTTGTCACCGATGCGCCAGAGCAGCGCCTCCAGCTTCAGCCGCGCGCCGCCGCAAGCGGCGCAGGGCGTGTAGCTGCGGTACTTGGACAAGAGCACGCGGATGTGCATCTTGTAGGCCTTGCTCTCCAGGTATTCGAAGAAGCGGCGCACGCCGTACCACTGCTTGTTCCAGCTGCCGGCCCATTGCGGTGTGCCGTCCAGCACCCAGCTGCGCTGCGCCGGCGTCAGCTGCGACCACGGCGTGTCGCGCGGGATGCCGGCCTCGCCGGCGTACTTGATCAGGTCGTCCTGGCAGTCCTTCCAGGCCGGTGTCTGCATGGGCTTGATGGCGCCGTTGCGCAGCGTCCTGCGGCCGTCGGGGATCACCAGCCCCATGTCGACGCCGATGACACGCCCGAAGCCGCGGCAGGTGTCGCAGGCGCCATAGGCGCTGTTGAAGCTGAACATCGCCGGCTGCGGGTCGGCATAGCGCAGGTCGCTCTCGGGGCAGTGCAGGCCGGTGCTGTAGCGCCAGAGTTCGGGGCCTTCGCCCACATGCACCGCGAGCCGCCCGCTGCCGCGCTTGATGGCCAGCTCGATGGCCTCCATCACGCGCACACGTTCCGCACCGGCCAGGCGCAGGCGGTCGGCCACCACGTCCAGCACCTTGCGTGTGCCGACGATGCGCTCGGCCTGCACGCGCGTGAAGCCGCTGGCCGACAGCCACTGTTCCTGCTGCTCGGCGGTGGTGTCGGCCGGCAGCTCGACGGGGAAGGTGAACACCAGCCGCGGGTCGCCGGCCGCGGCGGCGCGTGCCATCAGGTCGGCGTAGATGGTCTCCGGCGTGTCGTGGCGCACCGGCAAGGCCGTCTGCTTGTCGAAGAGCTGGGCCGCACGCGCGTACAGCAGCTTCAGGTGGTCGTTCAGCTCCGTCATGGTGCCGACCGTGGAACGCGACGTGCGCACCGGGTTCGTCTGGTCGATGGCGATGGCCGGCGGCACGCCATCCACGCGGTCCACCGCCGGGCGGTCCATGCGGTCCAGGAACTGGCGCGCGTAGGCGCTGAAGGTTTCGACGTAGCGGCGCTGGCCTTCGGCATACAGCGTGTCGAAGACCAGGCTGCTCTTGCCGCTGCCGCTGGGGCCGGTGACGACCGTGAGCTCGCCGGTCTGGATGTCGAGGTCGAGGTTCTTCAGGTTGTGCTGGCGCGCACCGCGGATACGAATGACACCTGACGACGACATGCGGGCCTTCTGAGGGGTTCTGGGAGGTGAAGGCGGGGCATTCTAGGGGTCGCACATGGCGCTGCCGGGCGCCGCCACATGGCCGGCAAAACCCGGGGATATGACACGGCCCGCCCCCGAAGCGCGGGGTGCCCGGCGTCGGCCGGCTTGGCAACACTGTGTCCATTGGTTACGGCGCCGACTTCGAGCGCCAGCCTGCCGAGGGACCCCCGAATGACACGCGCGCTGCTGGTGCTGCTGTGCCTGCTGAGCGCAGCGACCGCCTGGGCACAACCCACGCCACTGCAGGGCGTGCAACTGCTGGACCAGCAGACGCGGCCGGTGGCGCCCGCCTCGCTGCGCGGCCGGCTGGTGCTGCTGCACTTCGTCTTCACCGGCTGCTCCACCACCTGCCCCTTGCAGGTGAAGGAACTGGTGGACGTGCACCAGGCGCTGGCGCCGGCGGTGCGCGAGGCCGTGCGCTTCCTGTCGGTGTCGGTCGACCCCATGAACGACACCCCGGCCAGCATGGCCGCCTTCGCGCGCCGCATGGGTGCCGACCTGCCCGGCTGGCGCTTCGCCACCGGCGCGCCGGCTCAGGTGGACGTGCTCATCGAGCGCATGCGCGCGCTCGACATCCGCAAGGCCAAGCCCGCGCCCGAAGACCACCGCACCACGCTCTTCCTCTTCGACGGTCGCGGCGAACTGCTGCAGCACTACAGCGGCGTGCCCGTCGACCGCGCGCGCCTGGTGCGCGAGATCACGCAGTTGGCCCAGCAACCCACCCTGTCCGCCCGCCGATGAACACTGCCACCTTCCCTGCCCCGCACCTTCGTCTGCTGGCCGCGGCCGCGCTGGCCCTGCTGGCTTCCTGCGGGGGCAGCGGCGACGGCGGCTCGGCGCCCACGCCCGGCAAAGCCGACGCCGCCGCCGAAGAACGCAGCCGCATCCTGGCCGCCAACAGCACGCTGGCCGTGCAGCTGCCGCCCGTGGCCGACCCGCTGCTGCAAGGTCTCACCATCCCCGCCGACGCGCCCACCAAAGGCATGTGGTCGGCCACCCAGCCCTGGCCGATGAACGGCCTGCACGCCGTGCTGCTGCCCAGCGGCAAGGTGCTCACCTACGGCACACCGCTCAACACGCCGGGCACGCAGGACGGCCGCACCTGGGACACCTGGACGCCCACGCTCGGCTTCGGCAGCGGCAGCCACGCCACGTCTTTCGAGGCCGGCCGCGTCAACAGCTTCTGCAGCACCGCGGCCTTCCTGGCCGACGGCCGCCTGCTCGTCAGCGGCGGCAACTCGGCCTTCAACAGCGCGCTGATGACACCCGCCAGCGGCGCCATCGTCAACGACACCGCGGCCCTGGCCGACCAGCGCTGGTACGCCACCATGCTGACCCTGCCCGATGGCCGCGCCATCATCCTGGGCGGCATCGACCCCTACCAGGAAGGCATGGTGTCCAACCCCGACGCGGCAGTAGCCAATGGCACGGTGTCGATGACACCCGAGGTCTACACGCCCGGCACCGGCTGGCAGAGCCTGAGCGGCGCGCGCAGCCGCGACGCCTTCGGTCCCGACTACCTGCGCGCCAGCTACCCGCGCGCCTGGGTGGCGCCCAGCGGCAAGGTCTTCGGCATCTCGGCCGAGACGATGTGGACGCTGGACATGGCGGCCAACGGCGGCACCGGCGGCATCACGGTGCACGGCCGCTTCAAGACGCCGGCCAGCACCAGCGCGCCGGTCAACGTGGGCGCCACCAATTCGGCGGTGATGTACGCGCCGGGCAAGATCCTGCAGGTGGGCGGCAACGGCTACTTTAACGGCGACGGCTACCCGGCCAGCAACATGGCCACGGTGGTCGACTTCAACGGCGCTGCGCCGGTGCTGACGGAAACCGCGCGCATGAACTTCGCGCGCCGCTACGTCAACACCGTGGTGCTGCCCGACGGCAAGGTGCTTGCCACCGGCGGCACGCGCGTGGGCAACAACGGCGGCGCCGACGCCGTCTACGCCGCCGAGATCTGGAACCCGGCCACCGGCACCTGGACACTCGGCGCGAACGCCGCGCAGATCCGCGTCTACCACTCGGCCACGCTGCTGCTGCCCAACGGCACCGTGCTGTCCACCGGCGGCGGCGCACCCGGCCCAGTGAACAACCAGAACGCCGAGCTCTACTACCCGCCCTACCTCTTCCGCACGGTGGCTGGCGCGGCGCAGCTGGCGCCGAGGCCGGTGATGACGGGCATCAGCGCGCTGGCTTTCGGCTACGGTCAGACGGTGCTGGTGGAGATGAACGACGCCACGGCCGTCGCGCGCCTGGTGCTGGTGGCCAATGGCGCCGTCACGCATTCCTTCAACAGCAGCCAGCGCTTCATGGAACTGGCCTACACGCAAGCCGGCGACCGCCTGGCCGCGACGCTGCCGGCCAATGCCAACCTGGCGCCGCCCGGCCACTACCAACTCGTCGCGCTGGACGCGCTGGGCGTGCCTTCACGCGCCGTCATCGTGTCCATCGGCCTCAACACCACGCCCACGCCGCCGGTGCCGAGCCTGCTGCGCAACCAGACCTATGTCTTCGACAGCGCGAACACGGCTGGGCAAGCGATTGCAGTCGACGGCGCCGGCATGGGCGTGCTGGCTGCCACAGGTAGCACGCCGCCGACCACGGCCCAATTCATCGTGCGCGACGGCCTGGCTGACGCGGCCTGCGTGTCGCTGGAATCGGTGTCGTCGCCGGGACGCTGGCTGCGCCATGGCGGATACCGATTGCAGCTGGGCACCAGCGACAACAGCGATCTCTTCAAGGCCGACGCCACCTTCTGCCCCGAAGCCGGCCTGGCCGGCAGCGGCCTCAGCCTGCGCTCGAAGAACTTTCCCGGTTATGTGATGCGCCACCGCACGGCGCAGATCTGGATCGATCCGCAGGCCGCCGATACCAGCTTCACCGGCAGCGCCAGCTTCCTGCCGCGGCTGCTCAGCACACAGATCCCGCTGCCGACCATCGGTGACCTGCCCGCCGCGCCGCTGCCCAGCGGCGGCACCGCGAGCTTCACGCCCGGCCTGGAAGCGGCAGGCCTGCAGTTCAGCTGGGACTTCGGTGATGGCGTGACCACGTCCTACGTGGACAGCAGCGCCGCCACGCACGCCTACTCCAGCCCCGGGGTCTACACGGTGAGCTTGACGGTGCGCGCCAGCGACGGCCGCACGGCCACCAAGACCTTCGTGCAGGCCGTCTACGCGCCGGCCACGGCGAATGCGCCGCGCTCGTCCACCGCCATGCTGCTGGAGCCGCGCAGCGGCAACGCCGCGCGGCTGTGGGTGGTGAACCCCGACAACGACTCGGTGAGCGTCTTCGACACGGCGACGAACACGCGCATCCAGGAGATCACCGTCGGCACCGCGCCGCGCACGCTGGCGCGGGCCGCCGACGGCCGCATCTGGGTGGCCAACCGCAGCGGCACGTCGATCAACATCGTCGACGTCAACAGCCTCACCGTAGCCAGCACCGTGGCGCTGCCGCGCGCATCGCAGCCCTACGGCCTGGTCATCGCCGCCGATGGCAATGCCTACCTCAGCCTGGAAGCCACGGGCCAGGTGCTGAAGCTGAACGGCAGCACCGGCGCCACGCTGGCCACGCTGGCGGTGGGCGCGCGGCCGCGCCATCTGGCGGTCAGCGGCGACGGCACGCGTCTGCTGGTCTCGCGCTTCGTCACACCGCCCTTGGCCGGCGAAGGCACGGCGGTGGTCGACACCAGCAGCGGCGGTGGCGAGGTGCTGGCCGTGAACACCGCCACCATGGCCATCACCAGCACCGTGCGGCTGCAGCACGGCAACAAGGCCGACAGCGAGATCCAGGGCAGCGGCATCCCCAACTACCTGGGCGCCGCACTCATCGCGCCCGACGGGCTCACGGCCTGGGTGCCTTCCAAGCAGGACAACATCCGCCGCGGTGGCCTGCGCAACGGCCTGCCGCTGGACTTCCAGAACACGGTGCGCGCCATCAGCTCGCGCATCAACCTCGGCACGCTGGCCGAAGACAGCGCAGCACGCGTCGACCATGACAACGCCAGCCTGGCCAGCGCCGGCGCCTACGACGCCACCGGCGCCTACCTCTTCGTGGCGCTGGAAACATCGCGCCAGGTGGCCGTGCTCGACCCGCGGCGCGGCGCCGAGCTGTTCCGCATCGAAGTCGGCCTGGCGCCGCAGGCGGTGGCGGTATCCGCCGACGGTTCGCGCCTGTACGTGCAGAACTTCATGGGCCGCAGCGTCAGCGTCATCGACATCAGCCCGCTGACGCAGTTCGGCGCCTTGCGCAGCACGCTGGTGGCCACACCCGCCGCCACCACCGACAAGCTCAGCGCCACCGTGCTGAAGGGCAAGCAGCTCTTCTACGACGCCCGCGACCCGCGCCTGGCGCGCGACGCCTACATGAGCTGCGCTACCTGCCACAACGACGGCGGCCACGACGGCCGCGTGTGGGATCTCACCAGCCAGGGCGAAGGCCTGCGCAACACCATCAGCCTGCGTGGCCGCGCCGGTGGCCAGGGCCGCCTGCACTGGAGCAACAACTTCGACGAGGTGCAGGACTTCGAAGGCCAGATCCGCACGCTGGCCGGCGGCACCGGCCTCATGACCGACGCGCAATACCTCACCGGCACGCGCGCGCAGCCGCTGGGCATCACCAAGGCCGGCATCTCGGCCGACCTGGACGCGCTGGCGGCCTACGTGGCTTCGCTGTCCACCTTCGACATCAGCCCGCAGCGCCCGGGCGCCACCACGCTGAGCGCGGCGGCCAGCGCCGGCAAGGCGCTCTTCACCAGCCTGAACTGCGGCTTCTGCCACAGCGGCGCCGTGTTCACGCGCAGCGCGGTGGACAACCCGGCCGACATCGGCACCCTCAAGACCAGCAGCGGCAAAAGGCTGACGGGCACCTTGAGTGGCATCGACGTGCCGACGCTGCGCGACGTGTGGGCCACCGCACCCTATCTGCACGACGGCTCGGCGGCCACGCTGGAAGCTGCCATCACGGCGCATGCCGGGCTGGTGGCGACGACGACGGAGGTGAACAACCTGGCCGCCTACCTGCGCGAGATCGGCAGCGAGGAAGGCAACGCGCCCACACCCGCCACCAGCGGCGCCGGCCTGCTGGGCAGCTACTACGCGGGCACGGCGCTCGCCGGCACGCCGCTGGCGCAGCGCATCGAGGCGGTGAACTTCAGCTGGGGCACGGCACGGCCGGCCATCGGCGTGCCGGCCGACGGCTACTCGGTGCGCTGGAGCGGCACCCTCACCGTCCCCACCAGCGGCAGCTACCGCTTCCGCACCGTCAGCGACGACGGCGTGCGGCTGTGGGTGAACGGCACCCAACGCATCAACAACTGGACCGACCACGGCGTCACGACCAACACCTCGTCGGCGTTCAACCTCACGGCCGGCCGCCGCAGCATCACGCTGGAGTACTACGACCGCAGCGGCGGCGCCACCATCCAGCTGCAGTGGCTGCGGCCGGGCACCAGCACCTACGTGGCGGTGCCAGCCGCTTCACTCAATACGAACTGAGGCTGCTCACTCCGGCACCGTCATCGTGCTGCCGCTGATGCTGATGCGGTCGCCCGCCACCGGGCTGGCCGCGATGGCCGGCACGTTGCTCGCCGCAATCGGGTTGGCGCCCACCGCCGCGGCACCGCGCGGCGTGGTGCGCACCACCTGCGAAGGCGGCAGCGCCGCGCCACTCTTCAGGTGCGCCCACATCGCGTCCATGGCGCGGATGTAGTACAGATGCAGCGGCACGAAGCGCGTGTCGTAGCCCGCAAAGGGCAGGAAGGCGTCGAAGTGCTGGGCGTTGGTCACTTCCACGTAGCGCAGCTTGCTGGCTGCGCCTTCCACCACGCTGTTGCGCAACACGTAGGGCCGCGAGCTGAAGTTCACCGGCACCAGCGTGTCGTTGCGGCCGTGCACCACGATGGCTGGCTTGCCGTGCAGGTTGGCCGT
>JANNFE010000184.1:0-4848 GCA_031379415.1 Betaproteobacteria bacterium | reverse complement strand
GCCGGGATGGCCACGCCCAGGCCGGCCACGGTGGCCAGCAGGGCTGCAGCGATGCCGGGGGCGATGGCATTCACGTTCACGTCGCCGGCCGCGGCAATGGCCGCGAAGGTGATCATCACGCCGACCACCGTGCCCAGCAGGCCCAGGAAAGGGCCGCCGGAGATGGCGATGGTGAGCAGCACCATCAGCGAGTTGAGCTTGTGGTTCTCGCGCACCAAGTCGGCGTCGATCGAGGCCTTCACGGCGTCGAGCGAGGCGCCGGTCAGCGGCTTGGCGCTGGCGCCGCCGATGTCGCGCTTCTTGAGCTGCCGCAGGCCCGCGTCGTACAGGCGCGCCAGCGACGAGCCGACGTGGCGGTCGGCACCGCCGGCCACCATCACGTCGGGGGCGTCGCGGAAGGCCTGCAGGAAGGCCTGGTTGCCGCGGTCGGTGCGCAGCACGAGCACCGTCTTGGCCACCATCACCCAGACCGCGATGACGAACATGATGCCCAGGATGATGATCACCACCCAGGCGTCGACGGTGAGGTTCTTCACCAGCACGCCGATGTAGCCGCCGTGGCTGCCTTCGCCTTCGGCCGCCTGGTCAGGGCGCTGCGTCTCGCTGGCCACCAGCTTGGCGTCGGCGCCTTGCGCAGCGCGCGTGAACTTCATCCATTCGGCACTGCGCAGCGCGGTGGCGATCTGCAACTCATCGAGCAGGCCGCTGTAGCCCTGGCCGACGCGGATGGGCCCTTCCACCGCCGGTGCGCCGGCCGGCAGGTCAGCCTGTGCGGCCTGCGCGCCGTCGACATAGAGCGTGGCCTTGCCGGCGCCCAGCGTCAGGCCGATGTGAACCCAGGCCGACGGCGGCAGTGCGCCACCGCTCAGGCGCAGGCTGCCGAGCCTGACGGTGACCTTGCCGTCTTCCAGCAGCAGCGACAGCGGCCCTTGTGCGAACAGCGTGCCGCCCACCACGGCCGGCCGCGCCCACAGGCCGATGCTGTAGGCCGCGCCGGCTGCTGCCTTTAAGGTATCGCTGGCGGGCAGGTCCAGGGCCTGAGTGCCGTCAAAGCGCGCGCTGCTGCCGATCAGGCCGTTGGGCTCCACGGCCATCGGCTTGGCGGCAGCCACGGTGCCGCTGAGGTCACGCACGGCGCCGTCGGCCTGTGAAAAGCGGAAGGTGGCCACGCTGCCGGCGTCGGCCACCACGGCGGCCGGCTCTGCGGTGGCCTTGTCGTTGCCGGCGTAGACATAGAGCTGGTTCTTGTCAGTGCCCGGGGCCACCGTGGGCACCTGGACCCACAGCACGGCCAGCTCGTTGGTGCCGTCGAAGCGTTCGATCTGAAACTTCAGCGGCGTCTTGTCGTCGCTGGCCACCACCCGCAGGTCGGCGCCGTCGGGCCTGGCACCCAGGAAGTCGAAGTTGCCGGAGTGCAGGCGCACCGGCACCGCCACGCCGCTCAGTGCCTCGCTGGTGGCCACGCCGGCCGCGCTGGTGTTCAGCGTGATGCGCGTCCGCTGCTTGTAGTCGCCGTTCCACCAAGCGTGTGCCGACAGCGGCGCTGCCAGCAGCGCCAGGGCGGCCAGCGCGCCGGGCAGGCGAAAGCGGAACACACTCATGCGGGGAACTCCGTAGGTCATCGACAACACCCGCCGAAGTCGTGCGTCCGGCGCTGCCTGTGGGGGTCTGGGCAAGTTCGATTCCTGGCCGCTGTGGCGATGACGTCACTGCGGTGTCAGCCAGGAAAGAACAAAACAACGACGGTAAACAGGGGTGGTGACGCCGCCGTGGATGGATCGCTGCCCGCAGGTGCCGTTCGGACCATGTTGACTGCATCAAACTGTCACAGGTACCCTGGCGCCCGGCCAAGGCCGGCGGCAGCGCGTGCCAGCGCTCAGCCGCCACCACCGGCGCGGGGCGCCGGGCTTGACGCAACCAGGATGTCTCTTCGATTTCAGGGGCAGCACCATGCACGAACACGATGTGGTCACCGTCTACAGCTTTCTGGTGCAGAGCTTCCCGCCCGAGATGGCGACGCAGGCCAGGTTCAAGGCGCCGCGGGCCTTGATCATCCAGAAGTTCCAGGGCCAGGTCCTCGAGGGCACGGCCGAGCAGGTACCCATTTCCGAACTGGATGCCGAGGGCCGCTATCGACGCATCGCCACGGGCTGGGGCGAGTTGAGCTGATGCAGCCTCACGGTGCTGCGGTTGGCCTGGTCGCATGCCCCGCACCAGAATTGCGAGCTGCCGAGCGGTCGAACGAGACCGCTGCCGCCGGCTTGAACACCGCGTCGCTACACGCGCTTGCCGCCTTCGCGTGGCTCGTCGTCGGTGGTGTCGTGGCTGAGCTCGTTCATCACGGCGGCTCCTGAGATGGAGTGTTGAGGCGGTCGAGGCTTCTGTCGCGCAGCAGGTCGTGCATCCGGGCGCGGAACTGGCGTGACAGATTCGCGAGGGGATTCGCGACGGTCGCCTGGGCCCACACCCGGTGGCCGCGATCCTTGCGATGGTGGCCCGCGATCGATGTCTTGCATGGAGCTGCTCCAGGGCAAAACCCGCCGCCCGAACGGCCGGTCGCAGCGGCGGTCGGGCGCCTCGAACCCGTCTGGATGCGTCTTAAACTTGCAGTTCCTCCGCCTCCGCCGCCGCCGCCGACCATGAACACCAGCACCTGGCAGGCAAGGCCGCACGACGAATCCGACCGGCTGCGCGCCGAGCACGACGGCGTCATCACCCATCTGCGCCTGAACCGCCCGGCCCAGCGCAACGCCATCAGCGCCACGCTCATCGCGCGACTGCACAGCGCGTTCATCCAGCAGCCCGGGGCGACGCGCGTCGTCGCAGCCAAGGTGGGCACATCATGAGCGGGTCTGTTCGCGACGTGCGCGTTGGCGGCTGTGTGTCGGCCAGCGCAGAGTCACGCCCTGACGGCAGCGTGCTGCTGCGCTCCACCGAGGCCCTGCAGCCCTACCCGCTGCGCCTGGCCGACCGCTTCGAGCAATGGGCGCGGCAGGCGCCAGACCGCAGCTTCGTCGCCAAACGACTGGCCGGCGGCGACTGGCAGCGCATCTCGTATGCGCAGATGCTCGACCGCATGCAGCGCGTCGGCCAGGCGCTGCTGCAGCGCGGCCTGTCGGTGGAGCGCCCGATCGCGATCCTGTCCGACAACGACCTGGAGCACCTGACGCTGGCCCTGGCTGCGATGTGGGTCGGCATCCCGTACACGCCGGTGTCGTCGGCCTATTCGCTGCTGTCCACCGACCATGCCAAGCTGCGCCACATCCT
Organism: Betaproteobacteria bacterium; assembly: GCA_031379415.1. GTDB lineage: Bacteria > Pseudomonadota > Gammaproteobacteria > Burkholderiales > Burkholderiaceae_C > Rubrivivax. The sequence continues at coordinate 1,581 of JANNFE010000184.1, read as the reverse complement.
CGCGACGACGACGCCGGGCCTGGTGTTTGCCAGCAACAGGGCCTATGCGCGTGCCATCCAGGCGGTGGTGTCGCCCGCTGTGGAGGTCGTTCTGACCGAAGGCGCGATCGAAGGCCGCGCCACCACAGCCTTCAGCGCCTTGCTCGATCACACGCCGCGCGATGCGCTGGCCGCTGCGCATGCCGCCACCGGCCCCGACACCATCGTCAAGTTCCTCTTCACCTCGGGCTCGACGAAAGACCCGAAAGGCGTGATCAACACCAACCGCATGATGTGTGCGAACCAGCAGATGCTGCGCCAGTGCCTGGCCTTCCTGGCCGACGAGCCGCCGGTGCTGGTGGACTGGCTGCCCTGGAACCACACCTTCGGCGGCAACCACAACGTCGGCATCACCTTCTACAACGGCGGCACGCTGTACATCGACGAGGGCAAGCCCACGCCCAAGGGCATGGCCGAGACGCTGCGCAACCTGCGCGAGATCTCGCCGACGATCTACTTCAACGTGCCCAAGGGCTTCGAAGAGATCTCGGTGGCGATGGACCACGACGACGCGCTGCGCAGCTCGCTCTTCGCCCGCGTCAAGGCCTTCATGTTCGCCGGCGCCAGCCTCGCGCAGCCGGTGTGGGACCGGCTCGACCGCCATGCCGAACGCACCATCGGCGAGCGCATCCGCGTCATCACCGGCCTGGGCATGACCGAGACGGCGCCGAGCTGCACCTTCGCGGTCGGCATCGACGTGAAAGCCGGCTGGATCGGCCTGCCGGCACCGGGCGTGGAGGTCAAGCTGGTGCGAGACCAGGCCACGGGCGACAAGACCGAGATCCGCTTTCGCGGGCCCAACGTGATGCCCGGTTACTGGCGCGCGCCCGAGCAGACGGCCGACGCCTTCGACGAAGAAGGCTACTACTGCACTGGCGACGCCGTGACCTTCGTCGATGCCGCCGACCCCGGTCGCGGCCTGGTGTTCGATGGCCGCCTGGGCGAAGACTTCAAGCTGTCCAGCGGCACCTTCGTCAGCGTCGGCCCGCTGCGCGCCAAGGTGCTGGCCCTGGGCTCGCCACTGGTGCAGGACTCGGTGGTGGCCGGCATCAACCGCGACGACATCGGCCTGCTGGTCTTTCCGCGCCTCGACGAGTGCCGCAAGCTGGCCGGGCTGGCCGCCGACACCGGCGCCGCCACGGTGCTGGCCCATCCACAGGTGCGCGGCTTCTTCCAGCAGCTCGTCGACCGACTCTGGCGCGAAGGCACCGGCGGCGCGAACCGCGTCGCGCGCGCCCACCTGCTGGTCGAGCCGCCGTCGATGGAACTGCACGAGGCCACCGACAAGGGGTCGATCAACCAGCGCGCCGTGTTGAAGCAACGAGCGCCCATCGTCGAGGCGCTCTACGACGGCACCGACCCGCAGGCGATCCGGCCGCGCAAGGACCCGCCATGAACTTCGAAGGACCGCGCCGGGCTGTGGCTGGCCGATGAAAGGCTGAGATGGACACCGACAAGCTCATCGCGATCGACACCCACACCCACCTCGAAGTGTCGTGCCGCAATCCTTTCGACAACTACGGCGAGGAGTACGACCGCGCG
>JANNFE010000160.1:0-2886 GCA_031379415.1 Betaproteobacteria bacterium | reverse complement strand
GCACCATTTCGCGCGTGCACGCCCGCGTGGTGTTCCGCAGTGGCGGTTATGCGGTGGTGGACAACGGCAGCAACCCCATCAGCGTCAACGGCCAGCTGGTCGGCGCGGGGCGCGAACAGCCGCTGAAGCCGGGCGACCAGTTGCAGATTGGCGGCTATGTCATCGCCGCCAGCGCTGCCGCCGTGGCGAAGAGCAGCGACCCGTTTTCCGACCTCTTCGGCGACGCGCCGCTGGGCCTGGCCGCGCCCGCAACGCCAGCCCCAGCCGCCACGGCCCTGCGCAGCCCGCCGCCCGCACCCACGGCGATGTGGCCGTCCCCCGCTGCCGCACCCGGCCCGCGCGCAGCGGCGCTGGCGCCCGGGCACATCCCCGACGACTGGGACCCTTTCGCGCCCGACCCTGCCGCCGAAGCCTTGCCGGCCCAGGCCGCCGCCGCGCCGAGCGACGCCTTCGCCGGCCTGCCGGCGGGCGGCGGCGACAGCCTGGACGATCTCTTCGGCCTGTCGGGCGCACTGCCCGGCGGTGACCCGCTCGGCGCGCCACCGGCGATGGCCCATCGGGCGCAGCCCAACACGGCGCAGCATGCCGATGCGCTGCAGTCGCTGCAGCGCACCGCGACCATCATGCCGCCCAGCCGCAGCGACCACGTCTCTGAGCTGAACACGCCGATGCAGCTGCCGCCAGCGCCTGCACCGCGCCGGCCACCCGAGCCCGCACCGCTGCCCAGCGGCGCCGTGTTCTCGTGGAACGACCCGCCGCTGGATGGCCGCGTGGTCACGCTGCCGGGCGTGCGCCAGCCCGAAGCACCAGCCCAGCCGAGGCCGGCACCGCCACCCGCACCCCTGTACGCGCCACCACGCGCCGAAGCGCCACGGCCGGCCCCGCAGCCCGCGCCCGCGGCGCCCGACAGCGACCTGCTCGCCGCCTTGCTCGCCGGCCTGGACACGCCCGGCCTGCGTCTGGAGACACTCACGCCGCAGACGCTGCACTTGATCGGCCAGCTGCTGCGCGAGTCGATGCGCGGTGCGGTGGAACTGCTGGTGGCGCGCGCGGCGCTCAAGCGCGAGATGAAGGCCGAGATGACGATGATCGTCTCGCGCGAGAACAACCCGCTGAAGTTCTCGCCCACCGTGGAAGTGGCCTTGCAGCACCTGCTGGGCCCGTCGGCGCCCGGCTTCATGCCGCCCGGGCCGGCGGTGCGCGACGCCTACGACGACCTGCGCGCCCATCAGCTCGGCGTCATGGCCGGCATGCGGGCCGCGCTCGACGGCGTGCTGCAGCGCTTCGACCCGCAGCAGTTGGAAGGCAAGCTGACGAAGAAGTCGGCCATCGACAGCCTGATCCCGGCCACGCGCAAGGCGCGCCTGTGGGAGTCGTTCCAGGAACTCTTCTCGCAGCTGCAGACCGAGGCCCAGGACGACTTCGACGAACTCTTCGGCAAAGCCTTCCTGAAGGCCTACGAAGACCAGCTCGACCGTTTGCAGCGCGAGCCCGGCCCGCGCTAGAACAGCATCAGGAGGCAGCGCATGCTGGCACTGGAAGTCGCCCTCATGTCCGACCGCGGCGGCCGCAAGTACAACGAGGACGCCTGCGGCCACTGGCATTCGCGCCAGCACCTGTGCTGCGTGCTGGCCGACGGCGCGGGTGGCCACGGCGGCGGCGACATCGCGTCCAAGCTGGCGGTGCAGGAACTCATCAGCCGCTTCTCGCTGCAGCCTTCGGAGAAGGCCTCCGAGCTCGACCGGCTGCTGCGCGTCACCAACGATGTATTGATCGGCCAGCGCGTACCCGGCACGCCGCGCCAGGACATGCACAGCACCGTGGTCTGCCTGGTCATCGACTTCATGCAGCACCGCGCGCACTGGGCGCATTCGGGTGACTCGCGCATGTACTGGTTCCGCGAGGGCCGGGTGCTCGACCGCACGCGCGATCACAGCCTGGTGCAGGGCCTGGTCGACTCCGGCGTGCTCACGGCCGAACAGATGCGCGACCATCCCAAGCGCAGCGAGCTGCGCTCGGCCCTGGGCATCGCGCCCGAGGTGCTGGAGGTCAGCGCCGGCGAAGGGCGGCTGGACGTGATGCCGGGCGATGCGTTCCTGCTCTGCACCGACGGCCTGTGGGAGTACCTCGAAGACGCCGTGCTCGAACGCACGCTGGCGGCCGCGCCCAACCCCGGCGCCTGGATCGGCGAGCTGGCCGCCGAAGTGCGCCAGGCCGCGGCGCACAAAACCAGCCACGACAATTTCAGCGCGCTGACGGTGTGGACCCGTGACGCGCAAGTCCACGGAGAGGAATGATCATGGCCAACCAGGTATGCATGGGCGCGGTGATGCAGTGCACGATGGGCATGGCGCCCAGTTCGCTGATCCCCACGCCCAAGACCGTGCAGACGAGCTACGTGATGGCGGCCAACATCATGGACAACAAACCCATCGCCAACATCCCGCCCTTCGCGATGTGCCAGAGCCCGGCCAACCCCACGGTGGCCGCGGCCACCGCGGCTGCTCTGGGCGTGCTGACGCCCATGCCCTGCGTGCCCAACACGCCCGCGCCCTGGGCACCCGGCGCGCCGACGGTGCTGGTGTGCAACATGCCGGCACTCAACGACAGCTCCAAGCTGATGTGCATCTGGGGCGGCACCATCAGCATCAACTTCGCCGGGCAGGCCACCCACCAGATTCCGTGAACTGAACCACCCCGGAGCGGCCTGCCGGCGCTCGCAGCGGGGAACAGTCCCCCGGACTGTTCCCCGTCTTGCTCGCCCCCTTGTATCTTCACGGCCCAGGCCCTTGTGCTTGTTTTGAGTTCTTTGTGGTGGTGGTCGTGGTGGGGCTGTGGGCAAGTGGTCAGAGGCTGGCGCGGTGGGCAACGCGCAGCGTTGTCCAC
>JANNFE010000145.1:0-8849 GCA_031379415.1 Betaproteobacteria bacterium | reverse complement strand
GCCGCCGGCTGCGCCGCAGCGGCGTCGAGCAAGGGCAGCAGCACCTTCTCGCGGTCCAGCGCCTGCAGCCGGGCGCGGCCTTCGGCCAGCGTGCCGGCGTCCCAGAAGGCGGGCACGGCCTGCGCGATGTCGCCGCCGGCGCGGCGCAGCAGCCAGCCCTTCCACAGGATGAGCACCCAGGCCGCCACCGACATGGCCAGCAGCAGCAACGCGACGAAGCGGCCGACGCCGTCGCTCTGCTGCCAGAAGGTCTGCAGGCCCTGCATGGGCGGGCTACTTCAAGCCCAGCACGTCATCCATGCCGTAGAGGCCGGGCGCGCGGTCAAGGAGGAAGCGCGCAGCGCGCAGGCTGCCATCGGCATAGTTGGCGCGGCTGCTGCTCTTGTGCGTGATCTCGATGCGCTCGCCGGTGCCAGCGAACATCACCAGGTGTTCGCCGACGATGTCGCCGCCGCGCACGGTGGCAAAGCCGATGCTGCCGGCGCGGCGCTCGCCGGTGTGGCCGTGGCGTGTGAACACGCCTTCGCTGGCCAGGTCGGCACCGCGGGCGCGCGCCAGCACCTCGCCCATGGCCAGCGCGGTGCCGCTGGGCGCGTCGACCTTGTGCTTGTGGTGGGCTTCCACGACTTCGATGTCGTAGCCGGGGCCGAGCGCGCGCGCCGCCTGGTCGAGCAGGCGCAGCATGACGTTGACGCCCACGCTCATGTTGGCCGCGAACACGGTGGCCAGTTGTTGCGCATGGGCGGCGATCTGCGTCTTCTGTTCGGGCGTGAAACCGGTGGTGCCGATGACGGCGCGCACACCCCGTGCGCGGCACACCGCCAGGTGCGCCAGCGTGCCTTCGGGGCGCGTGAAGTCGATCAGCACGTGCGCGCCGGCCAGTCCGCGCTGCAGGTCGGCGGTGACGGCCACGCCGGTGTCGCGGCCGGCGAACGCCCCGGCATCCTGGCCCAGCGCCGGGCTGCCGGCCACGTCGAGCGCGCCGCTGAGCCGGCAGTCGCCGCTGGCCAGCACGGCGTCGATCAGCATGCGCCCCATGCGGCCACCGGCACCGGCCACCGCGATGTTCAGCATCTCAGGAGGCTTCCAGCGGCGGGTACTCGCGCACCGGCCCCATCGGCTCGGCGGCCGGGGCCTCGCGCTTCACCGGCGGCGGCAGCGCGGCGCGTTCTTCGTCGCTGAGTTCGAGCTTGGCCGTGCCACGCAGCTTGATGCGGCTGATGGAGGCCACGAACTCGCGTTCCGAAGGCAGCTCGGGTGCTTCGACGGACTTCACCGCGTCACCTTCGAAGTAGACCACCACGCTGCGGCGTTGCAGGGCAGCGCCCGGGCGGCGCAGCGTGAAGATGTAGTCCCAGCGTTCGGCGTGGAAGGGGTCGGCCAGCATGGGCGTGCCCAGCACGTCTCGCACCTGCAGCTTCGTCAGCCCTGGCTTGACCAGCGCTGCCTGCTCCTTGGTGATGGCATTGCCCTGCACGATGTCGATGCGGTAAGGCGTGATGAGGCCGAACAGGCTGTCGGTGCGCTGCAGCGACTCGCAGCCGGCCAGGGCCAGGGCAGCGCAAAGAATCAGGGAAAGTCGTCGCATGGGCGGCAGCGCAGCAAGGGTGGCAGAGCGTGTGGAGGGCCGTCGCGCGGGCGGCGCCTGGAGGGGCGCGGTGGGGGGATGCCCGGCTGGCTATGATCGTCCCATTCTAGCGAGGGCCGGGGCCACGACGGAGACGCGCCATGACGCAGGTGGATGAACTCAAGAGCAGCGGGCTGAAGGCCACGCTGCCGCGCATCAAGATCCTGGAGGTCTTCCAGCACACGCAGCGCCGCCACATGACGGCGGAAGACGTGTTCAAGGCCCTGCTCACCGACGGTGCCGACATCGGCCTGGCCACCGTCTACCGCGTGCTGATGCAGTTCGAGCAGGCCGGCCTGCTGACGCGCAGCAACTTCGAGAGTGGCAAGGCGGTGTTCGAGCTCAACGAGGGCCAGCACCACGACCACCTGGTGTGCCTGGACTGTGGCCGCGTCGAGGAGTTCTACGACGCCGAGATCGAACAGCGCCAGCGCGCCGTGACCATCGCGCGCGGCTTCGATCTGCAGGAACACTCGCTGGCGCTCTACGCACGCTGTACCAAGGCCAACTGCCCGCACCGCAACAAGTGACCACCCCCGGAGCGCCTTCGGCGCTGCCCCCTCAAGGGGGCGACGCTGGCGGCCCGGCGGAGCCGGATCCGCGGCGTCTGCTTGGTCTGGCACCGCTGCGTCAGCTCTCGCCCTGTTCCATCGCGGCCTGGTGGCGTTTGATGAACTCCTGGTAGGTGTCGATGCCGCGCAATTGCAGCACGGTGTTGCGCACCGCGGCTTCCACCAGCACCGCCAGGTTGCGGCCGGCGTCCACGGCGATCACCACCTTGCGCACCGGCAGGCCCAGCACGTCTTCGTTCAGCGGCTCGTAGGGCAGGCGCTCGAACTCGCGCTCCATGGTCTCTTTGCGCACCAGGTGCACGATGAGCTTCAGGCGCATCTTCCGGCGCACCGCCGTCTCGCCGAAGATGGCCTTGATGTCGAGCAGGCCGATGCCGCGCACTTCCAGCAGGTTCTGCAGCAGCGCCGGGCAACGGCCTTCCAGCGCCGTCTGGCTGATGCGGTAGATGTCCACCGCGTCGTCGGCCACCAGGCCGTGGCCGCGGCTGATGAGTTCGAGCCCCAGTTCGCTCTTGCCGAGGCCCGATTCGCCGGTGAGCAAAACCCCCAGGCCGAGGATGTCCATGAACACGCCGTGGCGCGTGGTGCGTTCGGCGAAGTGCTGGCCGAGATAGCCGCGCACCACGTCGATGACATGGCCGGCCGATTCGTGCGTGACGAAGAGCGGGATCTCGGCGCGGTCGCACATCGCCACCAGGCGGTCGGGCGGGACCTGGTGGTCGGCCACGATGAGCACCGGCGGCTCCAGCGTGACGATGCGCGAGATGCGCCTTTCCTGGTCTTCGGGTGAACTGGCCAGCAGATAGGCCACCTCGCGGCGGCCGACGATCTGCACGCGGTAGGGGTGGATGTAGTTGAGGTAGCCCACCAGGTCGGCGGCGCTGCGCGCGTCGCGCACGGCGGCGTCGTCGAAGCGGCGCTCGGGGTGGGCGTGGCCGGCGATCCACTCCCACTTCATGGCCACGCGGTGCGCCTCGAAGAGCGCTTCAGCGCTGATCGAGGTGGGCTTCATGGCGCCCGGCTCAGGCTACGGATTTGAGCGGTTCCCAATCGGAGATCAGCTTGTGCACACCGGCCGCGTCGGGCTCGGTCTTCAGGCGTTCGCGCAGTTCGCGGTCGGACAGCATCTCCGCGATCTCGGACAGGATCTCCAGGTGGCGCTGCGTCGCCGCCTCGGGCACGAGCAGGAAGATCAGCAGCGACACGGCTTCGTCATCGGGCGCGTCGAAGGGAATGGGTTGCTGCACGCGCACCACCGCGGCCAGCGGGTTCTTCAGGCCCTTGATGCGGCCGTGCGGAATGGCCACCGCGTGGCCCAGGCCGGTGGAGCCCAGGCGTTCACGTGCAAAGAGATTGTCGGTGACGGTGCCACGCGCGATGGCGTGCTGGTTCTCGAAAAGCAGCCCGGCCTGCTCGAAGACGCGCTTCTTGCTGGTCGCATCCACGTTCACCAGCACGTTGCTGGCGGGAAGGATCGCGGCGAGACGGTTCATCAGGACTTCCCTTGCCCCCGCAGACAACGAGCTGAGCGGCGACCGAAGGTGTTACGAAAGCGCTGCATCATAGACCTCGGGCTTCTGGCCGTGGGCTGCAGCCTGACCCTGGAACGGGTGGAAAGCGCAACAAATGCGGCGCCGCAACAACACCGTGTCCCAGGATCGGCAGGGGGCCTCCACCATAGGAGGGGGCTCCTACCAGACAAGCCGGCGTTCAGGTCCGCACGCACCCGCCGGACCACCGCCGCCGCGTCGATGCGCTTGCGCGGCGGCCCTCATGCAGTGGCACTTCGCTTCGCTCGCCATGTTCGACGCACGGCGGGACTTGCAGCCGCTTCAGTTCGGTGCGCTGGCGGCTGAGGCGGCGGGTGCCGGCGCCTTGGGCTCGTCGAACTTGGCGCCGGCCTTGTTGGTCATGAAGACCACGGCGCGGGCGATCTCGAAGTCGGTGTAATCGCCGCCGCCCTGCTTGCCCATGGCGCCCTTCCCGTTGAGTGCCGAAGCCAGCAGTGCGTCGTAGCCGGTCTTGAGGCGCGCGCCCCAGGCGTCGGCATCGCCCAACTTGGGCGCGCCGGCAGCACCGGCTGCATGACAGGCCGCACATTGCGCGGTGTAGACCTGTTCGCCGCTGCGCAGGGCGGCCGGGTTGGACACGTCGCGCACCTCCACCGAACCCACGGGCTGCAGGCGGCGCGCCACGGCTTCTTCACCCAGCCCGTCGCTGCCGGCCGCCGGTTTGACACCGAAGTCGACATAATTCACCAGCAGGATGATGCCCAGGATGGGAATGATGAAAGACGCCGCCACCGCGGCAATCAGCTGCTTTGGGGTCTTGATCGGGCCCTCGTGGTTTTCCTCAGCCGCGTGGGGGGTGGAGTCGCTCATGAAATCCTCGGGTCCAACCGGAAGGCGCGGAAGGCGCGGATGGCATCGTGGCGGGCCGTGCAGTGCCCGCGCGGACAAAACCCATCGATTATAGGGCCCCGCCCTAAGTCCGGCCTCGGCCTTGGCTGCCGCGGAAACGGGGCCCGCGCACCCCGACGGTAGAATCTCAGGCTGGCCACGCGACCGTGGTGAAGTGGATATCATGCGGCCCTCCGAAGGCCACGTCGCAGGTTCGATTCCTGCCGGTCGCACCAAGCCCGAGCACACAGACCGGCGGTTGCTGAAACCCATCAGCAGCCGCCGTTTTGTTTTCAGGCCTCGCCGCGCGTAACCCGCCGGCCCCGGCCTTTGCGCTGCTCCCTCTGACGGCCCCGGTGCGTGTGCCACGCCCGGCCGTCTCTGACCCGTTCAACCCGAGCGAGCCATCACCATGAAGTTCATCGTCACTTGCGATGTCGTCCTGTTGCTGTCTGCCTGTGGCGGCAGTGGCGGCGGGGGCGGCAGTAACGATCCACGCGCGGCAACGGGGCTACCGTCACCGCGCCCCTCAGCCAGGCCACGGTAACGGCCATCGGCGATACCAGCGCCCGCGTCGCAGGGTCGGACAACGCCGACACCGGACAGGGCTACACCGTCGAGCGCGCGGCCGGTGCCGCTGGGGCCATTGCGGTCATCTGCAGCCTGGGCGTCGACGCACCCAGCTTCGACGACACCGGCCTGGCCGCCGACGCCACCTACCGCTGGCGCGTGCGCGCTTTCAACGCCGTCGGCGTTTCAGATTCGGCAACGTGGTCACCCTGGCGTTGCCGGCGCTCGGCCCGCCAGCGGCGCCGAACGGCCTGGCTGCCAGCATCGACGGCAGCGGCAACGCTGCCGGCGTGCAGCTGAGCTGGGCCGACGCCTCCAGCGACGAACGCGGCTTTCGCGTCGAACGTTCGAGCGCGGGGCGGCCCTCGCCCTGCTCACGGAACTGCCGGCCGGTGCCACCCGCCATCGCGACAGTCCGGTACAGCCCGGCGCCGACCTGCGCTACCGCGTTCGCGCCCTGGGCAACAGCGGCGACGGTGCCGGTGCGGTGGTCGCGGCCAACGGCAGGCTCAGGGGCAGCCGCAGCAGCCTGGCGCAGAGCCAGTGGACCGCCACCACCGGCATCCGCTTCCAGGCAAGCGTGAACTGCCCGGAAGGCAGCTCGCCGATGCCCTTCGGCTCGTTCGCCATGCACAACGGTCCGCGCGACGCTCGTGGCGTGCCGACGCTGCTGCGCTGCTACGCCGTCGCCCGATAGCGACGCAGCCCTTGCCGGCCGCTTCACTTGGCGGCGGCGCTGCCGATATGCAGAGGTCAGCCGGCCGCTGCCGGGGCGGGGGCTCGCCTCGTTCCCGCCTCGGCCGACCTACCGCCTTATCCCGAGCCATGCCTTCGCCCCGCCCCTCACGCCGCGTTGCCGAGCCTGCCTCCCACGCGCGGCTGTGGGCCGCCGCCGCGCTGGGCGTGGTGCTGCCGGCGCTGCTGTTCTGCGGCACGACGGTGTACATGCTTCTGCAGAGCTGCGCCCAGTACGAGCAGCGGGCCGAATTGCTGACCCAGACCCTGGCCTCGGCGCTGGACCGCAGCGTGTCGGCCCACATCGAGGACATCGACCTGGCGCTGAACGCGGTGGTCGACCACCTCGAGCAGCAGCTGAGCCATGGCCGCCTGGACCTGGCGGCGGCCGGCGCGCACATCCGCTCCTTGGTGGCGCACCGGCCGGAACTGCAAGATGTGCGCGTCGCCGACGTGCACGGCCGCGGCATCCTGGGCCCGGGCCCGGAGGGCCGACCGACCCTGCCCTTCGCCGACGACGCGTGGTTCCAGGTCCACCGCGATCGCCCCGATGCCGGGCTGCACATGAGCCAGCCGCTGGTCAGCAAGGTGGGTGACGGCTGGGTCGTCTCCTTCAGCCGCCGTTACCGCCTGCCCAACGGCGACTTCGCCGGCGCTGTCTCGGCCGCCGTGCCGCTGAGCGACTTCAGCCGTGAACTGCAGGCGCTGGACGTCGGCCCGCATGGCGAAGTGGCGCTGCGCGACAGCGCGCTCGGCCTCATCGCGCGGCATGCGCCGGCGCGCGGCGCCGAAACGGTGGTCGTCGGCGACCGCCAGGTGGCCAGCAGCCTGCAGGCGCTGGCGGCCGGCGCGCAGCGCCAGGGCAGCTACCAGGCGCGGCAGGCCGGTGGCGATGCGGTCCACAGTGGCAGCTTCCGGCGCCTGAGCGTGGCGCCGCTGCTGGTGTCGGTGGAGCTGGCCGCCGACGACTACCTGGCCGACTGGCATGGCGAGGTGCGCACCGTGCTGGGCCTGGCCATCGTCATCGTGCTGATGTACGGCGCGGCCGGCGGGCTGATGCTGCGCACCGCGGCGCAGAACCGCCAATCGCGCCAGCGCATCGAGCTGCTGGCCAAGGTCTTCGAGCACAGCGGCGAAGCCATCATGCTCACCGACCATCAGCACCACATCATCGACATCAACCCCGCCTTCACCGAGCAGACGGGCTACACGCGGGCCGATGTCGCAGGCCGCCAGCCGGCCGACGTGCTGACCTCCAGCCGCACCACGCCGGCCGAGGTCGAGGCCATCGCCACCGCCGTGCGCACGCAGGGCCATTGGCGCGGCGAGATCTGGGACCGCGACAGCCGTGGCCGCGAGTTTCCGAAGTGGCTGTCCATCACCGTGCTGCGCGACGCCGCGGGCCAGGTCACGCACCACATCTCCAGCTCCATCGACGTGACCGAGGTCAAGCAGGCCGAGGCACGCATGCAGCACCTGGCGCACCACGACACGCTGACCCAGCTGCCCAACCGCGTGCTGCTGCTGGCGCGGCTGGAACAGGCCATGGCCGAGGCGCGGCGCGGCGGCGACGAGCTGGCCATGCTGTTCATCGACATGGACCGCTTCAAGAACATCAACGACACGCTCGGCCACCAGGTGGGCGACGGCCTGCTGGTGGAAGTGGGCCAGCGCCTGCGCGCGCTGGTGCGCGACAGCGACATCGTGGCGCGCCTGGGCGGCGACGAGTTCGTGCTGGTGCTCACCGGCGTGGGCGAGCGCGGCGCCGCGGCGGCCGCCAGCGTGGCCAAGAAGCTGATGCAGGCGCTGGGCCGGCCCTACCCGGTGGGCGGCCACGAGCTGCATTCCACGCCCAGCATCGGCATCGGCATCTTCCCGGCCGACGGCGACGACCCCGACACGCTGATGAAAAACGCCGACACCGCGATGTACCACGCCAAGGGCGCCGGGCGGAACAACTTCCAGTACTTCACGCCGGCCATGAACGCGGCACGCGGCGAGCGCCTGGCGCTGGAAGTGGGCCTGCGCAGTGCCATCGAGCGCCAGCAGCTGAGCCTGCACTACCAGCCGCAGGTCGACGTGGCCAGCGGCCGCGTGGTGGCGCTGGAAGCGCTGGTGCGCTGGCAGCACCCCGAGCTGGGCTGGATCCCGCCGCTGAAGTTCATCCCCATTGCCGAGGACACCGGGCTCATCGAAAGCATCGGCGCCTGGGTGCTGGAAGTGGCGCTGGCCCAGGTGGCGCGCTGGCGCGCCGCCGGCCATGCCCAGCTGCGCGTGGCGGTCAACCTGTCAGCGCACCAGCTGCGCGGCGACAGCTTCGCCAGCGCGGTGGCGCAGTCACTGCACCGCCATGCGCTGCCGGGGCAGGCGCTGGAGCTGGAGGTCACCGAAAGCGTGGCCATGCGCGACCCCGCGCGCACCGCCGAATTGCTGCGCCAGCTGCGCGCCTTCGGCGTGGCGCTGGCCATCGACGACTTCGGCACTGGCTATTCCAGCCTGGCCTACCTGAAGCAGCTGCCGCTGAGTTGCCTGAAGCTCGACCGCTCCTTCGTGATGGACATCGAACACGATGCCAACGACGCCGCCATCTGCACCGCCAGCATCCAGATGGCGCACAGCCTGGGCCTGGCCGTGGTCGCTGAAGGCGTGGAGACGGCCACTCAGCTGGACTTCCTGCGCCGCCTGGGCTGCGACATGGTGCAGGGCTACTACATCAGCCAGCCGATGCCGGCGGCGGAGAGCAGCGCCTACCTGGCGCGCTTGCTCGTCCCCGCCTAGCACTGACGAGGTGCCGACGAGGGCGCGGCTGGCTACACTGCGCCAGCCCGTCGCTGAGCCCCTCTCGATGACCCGACTGTGCTCGCTGTTCGCTGTCCTGTTGCTGGCCCTGATGCTGGCCGGGTGTGCCAGCCGTCCTGCATCGCGTGACGGCCCCGAGGCCCGCCC
>JANNFE010000089.1:0-3244 GCA_031379415.1 Betaproteobacteria bacterium | reverse complement strand
GACGCCGTGCCGACGGGGCACTGAGGCGCTTCAGCGGCTGAGGCTGCGCAGAAAGGCCGCCAGGTCGGCCGACTGTTCGGGCGACAGCCGCAACGGACGCAGGATGCGCTCACCGTCGGCGTGCAGGCGCTCCTCGTTCAGTTCGCTGTAGTGGCGCACCACGTCTTCCAGCGTCGCCAGGCTGCCGTCGTGCATGTAGGGCGCGGTGTGCGCCAGCTGGCGCAGGCCAGGCACCCTGAACTCGCCGAAATGGCGGTGCAGTTGCAGCACGTGGCGCGTGGATGTGGCCCGCGGGTCGGCCGCGCCGGCTTCGTTGTGGGGCCCCAGGCGGTTCATGCGGCTGGCCTGCAGCGTCTGCAGCCCGCCGTGACGGCCGCTGTCGACGCCGCCAGCCACGAAGAATGCGATGCCGACGTCGGCGAATTCGCCGTTGCTGAAGTGCGGGCCGGCGTGGCAGACGTGGCAGCGCCCCTCGCCCACGAACAGCCGCAGGCCACGCTGTGCGGCGAGCGGGTAGCGGGCCGCGGCACGGCGGTCGCCGCGCAGCAGGGCATCACGGAAGTGGTCGAAGGGCGAGCGCGGCGACACCAGCGTGGCTTGGTAGGCGGCCAGCGCCTTGGCCAGCCCGACGGCCACGGTCTCATCGTCAGCCGGAACGGCGCTGCCAAACGCGGCGCGCCATTGCGCCGGCCAGCGCGGATGCCGGCGCAAGCTGCTGGCCAATGCGTCGAGCCGCTGGCCCATCTCGCCTTCGGCCAGCAACGGCGCCAGGCTGGCGGCCCACAGCGAGTCGTGTGCGCCGTCCCAGCCCAGCCAGCGGCGATGGCCGGCGTCAAGCAGCGTCGGTGTGTTGCGCAGCGCGGGCATGCGGCCTTGCGCCACCGGGCGGCCATCCTGGAAGGCCAGGGCCGGCACGTGGCAGCTGGCACAGGACAAGCGGCCGTCGACCGACAGTGCCGGGTCGAAGAACAGCGCGCGGCCGAAAGTGATGGCTGCCGGGCGAGACTGGGCACGGTTCGAGGCATCCGGCATGGCGCGCGGCGGCCAGGGGCCATGCGCTGCGATGCGCGCGCGCTCCTCGGGTGTGAAGTCGAGCAGCGCCTGCGGCCAGGCCGGTGCTGCGAACAGCACCAGCAGCAGGGCCCAGCGGATCACGGCAACACGACGTTCTGGCGCAGCCGGTGCGTGGCGCCGGCGTGCTGCACGTCGAGCACCAGCTCCCAGCGCCCGCTCATGTGCCAGAGCAGGCCTTCGGCGCGCCAGCGGCCGTTGCCCAACGGATGGAGGGTCGGGCGATAGTTCATGCCATGACGATGCTCGGGCATGGTGGCGTCCACCGCGGTGAGCTGCGCGTTCGCCGGGCACAGCGTCAGCAGCAGCACGAAGGGTTGCCCGACGACGATGGCCTTCGGCTCGGCGCGCCAGCGCAGCTGCACCGGTCCTTCGGCCACCAGCGCGCCGGCAGTGGCGGCCGGCGGGCAGGCCGCGCGTGCCGGCAGTGCTGCCGGCAGTGCCGCTGCCAGCGCCAGGGCCGCCGCCTTTCGCTTCACGACACAGGCCGAGCGAGCATGCCGGCGAACAAGGTGACGCCGTTCTTCCAGGCGATGCGCTCGGCCACGTCGCGCGGCAAATCGGCCAGCCACTGCCGCGACCAGCGTGCGTGTTCGCCCACGTAGTACCAGCGCTCGGGCGTGAAGGTGTCGGTGCCGACCATGAAACGCTCGGGGAACTCCAGGAAGGCGGCGCGCCAGCCCGCTTCGACCCTGCCGCTGTTCGCATGGTCGCTGCGGAAGGCCAGGTCGCACCAGAGGTTCCTGTGCTTGCGCAACACCTCGCGCACGTTTTCAGGGGCCTCGAAGCCGGCATGCGCCCCCAGGATGCGCGCGCTGGAATCCTGCTTGAACTGCCGCTCGATGGCCTCGGCGTCGGAGTGCGAATGCAGGTAGAGCTTGTACTCGCGCGCCAGCTGCACCACGCGGCGTACCACCGGGAGGTCGGCGTCGGCGCCGTAGAGGTGGTACTCGCCCAGGGCGACGTAGCGGTACTGCTTCAGCCGTGACTCCATGTGCGTGATGACCGTCGGATCGTTCATCCAAGAGCCGATTTCGCCCCGTGTGCGGTACGGCCGCAAAACGGGCAGCACGAGTTCGGGTGCCAGGGCATACAGCTTCTGCGTGCCCTCGTCGCTGCTGCTGGACACCATGGCGTGCTTCAGCCCGGCCTGACGCAGCAAGGCCACCGCCTCGGCTGGCGGCAAGCGGTCCCAGGCGTCGTGGCTGTAGTGCAGGTGAGCGTCGAAGATGGGCAGCGCGGCGTCCTGTGCCCACGCGGGCACGGGCAGCAGGCTGCAGATCAGAGCCCGGCCGGCGGCGCGACGGGTCAACTTGGCGGGCATACGGACCTCCCAGGATTGGCCGGCATCGTAGCGAAGCCGGGCGCCATCGGCGGCGGCCCTAGGTTCTGCGGGCCAAGCTGCAATGACCCCCTTGAAGCGGCGGCGCCGGCCCCTATAATCTGGTTGCTAGCACTCGCCAAGGTTGAGTGCTAACGATCGGAAGAGGCAGAAACGCGCCGCCGATCTCCGCATGTCAGCGAGTGCAAACTTACCCAGCAACTCGCAGTGTGCTTATCTGGACCCCATCAAGGAGATGATATGAAACTTCGTCCGTTGCACGATCGCGTGATCGTCAAGCGCCTGGAACAAGAAACCAAGACCGCCTCCGGCATCGTCATCCCCGACAACGCCGCTGAGAAGCCCGACCAGGGTGAAGTGCTCGCTGTCGGCCCCGGCAAGCGCAGCGACAAGGGTGACTTCATCGCCCTGAACATCAAGGTCGGTGACCGCGTGCTGTTCGGCAAGTACAGCGGCCAGACCGTCAAGGTCGATGGCGACGAACTGCTGGTGATGCGGGAAGAAGATCTCTTCGCCGTCGTCGAGAAGTAAGCCCTCAGAACTCGAACAGGAGAAACATACATGGCAGCAAAAGAAGTTGTTTTCGGTGGCGAGGCCCGTGCGCGCCTCGTCGAAGGCGTGAACATCCTGGCCAACGCGGTCAAGGTCACGCTCGGCCCCAAGGGCCGCAACGTGGTGCTCGAGCGCTCCTTCGGCGCCCCCACCGTCACCAAGGACGGTGTCTCGGTGGCCAAGGAAATCGAGCTCAAGGACAAGCTCCAGAACATGGGCGCGCAGATGGTCAAGGAAGTCGCTTCCAAGACCAGCGACAACGCCGGTGACGGCACCACC
>JANNFE010000412.1:0-17039 GCA_031379415.1 Betaproteobacteria bacterium | reverse complement strand
CTGGACCGCTGCGGCGAGATGCTGGGCCCCATGCTGGCCAGCATCCACAACCTGCACCACTACGTGAACCTGATGCGCGAAGTGCGGCAGGCGCTGGACGAAGACCGCTTCGACGCCTGGCGCGCGACCTTCCACGCCGACAGGGCGCGCGGAGTCTGATCCTTCAGGCCTTGGCCGACCGGTCCAGCGCGCTCTTGGCGCCGTCGAACTGCGCCAGCTCCTGCGCCAGGAAAGGCAGCGTGGGCTGCAGCGCGTCGAACAGCGTGTGCGGCGGGTTGGCCACGAAGACGCTGCTGCCCAGCATGCCGAAGCCACGCCGGGCTTCATCAATTCGGGCCTGCGCCACCGTCAAGCGCGCCATCAGCCAGCCCTTCTTGGCGCCCGCGTCGGCGGCGGCCTTCAGGCGCTGCGGCAGCTGCGCCGCTTCCACCAGCTGCAGCTGCGGCAGCCAGACGATCACCACGCAGTCGGCAAAACGCTCCAGCGCCTCGCGCAGCGCGGCCAGGGTGCGCACGTAGTCGGTCTTGATCTCGTAGGGCGGGTCGATGAGCACCACGCCGCGCCGCGTGGGCGGCGGCAGCTGGCTCTTCAGCGATGCGTAGCCGTCGCCCAGCTTCACCTCGACGCCGGGTACGTCACCCAGGTAGCTGTCGAGGATCTTGTGGTCGGTGGGGTGCATCTCGAACAGTCGCAGTTGGTCCTGCGGCCGCATCAGCGCCTGCGCGATGGCCGGTGAACCGGGGTACTGGATGAGGCCCTTGCCGGCGTTGAACTCGGTGACGATGCCCAGCAGCGTCTGCAGCGGCGCCGGCAGACCGCTGCGGCCCCACAGCTTGGCTATGCCCAGCTCGAATTCGCCGCGCTTCTTGGCGTAGTCGCCCTGCAGAGAATAGCCGCCGGCACCGGCGTGGGTGTCCACGTAGCGCCAGCCCTTTTCCTTCTGGTTCATGTGCAGCAGCACCTGGGCCAGCACGGCGTGCTTGAGCACGTCGGCGTGGTTGCCGGCGTGGAAGGCGTGGCGGTAGGCGAGCATGGGGTGACTGTGCCATGGCGGCGACAGGGTTTGGGGCGGGCTTTGCTGCGCCGCAGCAAAGCCTGGGTTACGCTTTACGAATGACAAGTTTGTTCCACCCCATCCGCCTGGGCGACATCGATGTCGCCACCCGCATCGCCATGGCCCCGCTCACGCGCAACCGCGCCAGCCCCGGCCAGGTGCCCAATGACCTGATGCGCCAGTACTACGAACAGCGCGCCGACCCCGCCACCGGCGCCGGCCTGCTGATCACCGAAGCCACGCAGATCAGCGCCATGGGCCAGGGTTACGTCGACACGCCCGGCATCCACAGCGCCGAGCAGGTGGCCGGCTGGCGCCACATCACCCGCGCCGTGCACGCGCGCGGAGGCCGCATCGTGGTGCAGCTGTGGCACGTGGGCCGCATCTCGCACACCTCGCTGCTGCCGGGCGGCGCGGCGCCGGTCAGCAGCACCTCGCGCGCCTCGGGCACGCGCACGCTGATCGCTGGGGGCATGGCGCCATGTTCACCGCCGCGCGCGCTGCGCAGCGACGAGATCGCCGGTGTCGTGGCCGACTACCGCCAAGCGGCGCTGAACGCCGTCGACGCCGGTTTCGACGGTGTGGAAGTGCACGGTGCCAACGGCTATCTCATCGACCAGTTCCTGCGCGACAGCGTCAACGACCGCAGCGACGCTTACGGTGGGCCGATCGAGAACCGCGCGCGCTTCCTGGTGGAAGTGATGCAGGCCGTGGCGGGTGCCATCGGCGGTGGCCGTACCGGGCTGCGCCTGAGCCCGGTGACGCCGTCCAACGGCGCCGCGGCCGACAGCCAGGCGCAGGCGCTGATGGCCTATGCGCTGACGCAGTTGGCACCGCTGAAGCTGGCCTTTCTGCACCTCATCGAAGGCGCCACCGGCGGCACGCGCGACATCCCTTTCGACTACGCCGCGCTGCGCCGCCTGCATGCCGGCGCCTGGATGGTGAACAACGGCTACGACCGTGCCATGGCCCTGGACGCCGTGGCCAGCGGCCGCGCCGACATCGTGGCCTTCGGCAAGCCCTTCATCGCCAACGCCGACCTCGGGCGCCGGCTGCGCGAGGGCGCACCGCTGCACACGCCCGACAGCAAGACCTTCTACGGCGGCGGTGCTGCCGGCTATACCGACTACCCGCTGTTGGCCACCGCCACGGCCTGATCAGCCGCGCGCCCGCGCCTTGAACAGCTCACGGATGTTCACCTCGCGCGGGCCGGGCGGCAGCGCTTCGTCCCACGGCGCCGCGCGGGCCTGCGCCGGCACCGTCTGCCAGACGCGCAGGGTGCTCGCCGGTACAGGCGTAGAGGGCCTTGCTGAGCCCGCCATGCACGTTCAGATACGCCTGTTCGTCGCCTTGCAGGCCAAGCCGTCCAAAAGCCACAGGCCCGTCGACAGGCTGCTTGGCGATGGCGGTCATCGCCTCCCGGCCCGCCGTCGAAACCCTCCGTGTCCTCGCCACGCAGACCTGCAGAACCTTCATGGCTTCCTTCATGGCCGCTTCCACGTGGGCTGGCGCGCGAAGCCCACCTGAACGCAAGCCGACGGGCGCCGCCAGCGCAGTGCATCACGCCATGCGCCATTTGCATGGCCCCCAGCGGACCGGTGGTTACAGCACGATTACATTGGTCCGACAATGTCTTTCCGCCTTGCGGTGGGATGGCGGTTTTCGGCGAGATCCGGTTGCGTGGTGCATGACGGTCGGCCCTCGCCCAAACCCGTCTTTTGCATAGCCATGATTGGAGACTCCATGAACCGTCCCGCGCTGGAAGGCCTGCGCCTGAACGTGCCTGCCCATGTCAAGCATGCGCGCCTGGTGGAATGGGTGGCACAGATTGCCGCGCTGACCGAAGCCGCCGAGGTCTACTGGTGCGATGGCAGTGCCACCGAGTACGAACGCCTGTGCGCGCAGCTGGTGGCCGCTGGCACGTTGATGAAGCTCAACCCGGAGCTGCGCCCCAACAGCTACCTGGCGCGCAGCGACGCCAGCGACGTGGCGCGCGTCGAAGACCGTACCTTCATCTGCAGCGCGCAGAAGGAAGACGCCGGCCCCACCAACAACTGGATGGCGCCGGCCGAGATGCGCGCGCTGCTGCAGACCGGCGAAACCGCCTTGTTCCGCGGCGCCATGAAAGGCCGCACGCTCTACGTGGTGCCGTTCAGCATGGGCCCGCTGGGCAGCCACATCGCGCACATCGGTGTCGAACTCACCGACAGCCCCTATGTGGCCGTGAGCATGCGCACCATGACGCGCATGGGGCGAGGCGCACTCGACGTGCTGGGCGAGGATGGGGGCTTCGTGCCCTGCGTGCACACGGTGGGTGCGCCGCTGCAGCCGGGACAGGCCGACGTGGCCTGGCCCTGCAACCCCGTCAAGTACATCGTCCACTACCCTGAGACGCGCGAGATCTGGAGCTACGGCTCGGGCTATGGCGGCAATGCGCTGCTGGGCAAGAAGTGCTTCGCACTGCGCATTGCGTCGACCATGGGGCGTGACCAGGGCTGGCTGGCCGAGCACATGCTGATCCTGGGTGTCACCAACCCGGCGGGGCGCAAGTTCCACGTTGCCGCGGCCTTCCCCAGCGCTTGCGGCAAGACCAACTTCAGCATGCTCGTGCCGCCGGCCGGCTATGACGGCTGGAAGGTCACCACCATCGGTGACGACATCGCCTGGATCAAGCCGCAGGACGACGGGCGGCTGTACGCCATCAACCCCGAAGCCGGCTATTTCGGCGTGGCCCCGGGCACCAATGAGCACACCAACCCGAACTGCCTGAACTCGCTGAAGCGCGACGTGATTTTCACCAACGTCGCGCTCACCGACGACGGCGACGTGTGGTGGGAAGGCCTGACCGAGACGCCGCCCGCGCACCTGATCGACTGGCAGGGCAGCGACTGGACGCCGGCCATCGCCAAAGAGAAAGGGACGAATGGCAAGCTGCTGCCCGCTGCGCACCCGAATTCGCGCTTCACGGTGGCCGCCACCAACAACCCGGTGCTCGACTCGGAATGGGACAACCCGGCCGGCGTGCCCATCGACGCCTTCATCTTCGGCGGCCGCCGCAGCACCACGGTGCCGCTGGTGACCGAGGCGCGCACCTGGGCCGAGGGCGTCTACATGGCCGCCACCATGGGCAGCGAGACCACCGCCGCCGCTGCCGGCCAGCAGGGCGTGGTGCGCCGCGACCCCTTCGCCATGCTGCCCTTCATGGGCTACAACATGGCTGATTACTTCCAGCATTGGCTGAACCTGGGTAACAAGCTCGCCCAGGCCGGCGCTCAGCTGCCGCGCATCTACTGCGTGAACTGGTTCCGCAAGGGGGCCGACGGCAAGTTCGTCTGGCCGGGCTACGGCGAGAACATGCGCGTGCTGGAATGGATGCTCGGCCGCATCGAAGGTCAGGCTCAGGGCACCGACAACGTGTTCGGCACCAGCCCGCGCTACGAAGACCTGCGCTGGGACGGCTTGCCCTTCACGCGCGAGCAGTTCGCCAGCGTCATCGGCATCGACAAGGCGGCCTGGCAGCAGGAACTGACGCTGCACACCGAGCTTTTCAAGCAGCTCGAATTTCACCTGCCGGTGGAACTGCCGGCAACCAAGGTGCGCATCGAGCAACGCCTGGCCTCAGCCTGAGGGCGCTGCACCTGCTCTGCGCGTGCAGTCGTCCCCACCGCGCATCAGCGCGTGATGGCGTGGACGGAGCGTTGCGCAGCGGCGCGCAGGTCGGCGGCATAGCCGGGTTGTGTGCTGTCGTATTGCGCAGCCAGGACCAGCAGCTGGTTGGCCGATTCGGGCAGGATGGGCCCGCGCTCGAACACGCTCTTCAGCCATTGCTGCGTGCGTGCGGCCCACACGGTGACCAGGCTGCGGGCCTGGAGGCCGGGCCAAGTGGAAGGTTTCTGAAGCTCGTACTGCATGAACGGTGTCTCTCAGGATGATTGATGTTGCAGTGCAGTATAGGGTTAACCCTTGTGTCAATCTGACAGCCTGGGATTCTTTCGGGTTACGGTGTCTCGTGCTGTTCACAAACCCTGACGACGCGGCACGCGGGCCCGCCGCATGAAGCTGCAGCTGCTATCCGACCTGCATCTCGAGACCGAGACCTTCGAGCCCGTGCCTGCGGCCGGCGCCGAGCTGCTGGTGCTGGCCGGCGACATCGACAGCACCTGGGCCGGCTACGAGCGCTTTGCCGGCTGGCCGGTGCCGGTGCTGGTGATCGCCGGCAACCACGAGTTCGACGGCCGTGATGTCGACGCGGCGCTGGCCGGCCTGCGCGAGCTCTGCGCGCGCCTGGGCTACACCTTCCTGGAACGCGAAAGCCACCTGTTCACCAGCGCCGCCGGCCGGCGCGTGCGCATTCTGGGCACCACGCGCTGGAGCGACTTCGACCTCTTCGGCGCCGCCCAGCGCCCGCGCGCGGAACGCGCCGCCGCTTACTTCATGCGCCTGATGGCCAGCACGCGCGCCGGCCGGCCTTTCGACGCGACCGGCGTGCGCGCAGAAGCGCTTGTCTGCCGCGCCTGGCTGGAGCAGCAGCTGGCCGTGCCGCCCCAGGGTCGCTGGGACCGCACCCTGGTGGTGACGCACTTCGGCCCCAGCCTGCGCAGCGCCGACCCGCGCTACGGCCAGCAGCCCGGCACCGCGAGCTTCTGCAATGCCGACGATGAGCTCGTGCCGCGCGCCGACCTCTGGCTGCACGGCCACCTGCATTGCCGGCACGACTGGCAGGTCACACGCGCCGGGCGTGCCCCGTCGCGCGTGGTCTGCAATGCGCGCGGCCTGGCCGGCAAGGACGAACACCTGGGCCACGACCCGCTGCTCACCTTGACAGTGTGACGGCGGTCAAGGCGCGGCGCGCCGCCGATGCCACACTCAGGCCTTTGCAGAACACCGTGGAGACCGCATGAAGATCCTCGTCGCCGTCGACGGCAGTGCCTACACCAAGCGCATGCTGGCCTACCTGGCGGCGCACGACGAGTGGCTGGGCGCGCACCATGAATACACGCTCTTCCACGCCGTGCCGCCAGTGCCACCGCGTGCTGCCGACGTGCTGGACAAGGCCACGCTGAAGACCTACTACGACGAAGGCGCCGAGAAGGTGTTCAAGCCGTTGCGCGGCTTCTTCGCCAGGCAGGGCTTGAAGGCGAACTTCGTCGCCAAGGTGGGTTCGGCGGCTGAGGTCATTGCCGCAGCCGCCAACAAGGGCGGCTACGACTTGCTGATGCTCGGCTCGCACGGCCACGGCACGCTGACCAACCTGGTGATGGGCTCGGTGGCCACCAAGGTGCTGGCCAACTGTGGCACCCCGGCGCTGCTGATCAGGTAGCCGGTGGCCGCCGCAGGCCGCGCATGCAGGTGGCCATCACCCATTCGACGATCTGCTCGTCGCTGAAGTTGCCGCCGGCCTTCAGGAAGGCTGGCACGGGGTCGCAGGCGCGCGCGTAGACCGTGTACAGCACCACCTCGGGCGGCAGTGCCGGGTCGATGTCGCCATCGGCCTGGGCCTGCTGGATCCAGCCGCCCAGGCGCTCGCTCACCTGCAGCAGCAGTTCCAGGTAGACCTTGTTGGCCAACAGCTCGGCCCGCAGCGACGAGTTCTGCGAAGGCACAGTGGGCATCTCGCCGGCGAGCTGCAGCTCCAGCGCCCAGCGGACCAGGGCCTCGATGCGCTGGCCCGCGCTGGCCTCGCCTCGGGCTGCCTGCTGGTCGACGAAAGCCAGCGTGCGTTCGAGCAGACGCACCATGGCCGCGGCGGCCAGGGCTTCCTTCGACGCGAAGTGCTTGTAGAGGCTGGCCTTGGCTATGCCGACATCGGCAGCAACCTCGTCGACCGTCATGAGATCGAAGCCCTTGTCGGCGAGCAGCCGGTTGACGGCCGTCACGATGGCCTCTTCGCGCACGCGCAAAACCTGTTCTCGGAAAGACAGTCGAGCCATCTTGCGATTTTAGCCGTGCCCGTCGCAGGGCAAACCGCGTCGTCCGGAATTCAACGGTGCGGTCGTCCGCTCAGGCGACGGGCTTGCGCGTCAGACCCAGGCGTTCCACCCAGCCCGGGCGGCGCGGCACGGGCAGCGCTGCGGGCTGGCTCATGCTCTCCATCATGCTCATGTCCAGGCCGAAGGCGGTGCCCAGATCGGCGGGGTCATCCTGCAGCGGCCGCGGCGCGGCGCGCCAGCCGGAGAACCAGCGTTGTGGCGATGCGGCCTTGGACATGGCGGAGCCTTTCGTGATGACTGGTAAGCAGTGTCACGCGACGCAGCGCGGTGTGCACGCGGAGATGCCGGGCACTTGTGTGGCAGTTCACGCAGGTCGATGCTGGTTAGAATCGCGCCCCTTTTTCCCAGGCCACCCTCCATGCCGAAACCTGCAACGTGCGCGCGCGGCTTCGTGGCCATCGACTTCGGCACTTCCAATTCGGCCGTGGCGCTGCCACGCGCCGAGGGCGGCGTGCGCCTGGTGGAGCTGGAGCCCGGCCAGCCCACCATGCCCACGGCGGTGTTCTACCGCGCCGACACGCCTGCGCAACAGCTGGAGCCCGAGCGCCTGTACGGCCGTGCCGCCGTAGCGGCGTACGTGGAAGGCGTGGACGGCCGGCTGATGCGTTCGATGAAGAGCATCCTGGGCTCTTCGCTGCTCGACCAGAGCACCGACATCGGCGCTGGCCGCGCCGTGCGCTACCGCGATGTGGTCACTGGCTACCTGCGGCGGCTGAAGCAGCTGGCCGAAGTCGAAGCCGGGCAGAGCCTGAGCCGCGTCGTGCTGGGCCGCCCGGTGTTCTTCGTCGACGACGAACCGGCGCGTGACGCGCAGGCCCAGGCTGCGCTGGAGACCGCGGCCCGGCAAGTCGGCTTCAGCGAGGTGCAGTTCCAGTACGAACCCATCGCCGCGGCGCTGGACCACGAGAGCACGGTCAGCCACGAACAGCTGGTGCTGGTGGCCGATATCGGCGGCGGCACCTCGGACTTCTCACTCGTGCGCGTGGGGCCTGCGCGCCGCGGCCGCCCCGACCGCCGCGACGACATCCTGGCCAACCACGGCGTGCACCTGGCCGGCACCGACTTCGACCGCCATGTGGAACTGGCCAGCATCCTGCCTCTGCTGGGCTATCGCGCGCATCGCCCGGCCCGAAATCCCAAGGAAGCCGGCGAGCCGCCACGCGAGCTGCCCAGCGGCGTGTACTTCGACCTCGCCACCTGGCACCTGATCAACACGGTCTACGCACCGGCGCGCATCGCCGAACTGCGCAGCATGAAGACCTGGTACGCGGAGCCACGTCATCACGCGCGGCTGATGGCCACCGTGGACGAGCGCCTGGGTCACGCGCTGGCGGCTGCAGCCGAGCAGGCCAAGATCGACGTGGCCATGCGGGGCGAAGCGCTGATCGACTTGTCGATCCTGGAAGCGGGCCTCGCGGCCGGGCTGAAGGAGCAGCAGGCCGCAGCCGCCATCGAGACCGACCTCGAACGCATCGTGCAGTCCGCTGCGGAGACAGCGCGCATGGCCGGCGTGGCCCCGGCTCAGATCGACGTGCTCTACTTCACTGGCGGCTCCACCGGGCTGCAGCCGCTGGTGGACCGCATTGCCGCCGGCTTCCCGGCGGCAGAGCGCGTGCGGGGTGACCGCTTTGCGAGCGTCGCCGCAGGTCTTGGCCTGCACGCGCGCGCTGTCTTCGGCGAGTCGCTTCAGTAGCTGTATTTGTTGCCGTTGGCCTTGTAGCGGGCCACGGCCTTCTTCAGGTCGTCGAGCTCGCTGCAAGCGCCGCCGCAGACCTTGGACAGCACGGCCAGCTTGGCTTCGGCCGTTGCCACGTCGCCCTTCATCAGCGCGAGCTCGCCCGAATACTCCAGCGCGCCGCGGTGCTCGGGGTTGAGCCTGAGCGCTGCGTCGTAGTGGCGCTGCGCGCCGTCCAGGTCAGGCACGGCCTGTTTGCGCAGGGCATAGCCCATGAGGTTGTTCCAGTCGGCGCTGGCCGTGGCGTCGAGCTTCTTCAGCTCGTCGATCGCGGCGGCCCAGCGCTGGCGTTCGATGGCCATGCGCGCCGACGCCAGCGGGTCGGCCATGCGAGCCGGGGCGGGTGCCGGCTCGGGCGTGTCGGCGGCCTGTGCACCCGCCAGGGCGAACAACAGGCTCAGGGCGAGCGCTGCACGGTGGTGGTTCATGGCCGGCTCCGGCTGTGAGGGCAAACCTCAGCGTAGCCGAAAGCGGCGTTCAGCGCCGACGTGGGCCCGGGCGCCGGGCGGCCGGCCGGCGGGCCGCGGGCTCGGCGCGCGGGCGTGTCACGTCGGCGATGAGCATGAGGGCGCGCACGATGTCTTGCACCGCCTCGGCCAGGTCTTCCGGTGGCTCCAGCGTGTTGATGACTTCGAGCAGCGCGTCAGCATCTTCCAGGTCTTCGGGGTCGAAGTGCATGAAGAGCAGGGCCAGCGGTTCCACGAGCTCCGGGTCGGTCATCGCCATCAGCGCCGGAAAGGCCTCCATCGCGGCGGCGAAGCCGGCCACCCAGGGCAGCACGCAGTCGGCCGGCGTGGCTTCGTCGTCGAGCTGGAAGATCCAGGGGTCGAACCATTGCCGCTGGCCGATGGCGCGCTCCAGTTCGGCATGGCGGCGGCGCAGCAGCGCGTGCAGTTCCTCGGTGGCCGCGCCGGCCGGCACGGCGCGGCCCTCCACGTCGCAGGCCAGCGCCAGCCAGCGCTCGGGCGGCGGGCGCTGCGGCTGCAGCAGCACGCCGCAGAGCAGGCCATCGACGGCGCAGACGTCCAGTGGCTGCAGTGGCGCGGGCAGCGCGTCCAGCAGGGACTCCAGGCGCGCGATGTCGGCGTCGGTGAAGCTTGTGGTCTGAACAGGGGGGGTCAAGGCGTGTTCCCCTCGCTTGGGGATATTCGGGGCTTAAGGCGCCCGCTAGATTGCAGGCGTGGCTGGTGCTGCAGTTGATTGTCCCGCAGCGCGGCTGTCTCCGGTCCCAACGACGTCCTTCTCGGAGGACTTGCCCAACCCGCAGCGCAAGCTGCGGGTTGCTTTTTTTTCGCCGCAGCGCGAGCTGCAGGTTGCCTTTTTGGGGCGGCATAGACTGCGGGCTCAGCTTTGCAGGAGATCGAACCATGGCCGCCCCCACCGCCTACACCTCGTCCCAGGACATCGGCCACTGGATCGCCGGCGCCGCCCATCGCGGCAGCGGCGACTCGGGCACCATGCGCCGCCAGCCCGTCTTCAACCCGACCACCGGCGCCGTGGCGCGCCAGCTGCTGCTGGCCAGCGCCGAAGACGTGAACACCGCCGTGGCCGCCGCGCGTGCCGCACAGCCGGCATGGGGCGAGCTGCCGCCCATCCGCCGCGCGCGCGTGATGAACAGCTTCCTGGCGCTGATGAATCAGCACAAGGACGAACTGGCCGCGATGATCACCGCCGAACACGGCAAGGTCTTCACCGACGCCCAGGGTGAAGTCAGCCGCGGCATCGACATCATTGAATTCGCTTGTGGCATTCCGCAGCTGCTCAAGGGCGACTACACCGACCAGGTGTCCACCGGCATCGACAACTGGACGCTGCGCCAGCCGCTCGGCGTGGTGGCCGGCGTCACGCCCTTCAACTTCCCGTGCATGGTGCCGTGCTGGATGTTCCCGGTGGCGCTGGCCTGCGGCAATGCCTTCATCCTGAAGCCGAGTGAACGCGACCCCTCGCCGTCGATCTTGATGGCGCAGCTGCTCAAGCAGGCCGGCTTGCCCGATGGCGTGTTCAGCGTCATCCAGGGCGACAAGGTGGCGGTGGACGCGCTGCTCACCCACCCCGACGTGAAGGCGCTGAGCTTCGTCGGCTCCACGCCGATTGCGCAGTACATCTACGAGACCGGTGCCCACCACGGCAAGCGCGTGCAGGCCCTGGGCGGCGCCAAGAACCACATGGTGGTGATGCCCGATGCCGATCTCGAACAGGCGGTGGACGCGCTCATCGGCAGCGCCTATGGCTCGGCCGGCGAGCGCTGCATGGCGATCAGCGTCGCCGTGCTGGTGGGCGATGTCGGCGACCGCATCGTTCCGAAGCTGGCCGAGCGCGCGAAGGCGCTGAAGATCAAGAACGGCATGGAGCTCGACGCCGAGATGGGCCCCATCGTCACCAAGGAAGCGCGCGACCGCATCGAGAAATACATCGGCATCGGTGTCGAGGAAGGTGCGAAGCTGGTGGTCGACGGCCGCGGCCACAAGGTGGCCGGTTTCGAAGGTGGCTTCTTCACCGGCGGCACGCTCTTCGACGACGTGACACCGGCCATGCGCATCTACAGGGAAGAGATCTTCGGCCCCGTGCTGGCCTGCGTCCGCGTGCCCGATCTGGTGACCGCGGTACAACTCGTGAACGAGCACGAGTTCGGCAACGGCGTGGCCTGCTTCACCAGCGACGGCGGCGTGGCGCGCGAGTTCAGCCGCCGCGTGCAGGTGGGCATGGTGGGCATCAACGTGCCGATCCCGGTACCCATGGCCTGGCACGGCTTCGGTGGCTGGAAGAAGAGCCTGTTCGGTGACATGCACGCCTACGGCGAAGAAGGCGTGCGCTTCTATACCAGGCAGAAGAGCGTGATGCAGCGCTGGCCTGACAGCATTGCCAAGGGCGCCGAGTTCACGATGCCCGTGGCCAGGTGAAGCGAGTCAGCCGCCGCTGCCCTTCAAGCAGGCGGCGGCCCACATGATCAGGCTGCCGACTTGCGGCGTGTCAGCGCGCCGGCACCCATCAGCGCGGCGACCACCAGCGCCAGCGAGCCCGGCTCGGGCACGGCCGAGCCGAAGGTGAAGGCGTGCCAGTTCTCGGACGGGTTGGTGGTGAAGCTCAGGCTGCTGATCGGCGCGGCAAAGCGCAGCACGCCGTGAAATTCACGCATGGTGAGCGCGCCGCCGCCCAGCACGCCAGCGCTCAGCACGCCATTGGTCACGTCGTTGCCGAAGAAGCCCGCCCCTTCGCTGTCGATGCTGAAAGCCTCGTCGAAGTCGTAAGTGACGGCCAGGCCGTTCTGGCCGACGCTCAGCAGACCCATGTAGAGCGTGTTGATCGCCGAGCCGAAGGTGACGGTGATCGACACTGGCGTATTCAGCGCCACCTGCTCGCAGGCGGTGGGCCCGTTGCTCACGCTGCCATTGGTGTAGGCGGTGCCGGTCCAGTAGTTGGTGCCGCAGGCCGTCTGCGACGGCCCGTTGATGGTGCCGGCAGTGGTGGTGACGGTGACGGCCACGCCGCCCATGGTGCCCGAGGCACCACCGCCAGTGATTGACGTCCAGTCGGTCCAGGCGACCGGGTCGGCCGATGCAGCGCTGGCGATGAGGCAGCCCGCGGCCAGTGCCAGTGCGCGGCCGGCGAGATTGAGTTGGGTCATTCGATGCTCCGTTGATGGCGGCCCTGACGAGCCGACGATGGCAACGGCACAATTTTCGAGCCGCCCTCTATGAATCAAGGGCTTGGCCGCGGATCGGGCCGCTCGCCCATCAACGTGTAAGCCAGATCGGCAGTGACGGAAATCACGAACCGATGATGCCGCCGTCGAGCTTGCGGATCGCCAGCGTGGCCGAACGTGGCCGGCCTTCGGGCCTGAAGTCGGGCCAGTTGGAGTAGCGGCGCGGCTGCTCCGGGTCGTTGCGCTCGCCCGAGGTCTCGCCCGGGTGCTGGATGTCGATGAAGAGCGTGCGGCCGTCGGGTGTCCAGGTCGCACCCGTGATCTCGCAGCCCACCGGGCCGGTGAGGAAGCGGCGCATCTCGCCGGTTGCCGGGTTGCAGGCCAGCAGCGCGTTGTTGCCCAGGCCGGCCATCTCGCCCTTGAGCAGACTGCTGTTGCTGATGTCGGTGCCTATCCACAGACGGCCCTGCGGGTCGAAGGCCACGGTGTCGGGCGAGGAGAAGGCGTCGCCCTTGACATTGCCCTTGGCGTTCTCGCGTTCCAGCGTGGCGTCACCGGCCAGCACGAGGTGGTTCCAATCGAAGGCCTCGGCGTCGAAGTCGCCGTCTTCCTGCCAGCGCACGATGTGGCCCATGGTGTTCTGGGTGCGTGGGTTGACGGGGTCGACGTCGGGCTGGCCGGCAGCGCCGCGGTCGCGGTTGTTGGTGAGCGTGCAGTAGACCCAACCGTCCAGCGGCGACACCGCCAGCCATTCGGGGCGGTCCATCCTCGTGGCGCCCAGGGCATCGGCGGCCTGGCGTGTCTTCACCAGCACTTCGCCTTGGTCGGCGAAGCCGTTGGCTGCGCTGAGCGGACCTTGCCCGTGCACCAGCGGCAGCCAGCGGCCGCGGCCGGCAGCGTCGAAGCGCGCCACGTAGAGCGTGCCTTCGTCCAGCAGCGTTGCATTCGCTTGCGCCGCGGTTTTGCCGTGGCTGGCCGGCGCGATGCGGCCCTTGCTGACGAACTTGTAGAGGTATTCGAAGGCGCGGTCCTCGCCCGAATACACCACCGCGCGGCGGTCGCGCGTGACGGCGACCGTGGCCCCTTCGTGCGCCGCGCGACCTACAGCCGTGCGCTTGACGGGCGTGCTGGTCGGGTCCATGGGGTCGATCTCGACGACCCAGCCGAAGCGGTTGGGCTCGTTGGGGTTGCGCACGGTGTCGAAGCGCTCGTCGTGTTCGGGCCAGCGGTACCAGGTGGCTTTGCGGATGTCCCAGCGCCGTTCGTGCGCGGTGGGCACGTCGGCGGCGGTGAAGTAGTTGCACCAGTTCTCTTCGCCGCTGAGGTAGGTGCCCCAGGGCGTGGGGCTCGACGCGCAATTGCCGATGGTGCCCAGCACCGTGCGGCCGGTGGGGTCGGCGGCAGTGCGCATCAGCGCATGGCCGGCGGCCGGTCCGCCGACGGCAAAGGGCGTGGTGGCGGTGATGCGGCGGGCGTACTTGGATGGGCGCACCACCTGCCAGCCGCCGCCCCGGCGTTCGATCTCGACCACCGCCACGCCGTGCGCGGCCTGCGCCTTCTGCACCTTCGCAAGCGTCCATGGCGTCTGGCCGCCCACGTGCAGCAGGCCATCGTCGGTGTATTCGTGGTTGATGGCCAGCAGCCCGCGCTGCGAGCCGTCCAGCGGGTAGTAGACGAGGCCGTCGTGGTGCATGCCGGTCTGTACCGCCTGGTCGGCGGCGCTGTTGCTGGCGTCGAACCTGAAGGCCGGCATGTTGCCGGCGATGCCCACTGGCTCGCCCCAGGCGGCGATGACCTGGGCGACATAGCCGTCGGGCACCACCACCTTGTCGGCGCGCGAAGGCGGCACGGGCCTGAAGCCGAAGGCGGGCACGCTGGCGTAAGCCGAGCGCCGCATGGTCGGGTGGATGCCGCAGGCCACCAGCGCGGCCAGCGGCAACAGGCTGGCGCTGCTGCGCAGCACGCGGCGGCGCGCAGGATCAGAGACTTCGTCTATCGTGGGATTGGTGGGATTGGTGGGGTTGGTGGGCATGGCGGGTTCAGGCATCAACCGGGCTACCGGCCATTCTGAGCGCAGCGCGCACTCAGAGCTTTTCCGTTTCCCCGGCGCGCGGCTGCCACTTCATCAGCCGTTTCTCCACGCGCCCGACGGCGGCGTCGATGACCAGCGCAAAGCCCGTCAGCACCAGGATGCCGGCCATCACGGTGTTGATGTCGAAGGTGCCTTCGGCCTGCAGGATGAGGTAGCCCACGCCCGGGCTGCTGCCCAGGTATTCACCCACCACCGCACCGACGAAGGCCAGGCCCACGCTGGTGTGCAGGCTGCTGAAAACCCAGCTCGTGGCGCTGGGCAGGTAGACATGCCGCAGCAGCTGCTGGTTGCTGGCGCCCAGCATGCGCGCATTGGCCAGGATCACGGGGCTGACCTCCTTCACGCCCTGGTAGACATTGAAGAAGACGATGAAGAAGACCAGCGTGATGCCCAGCGCCACCTTGCTGGCGATGCCGAGGCCGAACCACACCGCGAAGATGGGCGCCAGGATGATGCGCGGCATGCTGTTCATGGCCTTCACGTAGGGCTCGAGGATGGCGCTGGCCAGGGGGCTGAGCGCCAGCCACAGCCCGGCGGCCAGGCCCAGCACCGAGCCGAAGCCGAAGGCCAGCAGGGTCTCGATCAGCGTCACCGCCAGGTGGCGGTAGATGTCGGCGTCGACCACGAACCAGGTCCAGATGCGCGACATCACCTTCAGCGGCTCGCCGAAGAAGAAGGCCGCCTGGCGGTCGTTGTCGAACATGACGTTCGGCAGCAGGCCGGGCTTGGTCATCGCCCACCAGAAGGCGAACAGCGCCAGCAGCAGGCCCAGTTGGTACAGGCGCAACCACCTCATGCAGCCGCCACCTGCAGCTGCTGGGCGTAGCCCTTCAGCACTTCTTCGCGCAGCACGGCCCAGATGGCGGCGTGCAACTCGATGAAGCGCGCCGTGGTCTTGATCTCGGCCACGTCACGCGGGCGCGGGATGTCGATGCTGAATTCACCGATCGGATGGCTCGCCGGCCCGGCGCTCAGCACCACCACGCGGTCGCTCATGGCGATGGCTTCATCGAGGTCGTGGGTGATGAAGAGCACGGCCTTCTTCTTGGCGGCCCACAGTTCCAGCACCTCGTTTTCCATCAGCTGCCGCGTCTGGATGTCGAGCGCCGAGAAGGGCTCGTCCATGAGGATGATGTCGGGGTCGAGCGCCAGCGTCTGCGCCAGGCTCGTGCGCTTGCGCATGCCGCCCGACAGCTGGTGCGGATAGCGGTCGCCAAAGGCGCCCAGGCCGACGCGGCGCAGCCAGGCTTCGGCCTGCGCCTTGGCATCGGCCGCGCCGCGGAATTCGAGCCCCGCCATGACGTTGCCCAGAGCCGTGCGCCAGGGCATCAGGCTCTCCGTCTGGAACATGTAGCCGGCGCGTGCGTTGATGCCCGAAAGCGGCTGGCCGAAGACCTGCACCGTGCCCGTGCTGGGCGCCAGCAGACCGGCGGCGACGTTGAGCAGCGTGCTCTTGCCACAGCCCGTGGGGCCGACCACCGAGACGAACTCGCCCGCCGCCACCTGCAGCGTGACATCACGCACGGCGGTGTAGCGCTGGCCGGGCGCGTCCTTGCTGACAAAGGTGCAGGACACGTCCTGCAGCGCCAGCGCCGTCACGCGCGGGCCACCGTCGCCGATGTGGAGGTGCGAGGCTGCGTCAGCCAGCCCACCAGCCACAGGCCGACAATGATGCCGGCGCCGCCTGCCAGCAATCCGCCCGTCGACAGCCTGTGCGCCTGCCACAGGTAGGCGCTGGTGGCGCCCAGCGCGGCCACGAAGAGCAGCGCCGCGGCCCAGGCCGTGGCACGCGGCAAGGGCGGGTCGTAGCGCTGCAGCGTGGCCAGGTCGAAGGCCGGCTTCGGGAAGCGCCGCGCCACGTCGGCCGGCCGCCAGCCCGGCGGCTTCAACCACACGCGCAGCTTGTCGGCCCATGACGCGGCGTGCCAGCTGTCGCAGGCCAACGAGGCGTAGACCTGAAGGTTGGCCCACAGCGGGTTGAAGCTGCGCAGCGGCGCGCGCGTGCCGTAGACCACGGGCTCATCGTCGTCCTCGGTGGCGTAGGTGCCGAAGAGGCGGTCCCAGACGATCAGGATGCCGCCATAGTTCTTGTCCAGGTACTTGGGGTTCACCGCGTGGTGAACGCGGTGGTTGCTGGGCGAGCAGAACCAGCGGTCGAACCAACCCATGCGGCCGATCTGCTGGGTGTGGACCCAGTACTGGTAGAGCAGGTTCCAGCTCAGCGCCAGGAAGACCATCCAGGGCGCGAAGCCGGCCAGCGGCATCCAAGCCCAGAAAACGATTCCGCCCATCGGCGTCCAGGTCTGGCGCAGCGCGGTGGAGAGGTTGTAGTGCTCGGAGCTGTGATGGACGACGTGGCTCGCCCAGAGGATGCGGATGCGGTGTCCGGCGCGGTGATACCAGTAGTACGAGAAGTCGTCGGCGAAGAAGAGCAGCACCCAGGTCCACCACAGGCCTGCGTCAAGGCGCAGCGGTGAGAGCTCATAAAGCGCTGCGTAGACGACGAGCACGACGGCCTTCCAGCC
>JANNFE010000393.1:0-1998 GCA_031379415.1 Betaproteobacteria bacterium | reverse complement strand
GTCGGGTGCCGGCCGCCACACGACGAAGGTGGCGAGCAGCCGCCCCTTGGCCGAGCAATAACCTGCAAGCCGCGCGCTGCCGGCAAGCAGGCCCGCAACGTCCTGGGTGAGCTGACCTTGCAGGAACGAAGCCGCTTCGTCGCCCCGGGCGCGGATCACGCCCCAGTCGTCGAGTCGCGTCACGCCGCCTTGCGGCAAAGAGTTCATGGACATCGGCTGATTATGATTTCGGCCCATGTCTCGTCGGTCTTCAGGGTCTCGCGTGTGGCTGGCCGTGCTGGTCATGCTGCTGGTGTTGGCGTTGGCCGCGGGCAGTGCGCTGCTGCTGGCGCGTCGCTGGGTTGACCAGCCGCTGTCGGTGCGGCAGAGCAGTGTCGAACTGTCGATCGAACCCGGCAGTGCGCCGCGCGACGTGGCGCAAGCCTGGGTAGATGCGGGTTTGGCCACCGATGCACGCTGGCTCTACGAATGGTTTCGCTGGTCGGGCGAGGCACGCCGCATCCGCGCGGGCAGCTACGAGGTCCACGCCGGCATCACGCCGCGCCAGCTGCTCGACAAGATGGTCCGCGGCGACGAGGTGCTTGAATCGGTGCGTCTGATTGAAGGCTGGACGCTGCGGCAGGCACGCGCCGCCCTCGCCCGCGCACCACACCTCAAGCAGACAACCGCCACGATGAGCGAAGCCGAGTTGATGGCCGCCATCGGCAGCCCGGGCGTCGCACCGGAAGGGCGCTTCTTCCCCGACACCTACGCCTACAGCCGCGGCGTCAGCGACCTGACCGTGCTGCGCCGTGCGCACCAGGCGATGTCGCGGCGGCTGGCCGCGGCCTGGGACGAGCGCGCACCCGACACGCCACTGAAAAGCGCCGACGAAGCGCTGATCCTGGCCTCGATCGTCGAGAAGGAAACCGGGCAGGCGGCCGACCGCGGGCTGGTCGCCGGGGTGTTCGTCAACCGGCTGCGCATCGGCATGCCGCTGCAGACCGACCCGACGGTGATCTACGGTCTGGGCGAGGCCTTCGACGGCAACCTGCGCAAGCGAGACCTGCTCGCCGACACGCCCTTCAACACCTACACCCGCGGCGGCCTGCCGCCCACGCCCATCGCGCTGGCCGGTGTGGCGTCGCTGCGCGCGGCGGTACGCCCGCAGCCCACCAAGGCGCTGTACTTCGTGGCGCGGGGTGACGGCAGCAGCGCATTCAGCGAATCGCTGGCTGAACATAATCGCGCCGTGAACCAGTACCAGCGCGCGCCCCAGCGGCCGGCCCCGAAGTGAATGGCTGAACGGCAGGCGTCGGCGGCGCAGTTCATCTCGCTGGAGGGCATCGACGGTGCGGGCAAGAGTTCGCACCTCGAAGCGGCTGCGGCCTGGCTGCGCGCGTCAGGGCAGCCGGTGCTGGTCACGCGTGAACCGGGTGGCACCGAGCTGGCGGAGGCGCTGCGCGAGCTGGTGCTGCACCGCCCGATGGATGCGCTGACCGAGGCCCTGCTGGTCTTCGCGGCGCGGCGCGACCACCTGGTGCGGGTGATCGAACCCGCCCTGGCGCGCGGGGAGACGGTGCTCTGCGACCGCTTCACCGATGCCAGCTTCGCCTACCAGGGCGGTGGGCGCGGCCTGTCGCTGGAGGTGCTGTCGAACCTGGAGACCTGGGTCCAGCAGGGCCGGCAGCCCAACCTGACGCTGTGGTTCGACGTGCCCGCGGCCGTGGCGGCTGCGCGCCGCGCGGCCGCGCGGGCGCCGGACCGTTTCGAGACCCAGGACGAGGCGTTCTTCAGCCGCGTCAGCGCGGGCTACGCTGCGCGCGCGGCAGCCACGCCGATGCGCTTCGTGCGGCTGGACGGAACCGCACCGCGCGAGGCCGTGTGGCAAAGCGTGGCCGCAGCGCTGCACGCCAGATTCGCGCTCGCCGCAGCGCCTTCAACGCCGTCATGAGCAAGGAAGAGGGCACCAGCGGCCCGGGTGCGCTGCGCCTGCCGTGGCTCGACGCCGCCGTCGAC
>JANNFE010000387.1:0-1853 GCA_031379415.1 Betaproteobacteria bacterium | reverse complement strand
CGTCTCGGCGTCGTCGGCCTCGTACTCGCAGATCAGGCGCGTTCGGTCGGCCGAGATCAGGCTGCGCTTCCAGGCCACGTTGTAGGCGGCCAGACAGGGGCGCTCGCGGTTGGCCACCACCATCATGTCGGCGTCGGACTGGGGGGTTGCAAAGCTGCGTTCAACGACGATGCAGGCCATGTGGGTTCTCCGTCGGTTGACGGTCACCACAAATTTGCGCAGCTTGCGCGACATGCTGGCCACGCTCGGCCTGGTGGCGGGCTTCTTGCGCGCCTTTCCCGAGGCCGGGCTGCCCGGCGCCTGGGCCGACTTCAACAGGTGCAGGTGGCCGAAAACACCAAGCTGAACCCGAGGTCAAGCAGCTCACCGGTCTGGCCGTATCGGTGCCCCGCAAGCGTGGGCCGGAGCACGGGCGTACCGCCGCCGCCCGGGCGTGGAGACGGCGACAGGAAGACCCGCGCACGCAGAAGTCGTTGATCCGAAGGGGCCAGGACCGTGGAGCGGCCGAGGTTGAGTTTCACTTGCGGCGGACGCTGCCTCAATGCAAAAGGGGGCTCCGATCTGGCCTGAACGTCGCCGTCAATAGCCTCGCACCCGATCGACCAGGTGCTGCAGCGGCGCGCCTTGCCGCAGCGCCTGCACATTGCCCGCCACCACCTGCGCCGCGCTGCGCGCATCGGTCAACGCGGCGATGTGGGGCAGCACGGTGACCTGGGGGTGGGCCCAGAACGCATGGTCGTTGGGCAGCGGTTCGGTGCTGAACACATCGAGCACGGCATGGCTCAGGTGGCCGTTGTCCAGCGCGGCCAGCAAGTCCGCCTCCACCATGTGCGCGCCGCGCGCCAGGTTCACCAGGCTCGTCCCGCGCTTCATCTGCGCGAAGCGCGCTGCGTTGAAGAACCCGCGCGTTGCCGGCGTGAGCGGCAGCAGGTTGATGACGATGCGGGCCGCGGCCAGCACCTGCGGCAAGGCCGTGTCACCGGCCGACGTGGCCACGCCGTCGGCCACCGCCGGGCGTGCGCTCCAGCCGTGCACCGGGTAGCCGTTTTGCACCAGGCGCTGCGCCACGCTGCGGCCCATCTGGCCCAGGCCCAGCACAGCCACCGGCACTTCATCGGCGCGCCGCTGCGCGTGCTGCCGCCATTGGCGCGCGCGCTGCTGTTCGGCGCAGGTGAAAAAGCCGCGGTGCAGGCTCAGCACCGCCCACAACGCGGTCTGTGCCATCGCCGCATTCAGGGCCGGGTCGACCATGCGGGCCAATGCAACCCGCGTCGGCACGGTGGGGTCGGCCAGCAGCTTGTCGACACCGGCCCACAGCGACTGGATCAGCCGGAGCGCGGGCAGGCCCTGCAACGCACCGGCTGGCGGGTTGGCCACCAGGGCGATGTCGATCGAGTCCGCGGGGGTGTCGCCGCGTTCACGCAGAAACTGCTCGCCCGGCAACGCGGCGTGCAACGCGGGCCACCAGGCGGCCCATTCGGCGGCACTGAAATCGGCGGCAACCAGGATGCTCATCGGGCGCGTCGCGTCACGGCAGCGCCACCGTGGCCTGCAGGCGCTGCAATGCGCGCTCCACCGTCCGCGCGCGAATCGCGGCTCGGTCTCCGTGAAGCCGCAGCAACACGGCCTGGGCCGGCTGACCGGCCCGCGCGACGGCCAACCACACCGTGCCCACCGGTTTGTCCGGGCTGCCGCCGCCGGGGCCGGCGATGCCGGTGACCGCCACGGCCAGCTCGGCGTGCGACCGCAAAAGCGCCCCTTCGGCCATCGCGCAGGCCACTTCGGCACTGACGGCGCCATGCGCCAGGATCAGGGCCGGCGCCACGCCCAGCAGCTCGGTCTTGGCCTCGTTG
>JANNFE010000345.1:0-1698 GCA_031379415.1 Betaproteobacteria bacterium | reverse complement strand
CACCAGGCTGCGGTTGCGCAGCAGCGCGCGCAGGCCTTGCAGATAACTGGCGAATGACTGGCTTTCTTCTTCACCAGCCTTCGCTGCCGCCGAGCGGCCGCCCAGGCGCAGCGTGCCCAGGAAGACCAGCAGCAGCAGCGACATCACAAGGCCCGGCAGCACGTTCAGCATCACCACTTCGCGCCAGCTCAACACCGCCAGCAGCGCGCCGACGACGAGCGGCGCGATGGCGTCGCCCGCGTTGCCGCCCATGCCGTGCAGCGACAGCACAAAACCCTTGCGGTCCGGGAAGCGCCGCGCCAACGTGGGGATGGCCGTCGGGTGCCACAGGCTGTTGCCCGCACCGACCAGCGCCACGCAACCCAGCAGCATCAGGTAGCTGTGCGTGAAGCCCATCAGCAGGTACGGGAAGCCAACCCAGAACAGCGAAATGCCCATCAACAGGCCCTTGCGGCCCCAGGTGTCCACCAGCACACCGCCGGGCACGTTGGCCAGCGCACCGGCCAGGTACTGGCAGGTCATGACGAGGCCGATCTGGCTGTACGTCAGGCCGAGTTCGCTGCCGATGATCGGCAGCAGCAGGTAGAAAGTGGCCGGGTACCAATGCGTGAGCGCGTGGCCCAGCGTGATGAGCCACAGCTCGCGGTACGAGCCGTGGGGCGGCGCGGGTTCGGTGCCTGCGCCGTCTGCAGTCAGGGTGTTGCTCATGGGGACTGTGAAAAGGACAGCGCGCCTGGTGGCGCTCAGCGACCGGCCTTCTTGATCACGACGTCATCAAAGAGCTTGCCCCACTTCTCGGCCTCGTCCAGCGAACGGATGGGGTCGGTGATGAGGATCTTCACGCCCTTCAGCGGCGAGACCACGCCCGTGTTCGTGGGCACATAGTCAATGCCCACCATCAGCTGCTGCGCGTCGGTCAGCATGTACTCGTAGAACAGCAGCGCGGCATGCGGGTGCGGTGCCTTGCGCGCCACGCCGACGGCGTTGCTGCGCGCGATGGCCGGCTCGATGGCAAACCACTCGATCGGTGCGCCCTTCTTCTTGGCCTGCTCGGGCATGTAGTTGTAGACCGTCAGCGCCAGCGGCACCTCGCCCGAGACCACCATGTTGGTCAAGAGCGTGTGTCCGCTGCGCGGCGAGATACCGTTCCTGGCCACCAGGTCCTGGAAGAACTTCAGGCCCTTGTCACCACCGCCGGTGAGTTCGACCACCGTCTGGAACCAGTCCTGATTCTTGGCCTCGATGCCGAGCTTGCCCTTCCACTTGGGGTCGAGAAGATCGGCCCAGGTCTTGGGGAGATCTTCCTTCTTGATAACGTTTGTGTTGTAGGCCTGCACCCACACCGACAGGATGGTGGCCGCCCATTCCTTGTGAGCCGGCACCGACCCCGGCAGCAGCAGCTTGTAGGTGGGCGAGTTCACCGGCTGCAGAATCTTCTCCCGCGACAGCGCTTCCATTTCGGGCGAGCCGAAATGCACCGCGTCAACCTCGTCGCGCTTGGCTGCCGCTTCTGCCACCGTGCGCTGCAGCACCTTGTCGGTACCGGCGCGCCAGACGTTGACCTTGATGCCGTACTTGGCCTCAAAGGGCTTGATCAGCGTCGGCAAGTCCTTCTCGGCAATCGTCGTGTACAGCGTCAGCGTGCCTTCCTTCTTGGCCGCCGCCACGATGCGCTCCATGCGGTCCGCCCCTTCGTAG
>JANNFE010000337.1:0-5785 GCA_031379415.1 Betaproteobacteria bacterium | reverse complement strand
GAAGGCATCGGCTTCCACGATGCGCAGCTGGTCGTTCAGGTCCAGGCGGAAGCGCTTCAGCTCGTCGTCGATGATCTGCTGG
The DNA here is from genome assembly GCA_031379415.1 of Betaproteobacteria bacterium. Lineage (GTDB taxonomy): Bacteria > Pseudomonadota > Gammaproteobacteria > Burkholderiales > Burkholderiaceae_C > Rubrivivax. The sequence goes on along the minus strand of JANNFE010000337.1, from coordinate 5,703 downwards.
GCGCGCTTGTCGCGCACGATGCCTTCACGGGTGAACACCTGCACGTCGATGACGGTGCCGTTGGTGCCCTGGTCGACGCGCAGCGACGTGTCCTTCACGTCGGAAGCCTTCTCGCCGAAGATGGCGCGAAGGAGCTTCTCTTCCGGCGTCAGCGTGGTCTCGCCCTTGGGCGTGACCTTGCCCACCAGCACGTCGCCGGGGTTCACTTCGGCGCCGATGTAGACGATGCCGCTCTCGTCCAGGCGGGCCAGTTGCTGCTCGCTCAGGTTCGGGATGTCGCGCGTGATTTCTTCGGAACCCAGCTTGGTGTCGCGCGCCATGACCACCAGTTCCTCGATGTGGATCGAGGTGTAGCGGTCTTCCGCCACGACGCGTTCGCTGATGAGGATGGAGTCCTCGAAGTTGTAGCCGTTCCAGGGCATGAACGCGACCAGCATGTTCTGGCCGAGCGCCAGTTCACCGATGTCGGTGCTGGCGCCGTCGGCCACCACGTCACCGCTGGCGACCTGGTCGCCGCGCTTGACGATGGGGCGCTGGTGAATGTTGGTGTTCTGGTTCGAACGCTGGTACTTGATGAGGTTGTAGATGTCGACGCCGACTTCACCCGATACCGTCTCCGCGTCATTGACGCGGATCACGATGCGGTTGGTGTCGACGTAGTCCACGATGCCGCCGCGGCGCGCGGTGACGACCGTGCCCGAGTCGACCGCAGCCACACGTTCGACACCGGTGCCGACCAGTGCCTTCTCAGGACGGAGCACCGGCACGGCCTGGCGCTGCATGTTGGCGCCCATCAGCGCGCGGTTCGCGTCGTCGTGCTCCAGGAAGGGCACGAGCGAAGCGGCCACCGAGACGATCTGCGCCGGCGCCACGTCCATGTACTGCACGCGCTCGGGGCTGAGCAGCACCGATTCGCCGTTCTCGCGCGCCGACACCAGCTCGTCCACCAGCTTGCCTTCGGCATCAAGTGACGCGTTGGCCTGGGCGATGACGTACTTGCCTTCCTCGATGGCCGACAGGTAGTCGATCTGCATCGTCACCTTGCCGTCCAACACGCGGCGGTACGGCGTTTCCAGGAAGCCGTACTCGTTCAGCTGGGCGAAGAGAGCCAGCGAATTGATGAGGCCGATGTTCGGGCCTTCCGGCGTTTCGATCGGGCACACACGGCCGTAGTGGGTGGGGTGCACATCGCGGACTTCGAAGCCCGCACGCTCGCGCGTCAGGCCACCCGGGCCCAGGGCCGAGACGCGCCGCTTGTGCGTGATCTCGCTCAGCGGGTTGGTCTGGTCCATGAACTGCGACAGCTGGCTCGCGCCGAAGAATTCCTTCAAGGCAGCGCTGATCGGCTTCGAGTTGATCAGGTCGTGCGGCATCAGGGCTTCCGTCTCGGCCTGACCCAGACGCTCCTTGACGGCCTTCTCGATGCGCGCCAGACCGCTGCGGTACTGGTTCTCGGCCAGCTCGCCCACGCAACGCACGCGCCGGTTGCCCAGGTGGTCGATGTCATCGACGTCGCCGTTGCCGTTGCGCAGGTCGACGAGGATCTTGACGACATCCAGGATGTCGTCATTGCTCAGCGTCATCTTGCCTTCAGGCACGTCACGGCCCACGCGGGCGTTGAACTTCATGCGGCCGACGCGGCTCAGGTCGTAGGTGTCCTCGCTGTAGAACAGGCGATGGAACAGCGCTTCGACGGCGTCTTCGGTCGGCGGCTCGCCGGGCCGCATCATGCGGTAGATGGCCACCCGCGCGGCGAGTTGGTCCGCGGTTTCGTCAGAAGCCAGCGTCTGGCTGATGTACGAACCCTGGTTCAGCTCGTTCGTGAACAGGCACTGCATCTCCTTGATGCCCGCCGTGCGCAGCTTCTTCAGCAGCGCTTCGGTGATCTCGTCGTTGGCCTTGGCGACGATCTCGCCGGTGTCGGGGTCGACCATGTTCTTGCTGATCACACGGCCGACCAGGAAGTCTTCCGGCACGCTCACGAAGCCGGTGCCGGCCGTTTCCAGGGTGCGGACATGGCGCGCGGTGATGCGCTTGTCCTTTTCGACGACGACGTTGCCGGCCTTGTCGGTCAGGTCGAAGCGGGCGACTTCACCCTTCAGGCGCTCTGGCACGAACTCCATCTGCGCGCCCGTGTCCATGAGGCGGAAGTTGTCGTTGTGGAAGAAGTGCGCGAGGATGGTTTCCGGGTTCAGGCCGATGGCCTTGAGCAGGATCGTCACCGGCATCTTGCGGCGGCGGTCGACGCGGAAGTACAGGATGTCCTTGGGGTCGAACTCGAAGTCCAGCCACGAACCACGGTAAGGAATGATGCGCGCGCTGAACAGCAGCTTGCCGCTGCTGTGCGTCTTGCCCTTGTCGTGCTCGAAGAACACGCCCGGGCTGCGGTGCAGCTGCGACACGATGACACGCTCGGTGCCGTTGACGATGAAGGAGCCGTAGTCGGTCATCAGGGGCACTTCGCCCATGTAGACCTCTTGCTCCTTGATTTCCTTGACCAGCTTCTGCGGGTGCGACTCGCGGTCGTAGATGATCATCTGCAGCTTCGCGCGCACGGCGGCAGCGAAGGTCAGGCCCCGCTGCTGGCATTCGCGCACATCGAAGGGCGGCTTGGCGATGTTGAATTCCGTGAACTTCATCTCCACGAAACCGTTGTGCGAAACGATCGGGAACGCGGAGAGGAAAGCCGCCTGCAAGCCTTCGGGCTTGCGCTTCAGCGGTGGAACGTCCTTCTGCAGGAACGCGACATAGGACTCCCTCTGCATCGTCAGCAGATAGGGAACCTTCAAGACACTTTCACGCTTGCCGAAGCTCTTGCGGATCCGCTTGCGCTCGGTGTAGGTGTAGGGGGTTGCTTGCGCCATTGAACTCTCCTGTCGACAACCCCTGCCTGGCCTGGACAGGGGCAACGTCTGCGACTCTGTGGACTCAGGTATTGCGCCTGAGGTCTGGTGGCAGGCCACTACCTGCCGCTGGCGGACAACCCCGGCGTTGCACCGAGGCCCGACCAAACCTGTTCTCTGCAGTCGGATCAGAGAACACTTCTCAAGGCGGCACGCCGCCCTCAGAAGTGCCCCCTGGATGCTGGACGCATCCTGGGAGCGACTGACTTACTTCACCTCGGCCTTGGCGCCGGCATCGACCAGCTTCTTCAGCGCGGCGTCGGCGTCGGCCTTGGGGATGGCTTCCTTGACGGGCTTCGGGGCGCCGTCCACCAGGTCCTTGGCTTCCTTCAGGCCCAGGCCCGTCAGTTCGCGCACGGCCTTGATGACCTGCACCTTGTTGGCGCCGGCTTCCAGCAGCATGACCGTGAATTCGGTCTTCTCTTCCACCACCGCAGCGGCAGCACCGCCACCACCACCGGCGGCCGGGCCAGCGGCCACGGCGGCGGAAACGCCGAACTTCTCTTCAATGGCCTTGACCAGGTCATTGAGTTCCATCACCGACATGCTGTCCATCGCCGACAGAAAAGCGTCTTTATCGAATGCCATTTGGGGTTCCTCGAATTACAGAAAGTTCAATTGATGTGATGCGCGTGGTCAGGCTGCGGCCGGAGCGGCGTCAGCCTGGGCGTCTGCTGGGACTTCCGGCGGGGCTGCGGTTTCGCCGCCGCCCTTCTTCTCGGCCACTGCCGCCAGGATGCCAGCCAGGCGCTGGATCGGCGACTTCAACAGGCCTGCGATCTGGGCGATGAGCACTTCGCGGCTGGGGATGGCTGCCAGGGCCTTGACCCCGTTGGCATCCAGCGCCTTGCCGGCGTACGCGCCGCCCTTGATCACCAGCTTGTCGTTGCCCTTGGCGAAGTCGGAGACGACTTTCGCCGCGGCCACGGCGTCCTCTGAAAAGCCGTAGATCAGCGGGCCGACCATGGCGCCCTGGGCCACCTCGAACGGCGTGCCGGCAACGGCGCGACGGGCCAGCGTGTTCTTCAAGACATGAAGGTACACGCCCTTGGCCCGCGCATCGACGCGCAGCTTGTTCAGGTGCTCCACGGTCAGGCCACGGTACTCGGCCAACGCCAGCGTCTGCGAACGTGCGGCCTGCGCCGACACATCCGTGACCACGGCTGCCTTCTCGTTGCGATTGAGACTCAAGGTCTACTCCTCAACACAAAACGTGCCTTGCATTGCTGCGCGGCACACCGGGTTTCAGCAGCCTTGCCGTTCGGGAACCCTCATCAGGAACCGTTGCAGCGGGACCGCCATCTGCGCTGGCGATTAAGGGGCCCACATGCGCCCCACCAGCGGTCTTGGATGACCTGCCGGCCCTCAAGCCGTCAGCCCACCAAACTCTTGATCTCGTTGCGTGCTTATGCAGCAGCCGCAACGATCGATTGCGTATCGACGCGGACACCAATGCCCATCGTCGAAGACACCGCCACCTTGCGCAGGTAAATGCCCTTGCTGGTGGCCGGCTTGGCCTTGTTCAACGCTTCCACCAGGGCGCGCAGATTGGCCGTGAGCTTCTCGTCATCAAACGACCGGCGGCCGATGGTGCCGTGCACGATGCCTGCCTTGTCGACGCGGAACTGCACCTGGCCTGCCTTGGCGTTGCGCACGGCCTGGGCCACATCGGGCGTCACGGTGCCGACCTTGGGGTTCGGCATCAGGCCGCGCGGGCCCAGGATCTGGCCCAGGGTACCGACGATGCGCATGGTGTCCGGCGAAGCGATGACGACGTCGAAGTCCATCTTGCCGGCCTTGATCTCGGCGGCCAGGTCGTCCATGCCGACGATATCGGCACCGGCGGCCTTGGCTTCCTCGGCCTTCGCGCCCTGCGCAAACACGGCCACACGCTTGGTCTTGCCGGTGCCCGCGGGCATGACGACGGCGCCACGCACCACCTGGTCGGACTTCTTGGCGTCGATGCCCAGCTGCACGGCCACGTCGATGGATTCATCGAACTTGGCGGTGGCGCAGGACTTCACGAGTTCCAGCGCGGTGGCCAGCGGGTACAGCTTGGTGCTGTCGACCTTGCCCTGGAAGGACTTGGCCTTTTTGGTGAGCTTCGTCATCTTCAGACTCCTTCGACGATCAGACCGATCGAGCGGGCGGAGCCGGCGATGATCTTCACGGCGCCATCCAGATCGGCGGCATTCAGGTCCTTCATCTTGATCTTGGCGATCTCTTCGAGCTGTTCGCGCGTGACCTTGCCGACCTTGTCGATGTGGGCCTTGCCCGAACCCTTTTCGATCTTCGCGGCCTTCTTCAGCAGCGCGGTCGCCGGCGGCGACTTGATGATGAAGGTGAAGCTCTTGTCGGCGAACGCGGTGATCACCACCGGCAGCTTCATGCCGATCTCGAAGCCTTGCTGCGTCTGGGCGTTGAACGCCTTGCAGAACTCCATGATGTTCAGACCGCGCTGGCCCAGCGCCGGGCCGATGGGCGGCGACGGGTTGGCCTTGCCGGCCGGTACTTGCAGCTTGATGAAGCCGACGATCTTCTTTGCCATGTGGCACTCCTATCGAGTTCAAGCGCCTTGCCGGGACATGCCCTGCGCGGCTCCTCGTCCGTTGAAAAAACCTAGATCTTCTCGACCTGCGCGAAGTCGAGTTCCACGCCCGTGGCGCGGCCGAAGATGGTCACCGAGACCTTGACCTTGCTCTTTTCGTAGTTCACGTCTTCCACGGCGCCGTTGAAGTCGGTGAACGGGCCTTCCTTCACGCGCACCAACTCGCCCACGATCCATTCGACCTTGGGCCGC
>JANNFE010000287.1:0-26380 GCA_031379415.1 Betaproteobacteria bacterium | reverse complement strand
TGGTCGCCGAAGCCGATGGACTGCACGCCTTCGCCGCCCGACAACACCGTGACGCCGGTGATGTTGCTGCCCAGGTCCAGGTCGCTGAGCTGCAGGCCGATGAAGGTGAAGCCGCCCAGGTCGTGCGTGCTGCTGTTGCCGTCTTCGGTGAAGGTGATGGTGAACGACGAGGCGTGCATGTCCAGCGCCACGTTCCACAGCTGGCTCAGCGGCGCGTAGGTCCAGGCGCCGTTGAATTCGACGAAGCCATCGACCACCGCCGTGGGCTCGAACTGGTTGAGTACCGCGGGGCCGGCGCCGAACTCCTGCAGCCGGGCGCCGACGGTGTCGCCCATCAGGTCGGCGTGCGCCGTGGCGCTGGCCAGCAGGCCTGCGAGACACAGCAGGCGGGTCAGGGACTGGGGGACAGGTGCAAACATGGTGAGGTCTCCTTGGGGTTGATCGACAAGCTCAGCCGCGGCGCTGGCGCCAGACGGCCATGGCAGCCAGGCCGGCCAGCATCAGGCCGACGCTGGTGGGTTCGGGCACGGGCGCGCCGGGTGCAAAGACCAGCCCGCCATCGACGCCGAAGTGCACCGGCCCCGATCCATAGGGCCCTGGCGCCGTGAGCGAAGTGGCCAGGCCGGTCTGCGGGTTCACCGTGAACAGCGCGCCCGATGCGGCGTCGTAGGAACCCAGGCTGAACACGGTGCCGTCGGCCGCGAAGGCCAGGCCGCTGTACTTCAGGTCGCGCCCGACGTTCGTGCCGTGGGCGCCGATGTCGGTGGCCAGGCCGCTCGCCAGGTCCAGCGTGTACAGGTGCGAGCTGGTGTCAGACAGCGTGAAGCCGTTGGCGTACAGCGTGCCGTCGCCGGCGAAACCCAGCCCGTTCATGTTGAAGCCGAAAGGCGCCGTGCAGCACTGGCCACCCGACTGGCCGACCAAGGTCGCAGCGCCGGTGCCCTTGTCGACCGTGAACAGCGCCGTGCTCTGGTGGGCGTTGTTGCCGGTGGCGTACATCACGCCGGTCAGCGGATGGATGGCCAGCCCGCCCGAGGTGAGGTTGATGCCGCTGCCCATGGGGCCGACCTCGGCGAAGGCGCCGGTGCTGCGGTCGATGCTGAACAGCGTGCTGGTGCCGGTGCTGGCGTCCCAGGCGCCGGTGGCGTAGAGCATGTCGCTGGCGGCGTCGTAGGCCAGGCCGCCGTTGTAGAGGTGCACGTTCTGGAAGCCCCACAGCAGCTGGTTGGCGCCGGTCTGCGGGTCCACCGCGTGCAGGCCGCTCAGGCCGAGCACGCCACCGCCGCCGGTGGCGTACAGCACGTCGGCCGCCGCCGCTGGCATGACGCTGGCGCTGGCGCAGACGATCCAGGCGGCAGCCGCCCTGAGCAGACCTCGCACGCGGCGTTGAAGATGGGTGGTGGTGGTCATGTCGGCAGCCTCCTGAGCGATCGATGGCCGCAGTCTCTGGCGCCGCTGCATACGAAAGACATACCGATGGCTGGCACGCGCCGGACCCCCCCACGTTTGAGCCGCGCTCGGCGCGGCCCCACGTTTCAGCTTGCCGGCAGGTCCAGCTCGCGCGCCAGGTCGGGCGCCGTGGGGTCGAACTCCAGGCCGCGTTGCAGCAGCGCGCGCGCCGTGGCGGCGTCGCCGCGCGCCTGGGCGGCGCGCGCCAGCAGCATCACCATGCGCCTGAACTTGCTGGCCAGGCGGGCTCGGCACACCAGCTGCCAGGCTTCGTCGTCGCTGCCCTGCATGAACACGCCGCCGTAGAGGACCATCGCGCGCTCCGCCGCGGCGCGCGCCGGTGCGGGCAAGGCCTGAGCGTCGGGCACGCCGACGCTGTCGACGAGCTGCTCGAAGGCCAGCGCATCCACCCACACCGTGCGCGGATTCAGGCTCAACCGGCCATGTTCGAGCAGCACCGCGTCTTCGCTGCCGTCCTGCGAATGTGGCTTCGCCACTTTGCTGGACCCCCTCGGGGGGCGGGCTGGGCGCAGCCCAACCCTGGGGGCGGCCAGCAGACGGCGCAGCCGGTGCAGGGCCGCGGTGAGTGCGGCGCGCGCCTTGTCGCCTTCCAGGTCGCGCCACAGCGCAAAGGCCGCCGTGCTGGCCGAGACCTCGCTGCCGCCCGACGCCACCAGGAACACCAGCAGTTCCAGCGGCTTCTTCGCCACCTTGCCCTTGAAGGCCAGCGCCTGCCCGTGCAGTTCGACGCGCAGGCCACCGAGGGCGCGCACGCGGATCGGCCACGGCCATTCCGCCAGATCGGGCCGCACCGCCACCAAGCCGCGCTGGGCGATGACCTCGCGCACGAAAGCCGCCTCGATGCCCTGCTCCAGCGCCAGCGCACACACCGCGGCGGCCACCGCGGGCGTGGCGCGGAAGAAGCTCAGCCAGGCCAGGTCACGCGCGATGGCCAGGCCGGCGGCCAGTTCCTCACGCGCTGCGGACTGGCCGTCGCGGCCGTCGCGGCCGTCACTCAAGCCCGCGTGGTGCAGCGCGCGCGCCAGGTGCACCAGGCAGTGGCAGAAGCGCGCCTGCGAGCCGCTGGCGGCGCGGCCGGCGCGTTCGAAGAAGGGCACGGCCGGCAGGCAGGCGCCCTGGGCCATCAGCACATGGCCTTCCTGCATCACCGTCACGCCCATCCAGCGCTCGGGCAGCTGGCTGTCGCCGGCCAGGCGCAGCGCCAGCCGGGCGTGGGTCAGGGCGGGCTGGTGGCGGCCTTGCAGCAGGTCCAGCCTTGAATGCAGCAGGTGCCACCAGCCGGCCGGGCGCGACGCCCGCGGGTCGAGCAGCGGCTCGGCGCGCTGCAGCGCCACGCGGCCGGCTGCCACGTCGCCGGTACCCAGCGCCATCTGGGCGTCGAGCAGCAGCAGCTTCAGCTCGATGGCCGGCACCGGTGCCGGCCCCGCGCTCTGCCGGCGCTGGCGCAGCGCCAGCGCACGCGCCGGCGCCTCGCACTGGTAGAGCGACTGCACCAAGAGGTGGAAGGCTTCGTCGGCCAGCCGCGCGCCCACGGCCGGGTCGGCCAGCAGCGGGCGCATGGCCAGTTCCAGCCACAGCACGCCGGCCAGGTCCATGGCGATGTGGTGGTAGCCCAGCGCCGTGAGCCCGGCGCAGCAGCGCAGCGGCGCGGCGATGGCCGGGTTGGCCAGCGCGGCGGCAATGGCCTGCGCATGCGCGGCCAGCGGCGGTGCGTCCAGCGCTTCGAAGCAGCCAGCGATGAGCGCGCCGGCCTCGGCCAGCAGTGCGTCGCCCGCGTCGGCCCAAGGCGCCAGCCCTGCCGTGCCGGCGCCGGCCACGGCCAGTGCGGCCTCGAAGCCGGCGTAGTCGTCGTCGGCAATGCCGATGAAGACCGCCAGTGCGCAGCAGGCCAGCCGCTCGCCGTTGGCATCACCCTCGGCGCGGAAGCGCTCGGCCGCGGCCCGCAGTTCGGCGCGGCCGGCGCCCAGGTCGGCCAGGCCGAGCGCGATGCCCTGGCGCAGCAGCGTCAGCGCCGCGGGTTCAGTAGATGGCGGGCGCACCGGCGGGCCGCGTCTTGAAGCGCTTGTGCACCCACAGATACTGCGCCGGCATCAACCGGATCTGCTCCTCGATGAAGTGGTTCATCGCCGCGGCGTCGGCCGCCGGGTCTTCGGTGGGCCAATGTTCCCAGGCCGGCATGAAGTGCACGCGCCAGCCGCGGCCGCCGGGCAGTATCTCGGCCACCAGCGGCTGCACCACCATGTGCAGTGACCTGGCCATGCGCGAAGGCGCCAGCAGCGTGGCCGCGGGCTGGCCGAAGAAGGGCACGAAGGCGGCGTCGCGCAGGCCGAAGTCCATGTCCGACGCGTTGAAGAAGGCCACGCCTTTCTTTATGGCGCGCACCACCGGCATGGCGCCCTGCTGGCGGTTGAAGAGCAGCGCCTTGCCGAAGCGCGCGCGGCCCTTGTGGAAGGCGGCGTCCAGCACCGGGTTGCTCTGCGCGGTGTAGACATCGCAGCCGGTCTTGTCCTGGAACAGCTGGGTCGCGGCGCCGGCGACTTCCAGGCCGACGAAGTGCGGCACGAACCACATCACGGCCTGCTCGCTGCGTTCGGCGAGCTTCACGTCGCCTTCGACATGGATCAGCCGCCGCAGCCGCGCCGCGCTGGCGTACCACAGCAGGCCGCGTTCGAGCAGGCTGCGGCCGGTCCACTCGAAGTGCTCGCGCACCAGGCGGGCACGTTCGGCTTCACCGAGTTCAGGCATGCACAACGCCAGGTTGGTGAGTGCGATGCGCCGCCGCGCGTGGCCGAAGCCGTGCAACAGCCGGCCGAGGCCGCGGCCCAGCACCGCCAGCACGGGCAGCGGCAGCCAGTGCAGCAGCCATACCAATGCCAGCACCCCATGCGCGAAAAGACGAGCCAGCAGCTTCTTCACGGCGGCACCGCCGCCACGCGCCGCGGCTGCTTGTAGCGGTGGTAGGCCCACAGGTATTGCGAGGGCTTTTCCAGGATCACCGCTTCCATGCTGCGGTTGACGGCCAGGGCCGAGGCCACTTCGTCTTCGGCCTTCTCGGGCAGCGCAAAGGGCAGCGGCCGGGCGCGCACCACGTAGCCCGCGCCCTGGGGCAAGCGCTCGGTCCACAGGATGGCCACTGCGGCGCCCGTCTGCTGCACCAGGCGCGCCGCCAGCGTCATGGTGTAGGCCGGCTGGCCGAAGAAGGGCACCCAGACGCCCATGCCATCGGGCGGCACCTGGTCGGGCAGCAGGCCCACGGTTTCGCCCTTGCGCAGGGCACGCATCATCAGTCGCACACCCGACAGGTTGGCCGGCGCGGTGGCCAGCGCCGGCCGCGCGCGCGCCGTCTCTTCCAGTTCACGCAGCCAGGCCTGGCGCGCCGGGCGGTAGAGCACGGTGATGGGCTGCTGCGCGCCGAAACGCTCGGCATAGGCCTGCGCACTGACCTCGAAGCTGCCCATGTGCGGCGTCAGCAGCACCAGGCCGCGGCCGCGCGCCAGCATGGCTTCCAGCAGTTCGGCGCCTTCCCAGCGCACCGGGTCGGCTATTGCGCGGTCGGCCGGGCGCAGCCACAGCCGCGGCAGCTCCATCATCAGGCGGCCGGCATCGGCCACCGCGGCACGGCGGTCGGCCGCGCTCACGGCGGCGAAATCGGCGTTGATCTTCAGGCGGCGGCGGTAACTGGGCGACAGCCCCCAGGCCAGCCAGCCCAGCAGCCCGCCCAGCGCGTGCAGATGCCTCAGGGAGCGGCGCGACAGCCAGCGGAGCAGGGGCGACATCGTTCGTATAATTCCGGGGCCGCCGAGTTAAAGGACAACTTGCGGGGCGACTTCGATGCAGAGCATAGCCAAGGGCTGCGCTGTGTCGGCGGGGAAGCAGCCCAGCGTGGCGCGGCCCAGACAAACCCGCTAAAGCGTTCGCCGCGGCTCCAGAGCATCTGACCAGCGACGACGCAGCCAGTGCAACCAACAGGAGCCCCTACCGTGGCGAACGATTTCCTCTTCACTTCCGAATCCGTCTCTGAAGGTCACCCCGACAAGGTGGCCGACCAGATCAGCGACGCCATCCTCGACGCCATCTTCAAGCAGGACCCGCGCAGCCGCGTGGCCGCCGAAACGCTGTGCAACACGGGCCTCGTGGTGCTGGCCGGCGAGATCACGACCAACGCGCATGTGGACTACATCCAGGTCGCGCGCGACACCATCAAGCGCATCGGCTACGACAACACCGAATACGGCATCGACTACAAGGGCTGCGCGGTGATGGTCTGCTACGACAAGCAGAGCAACGACATCGCCCAGGGCGTGGACCACGCGTCAGACGACCACCTGAACACCGGCGCCGGCGATCAGGGCCTGATGTTCGGCTACGCCTGCGACGAAACGCCCGAGCTGATGCCCGCGCCCATCTACTACGCCCACCGCTTGGTCGAAAGGCAGGCCCAGCTGCGCAAGGACGGCCGCCTGCCCTTCCTGCGCCCCGACGCCAAGAGCCAGGTGACGATGCGCTACGTCGATGGCAAGCCGCACAGCATCGACACCGTGGTGCTGAGCACCCAGCACGCGCCCGAGTACAGCCTGGGCCACAAGATGACCGACGCGTTCTATGAAGCGGTGCGCGAAGAGATCATCAAGCCCGTGCTGCCCAAGGCCTGGCTGACCAAGGACACCAAGTACCTGATCAACCCGACCGGCCGCTTCGTCGTCGGCGGCCCGCAGGGTGACTGCGGCCTCACCGGCCGCAAGATCATCGTCGACACCTACGGCGGCGCCTGCCCGCACGGCGGCGGCGCCTTCAGCGGCAAGGACCCGAGCAAGGTGGACCGCAGTGCCGCCTACGCCGCGCGTTATGTCGCCAAGAACGTGGTGGCGGCCGGCCTGGCCAAGCAGTGCCAGGTGCAGGTGGCCTACGCCATCGGCGTGGCCAAGCCGATGAACATCACGGTCTACACCGAAGGCACCGGCGTGATGAGCGACGACAAGCTCAGCGCCCTGGTGGCCGAGACCTTCGACCTGCGGCCCAAGGGCATCATTCAGATGCTGGACCTGCTGCGGCCGATCTACGAGAAGACGGCGGCGTATGGGCACTTCGGGCGCGAAGAGCCGGAGTTCACGTGGGAGAGAACCGACAAAGCTGCGGCGCTCCGCGCCGCAGCCGGCCTGTAAGGCCGCCGCGCGCAAAGCGCGCGGTTTGTCGGTTCTCCGTCGCAGGCTAACTTCGGCCGCAGGCCGAAGTTAAGGGCCCCCAGGCCCGGCCGGAGACAAAGTAATCCACGGCGAAGCCGCACTTCAGACGGGCGACGGGAGTCGCCCGTCGTCGTTTTCAGTCACTCAGCCCGCTGCCACCTCGTCCCACAGCAGGGCGGCTTCCAGCACCAGCCCCACCGAAGCCAAGGACACATCCTGCCCCGCCTCGACCGGGTGCAGCACCCACAAGCCATCCGGCCCCAGCCGGTACAAGTCGCAATGCCGCGTCTCCGTATCGACCAGCAGGTACTCGCGCAAGGACGGCAGGCGCCGATAGGCCGCGAACTTGTGACCGCGATCATTGGCGGCTGTGGATGGCGACAGCACCTCGACCAGCAACGTCGGCTCGCGCACGATCATCGGGTCGGCGGCGTCGGCGCTGCTGCAGGTGACCAACACGTCGGGATAGAAGTAGCTGTCCGTGGCTTCCACGCGCAGCTTGGTATCGGCCATGAAGGTGCTGCACGCGCTGCCGCGCAGGTGCCGTCGCAAGGCCATGGCGACGTTCAGGGTGACCGTGACGTGGGCCTTGCCGGCGCCGGCCATCGCGAACACCTCGCCCTGCACGAACTCGTGCTTGACGGTCTGCGTGGCTTCCCAGGCCAGGAACTCGGCAGCGCTCATCGGCAGATTGAGGGCGGCTTCACCCATGTCGGACCTTCAGTGACGGCATCGTGCAAGTTTAGGGCGCCAGCTTGCTTACCGCCACGCCCGCGCGCGCCAGATTCAAGGCCAGCAGCCGCCGCAGGATCTCTTCGTCGGGCATGTCGGCCGTGTAGTCGGCCCAGCCATAGGCCGCAGCCACCGCGGCGTCGAGCGTGGCGTGGGCATGGGCCAGCCAGGCCGGGCGCTGGTTGTACAGGTTGGTGAGGGTGCGCTTGGCCAGTTCCTTTTCGAAGCCGGCCTTGGCGACGATGCGGTCGGGATAGGGTGACGTGCTCATGCCCAGCGGCACCACCTCGGGCACACGCTCGGTCCACTCGGGCGGGTTGAGCCAGTTGTCGCGCAGGTCGGTCAGGCGCTGGGCGGCTTGGGCGATGGCAGCGGCGTAGCCATGCACTTCGGGCGGCAGGTGGGCGGGGATGAGCGCGCCGTCGGGCAGCGCTTCGGTGCGCTGGTGGGCGGTGTCGGCGGGGGTGAGGTGTTCGGGGAAGGGGAAGGTCTCGAAGCAGGTGGTGGGGGTGTAGCGGGGGCGGTCTTCGAGCGAGGTGCCCAGGCGCAGTGACCAGAGTTCGTGGCAGCGGCTGTGGAGGATGCCGAGGGTGGTGTCGTCGGCGCGAGCGGAGACAACGAGCTGATGATCGGGCAGCACCGTCCTGTCCATCCAGACGTACAAGCGGTACTTTGCGAGAACAGGCGTAGCGACAAAGCGGGCGAGGGGCGCGAGTGCCACCCGCATTGCAGGGATCGGACGAGCCATGAGCCACCAGTTCTTGCGCTCGCGGTCTGCGCGGGTCTTCTGGCGCTCAGGCCACACAAACCGTCGAAGGTGTGAGAACGGAGCCTCGAAGAGGGCGGCATCTTGTTCGGCCCTGTCGACGCCGAAGTCCACGATCCATGTGTCCGACCAACGGCGCGTCATGTCCATGCCGTTGGCCCAGCGCCTGACGACCTCGGAGTTCGGCCGGCCATGTGGATTGGGCTGACTGAGCCAAGCGCGGGCCGTGGCGCCTTCAACGTCAAAGGCACCTGCCTTGACTGTGGCCACAAATGAGCAGTTGGCGTTGCACGCCAGTTTTCGAGCTGCCGTGAGATCGACGCCCGAGGTCAGGTCCGCGTGGACACGAGAGGAGGCCTCGCCGTCAAGCATGGCAAGCTGCTCCGATTCGCCAAATGCAACCAGCGAAACACGAACCGCTGCTCCTTCATTCACCCACTCAACATCGCTCCAAGCATCGAAAATGCGTGTGCTTGCTGTGATGCGGTCCAGGACTTCCCTGTTTGCGCCGCCGCGGATTGAGTTGGTCGCCACCAAGCCAGCTCGCTGCAACTGCCCAGCCTCGATCTGAACCCTGGCCTTCTCGAACCAGTAGCAAACCAAGTCGGCAAAGCCTGGGACGCGGCCGGCATAGGCCGCTCGCAGACGCTCTGAATAGCTGACGCCAAGCTCGGCATACTGCTTCTTCGTACCGAGAAACGGCGGATTCCCCACCACCGCATCCGCCCGCGGCCAAGCCGCTTCCCGGCCATCCTCGCCCAGCACCGCATCGCGGCACTCGATGTGCTCCAGCGCCTCCAGCACCGGGTTCATGCGGAAGCCGTAGCCGCGCTGGATGCGCCATTGCAGTTCACCGATCCACACCGTCACGCGTGCCAGTTCGGCGGCGTATTCGTTCAGCTCGATGCCCAGCACGTTGTGCGGGCCGGTCAGGTCGTGCTGGCGCTCCAGGCCCAGCTGTTCGGCTTCCAGGTTGACCTGGTGCTCGATGTCCTTCAGGCACTTCAGCGACAGGTACAGGAAGTTGCCGCTGCCGCAGGCCGGGTCCAGCACGCGAAAGGCCTGCAAGCGCTGCAGGAAGCCGACGAAGGCGGCCTGCGCGTCGCGCCAGGCCTTGTCGCCATGGCGCTTGCTCTTGACCAGCGCCGCTTCCACCTTGGCGCGCTGCAGCGCCCATTCGGCCAGCAGCGGGCGCTGCACCACCGGTTCCACCAGGCGCAGGATGGTGGCCGGGTCGGTGTAGTGGGCGCCGAGCTGGCTGCGCTTGCCGGGGTCCAGGCCGCGCTCGAACAGCGTGCCCAGGATGCTGGGGTCGATGGCGCTCCAGTTCAGCCGGCTGGCGGCCTTCAAGGCTTCCACGTCGTCGGCGGCCAGCGGCGGCACCTCGATGTGCTGGAACAGGCCGCCGTTGAACCAGGGCACGTCTTCCACGCCGAACAGGCCGCCGTCGCGCATGGTGTTGAACAAGCCCTGCAGCTGCGTGCGCAGCCGTTCGGGTGCGATCTGCACGCCCACCAGGCGCTCGAACAGGCGCGAAGGCAGCAGGCCCACGTCTTCGGCGAAGAAGCAGAACACGCACTGCGTGAGGAAGTGGCTGGTGGCGGCCGGCGCCACGCCCGCATCGCGCAGGCGCTTGGCGGTGCCGGCGAAGGTGCGCGCGGCTTCTTCGGTGATGTCGCGGTTGCTGCGCGCGGGCTTGTAGCTGTCGGGCGCCTGCCAGAGTGCGCGCAGGCGCTGCAACACGGCGGGCTGCGCCATGTCTTCCAGCACGAAGACATGGCGCTCGCTGGGCGTGCCGGTGAAGTGCGTGTGCACCTCGATGCGCTGGCGGTCGCTCACCACCAGCAGCGGCGGGTTTTCCAGTGGCAGCGCGTACATCATCAGCTGCTTCAGTGCGCCTTCCAGGCTCTTGCCCGGCGCCTTGTATTCCCAGGCGAAGTGGCCGCGATGCCAGACATCGGCAAAGCCGTCGGTGCGGCCGCGGGTGTCGCTGCTGCCACCGGTCTTGGCCACGCCGCGCTCGAAGCAGTAGTTGTCGGGGTCGCCCGGCTCGGGCACGCCGAGCACGCGGCACAGGTCGATGAAGTGGGCCTGCGCACCGGCCCTTTCGTTGAGGCCAGACGCAGCCGCGCCGGCCTGCCATTTGCGGATGAAGTCCTGTGCCTGCATGCGTTCAACCGCCCCTTGCCTGAGCGGCGCATTTCAACATGGCCGGCGCAGCGCTTAAGCTGCGGCCATGAGCGCCAGCCCCGCCCTCACCTGCCGCCACTGCAGCCAGCACATCGCCGCGTTGCAGCAGCGGCGGGGCGGCATCTGCGGTGCTGCGGCCTGCCGCCACCGCGCCGCCCTGGCCCGCCTGCAGCGCCTGGCGCAGACCGTCGGCCAGGGCGCGCTGCAGGCCGCCAGGGCGCAGCTGCACGACGAACCCGCCACGCTGCTGTGGCTGAAGGACTTCGACACACGGCTCACGCCGGTGACGGTCTCGCGCCGTGCAGCCCATCGGGCCCACCTGGAAGGCCTGCTCGCGCAGCCGGACGCCGCCGACATGCAGCCGCTGGCCACGGCCGCCGCCGCATCGAGCCTGGGCGCGCAGGAAGGCCGCCTCTGCGCGCAGTGCGGCGGCCGCTGCTGCAGCCACGGCGGCCAGCGCCACGCCTTCATCACGCTGCCGCAACTGCTGCGCTGGCAACAGGCAGAGCCGGGCCGCACGCTGCAGGACGCGGTGGCCTTCTTCATGGAACGCCTGCCGGCTGAACATGTCGCCGCGTCCTGCCTGTACCACGGCCCGCAGGGCTGCGCGCTGCCGCGCGCGCATCGCGCCGATGTCTGCAACGCCCACACCTGCGACGCGCTCGACCGCGTGCAGGCCACGCTGCGCGAGGCACCGCAGACCGCCTTCGTCGCCGTCACGCTGAGCGGCGACAGCGCCGTGCGTGCCGCGCTGGTGCAGGCCGAAGGCACCCGCCAACTGTCATGACAACACCGACCCTCGAAGACCTGCGCCGCCACGCCATTGCGCGCAGCCTGTTCAAGCCGACGACGCTGCCGCAGGCCATCCACAAGCTCGGCTTCGTGCAGGCCGACCCCATCCGCGCCCCGGCCCGCGCGCAGGACCTGACGCTGCGCCACCGCGTCAAGGACTACCGCGCCGGTGACCTGGAACGGCGCTACGCCCGGCTGCCCATCGAGGAGGACTTCTTCGTCAACTACGGCTTCCTGCCACGCGCCACGCATGCGCTGATGCACCCGCGCACGGCCAGCACACCCTGGCCCAAGGCGCGCTGGGCGCAGGCCCAGGCGGTGCTGGACTTCGTGCGTGAACGCGGCGTGGCGCACCCGCGCGAGGTGGACGCCGCCTTCCAGCATGGCAAGACCCGGAACTGGTTCGGCGGCAGCAGCAATGCCAGCACGCAGTTGCTGGACGGCATGCACTACCGCGGCCTGCTGCGCATCGCGGCGCGCGAAGGCGGCATCCGGCTCTACGCCGCGCGGGATGCGCATGCCGCGCCGGCCGACGCCGCGGCAGCCATCGACACGCTGGTCGACGTGGTGGTGCAGAAGTACGCCCCGCTTCCCGAGCGTTCGCTGAGCGAACTGGTCAGCCGCATCCGCTACGGCGCACCGCAATGGGCGGGCGCCCATCGCGCGGCCCTGGCGCGCGCCAAGGCGCGGCTGGCCACGGCGCGCCTGGACGGCATCACCTGGTACTGGCCGGCGGGCGAGAACCCGGCCAGCCGGCGCCATGCGCTGGACGATCAGGTGCGCCTGCTCGCCCCCTTCGACCCTGTGGTCTGGGACCGCCGCCGCTTCGAACTCTTCTGGGGCTGGGCCTACCGCTTCGAGGCCTACACGCCGGCGCCGCGGCGCGTGCGCGGCTACTACGCGCTGCCGCTGCTGTGGCAGGGCCAGGTCATCGGCTGGGGCAACCTGGGCTGGCGCGAAGGCGCGCTGCAGGCCGAGCTGGGTTATGTCGCCGGCCAGCCGCCGAGGGGCGCTTTCCGCGCCGCGCTGGACGACGAGCTGCAGCGCATCGAGGCCTTCCTCACGCCGCGCTGACGGGCCGCTGCAAGGCCGCGCACACGGCACCCCCGGCCAGCACCAGCGCGCTGAGCAGCAAACCGCGCGCCAGGCCACCGGCACTGTCGGCGACCAGGCCCACCAGGCCAGGCCCGACGATCTGCCCGGCCGCGAAGACGATGGTGAAAGCCGCGATGCCCGAGGCCCAGGCCGCGGGCTCGGCGTTGTGCCGCACCAGCGCCGTGGTGGAAGCCACCACCGCCAGGAAGACGCTGCCGAAGAGCAGCCCCGAAACGAACACCGCCACCACGTGCTGGCTGAACACCGGCAGCGCGCAGGCCAGCGCCAGCAGCGCATTGCCCAGCGCCAGCGGCAGGCCGCCGCGCTGGCGCTGCAGCAGCCCGGCCCACAGCCACGACGAAGCCACCACGCCGCAGCCCAGCAGCGCATAGAAGGCCGTGATGACGGGCGTGGACAGACCTTGTTCACGCAGCAGCGTGACGATGAAGGTCATGTAGCCGATGTAGCCCAGACCGAACATCGTGTAGCCGGCCAACGCCCAGGCATAGGGCCGCAGGCGCAGCCGCACGCGCACGGCGGCGGCTGCCGGCGGCGCGTGCAGGGCCCGCGTGCCACGCGCGGTGAGCAGCGTGGCCAGGGCCGCCAGCACAGCCAGCATCAGCCAGCCGCCCTGCCAGGGCCACAGCGGCACACCGAAGGCGGCGGCGATGATGCCCACACCGGTGCCGCCGTAGTACAGCCCCAGCACCAGCCCGGCATGGGCGCCGGGCGTGGTGGCCAGCCGTGCGGCCAGCAGCCCGCCACCCACGAAGCTGGCCGCGCTGGCCAGGCCGCAGGCGAAACGCAGCAGGTAGAGCAGCGCATCGCTGCGCACCGCGCCGTGGGCCGCCAGCAGCAGCGCGGCGGCGGCACCGCCGCCCAGCAGCACGCGCCGCGCGTCGATGCGCGCAAAGACGCGCGGCGCGAGCAGCGCGCCGGCCAGATAGCCGGCGGCGTTGGCGGTGTTCATGGCGCCGGCCGTGAAGTAGCTCCAGCCCAGGTCGGCGCGCATGGCGGGCAACAGCAGGGCGTAGGCGAAGCGCGCCAGACCCAGCGACACCGCGGCGGCCAGGCCCAGGGCCAACGCCGTGCGCAGCAGCGCACGTTCAGCCACGCGCGCCACGGGCGGCCAGCACGGCCTGCGCCACCTCGGCAAAACCTGCGCCGCGTTCGCCGGCCGTGATGTAGGCCGGCCAGACGCGCAGCTCGCCAGCGAAGCGCATCAGGTTGGCCACGCCCACGCTGAGCGGGAAGCGTTCGAACAGGGCCTGGTCGTTGGTGGAGTCGCCGACGTAGAGCCAGCACTCGATCTCGGCTTCCAGCTCGCGCCCGAAGAGCCGCTGCAGCATCCACAACGCCGCCGTCCACTTGCTGTGGCTGCCGATCCAGCCGTTGACGTGGATGCTGCTCACGGTGGCCGTCAGGCCCTCGGCCTGCATCACCGCCACCACCTGCGCGACGGCTGCGGGCGGCAGCTGCGTGAACTCGCTGTGGTCGATGGCGATGTCGGTTTCGCGGCCGGGGCTGTCCTGCGCCAGCATCGCGCCGGGCACCTCGCGCAGCACACGCTCGGCCGCCGCGCGCAGGCGCCGGGCGTTGGCGGCACGGGTGGCGGCTTCCTGCGCGTATTCGGTGATCACCGTGGCGCCGTCGCGGATCAGCGCCACGGCGCCGTTCTCGGCCACGATGGCAGCCACCGGCCAGGCCGCGGCCAAGGGCCGGCTCCAGCCGACGGACCGGCCGGTGATCGCCAGCACCGGCACGCCGGCCGCGGCCAGCGCGTGCAGCGCGGCCAGGGCTTGGGGCTCGATGGCGCCGTCGCGCGTGAGGGTGTCGTCGATGTCGGTCATCACCCCGCGCAGGCCCGCCAGGGCGGCCGGGGCGGATGTCAGCAGCTCGGCCAGCGGCCGCGGCAGCGGTCTGCTCATGCTCATTCACCAAGTCTTGCACGCCCGCTTGACACCCGAAACGCGGGGTGTGGCTAGAATCGCGTTTCTCTCCGAGGAGCGTTGCAACCTTCAGCAAGAAGGCCAGGCTCGGAGAACTTCATTGCAACCGCGCTCACCTGCACGAATGCCTCGTGGGTGAGTTCCAGTTTCCCCATGTGCCGCGTGCAGGTTCCGCAACCGTCTGGAGCCCGACCATGAATGCCGTTCTGAAACCCCTGCACACCAAGGACTACGCCGTAGCCGATCTTTCCCTGGCCGATTGGGGCCGCAAGGAAATCAAGATCGCCGAAACCGAAATGCCCGGCCTGATGGCCATCCGTGAAGAGTTCACCAAGAGCCAGCCGCTGAAAGGCGCGCGTGTCACGGGCAGCATCCACATGACCATCCAGACCGCCGTGCTGGTGGAGACCCTGCAAGCCCTGGGCGCCCAGGTGCGCTGGGCCTCTTGCAACATCTACAGCACGCAAGACCACGCCGCCGCCGCGCTGGTGGTGGCCGGCACGCCGGTGTTCGCTTACAAGGGCGAAACGCTGAAGGACTACTGGGACTACACGCACAGCATCTTCGAGTTCGGCGCCAAGGGCAGCGAAGGCGAAGGCCCGAACATGATCCTGGACGACGGCGGCGACGCCACGCTGCTGATGCACCTGGGCAAGCGCGCCGAGAAGGACCTGTCGGTGCTGGCCAAGCCGGGCAGCGAGGAAGAAGAGATCCTCTTCGCCGCCATCAAGGCCAAGATCAAGGAAGACGCCACCTGGTACAGCCGCAAGGGTGCGCAGATCATCGGCGTGACCGAAGAAACTACCACCGGCGTGCACCGCCTGAACGAAATGGCGGCCCGCGGCGAGCTGATGTTCCGCGCCATCAACGTGAACGACTCCGTCACGAAGAGCAAGTTCGACAACCTGTATGGCTGCCGTGAAAGCCTGGTGGATGCGATCAAGCGTGCCACCGACGTGATGATCGCCGGCAAGGTGGCAGTCGTCGCCGGCTACGGCGACGTGGGCAAGGGCAGCGCCCAGGCGCTGCGCGCCCTGTCGGCGCAGGTCTGGGTGACCGAGATCGACCCCATCAACGCCCTGCAGGCGGCGATGGAAGGCTACAAGGTCGTGACCATGGAGTACGCCGCCGACAAGGCCGACATCTTCGTCAGCGCCACCGGCAACAAGAGCGTCATCACCAAGGCCCACATGGCCGCGATGAAGGACCAGGCCATCGTCTGCAACATCGGCCACTTCGACAACGAGATCGACGTCGCCGCGCTGGCCGACTGCACCTGGGACGAGATCAAGCCCCAGGTCGACCATGTGATCTTCCCTGACGGCAAGAAGATCATCATGCTGGCCAAGGGCCGCCTGGTGAAACTGGGTTGCGGCACCGGCCACCCGAGCTTCGTGATGAGCTCTTCCTTCGCCAACCAGACCATCGCGCAGATCGAGCTGTTCTCGCACAGCGACAGCTACGACATCGGCAAGGTCTACGTGCTGCCCAAGCACCTGGACGAGAAGGTGGCGCGCCTGCACCTGAAGAAGGTCGGCGCCATGCTGACGGAGCTGAGCGACGAGCAGGCGGCCTACATCGGCGTGCCGAAGCAGGGGCCGTACAAGACCGAGACGTACAGGTATTGACCCCCCCCGAAGCGCCTTCGGCGCCTCCCCCCAGGGGGCAACGCCAGCGGCCCGGCAGAGCCGGTTCCGCGGCGTTCGCTTGAGGTCGGCCCCGCTGTTCGCGGGGCCGGTCGTTTCAGCTTGTCGACAGCGAGGCCGTCATGAGCGCACGCATTCCCGTCAGCTTCGAGTTCTTCCCCCCCAACACGCCCGTCGGCAGCGAGAAGCTGAAGACCGTGGTGCAGGACCTGGCCGTGGCCCAGCCCGAGTTCTTCAGCGTCACCTACGGCGCCGGCGGCTCCACGCGCGACAAGACGCTGGCCACGGTGCGTGACATCGCGGCCATGGGCTACGAGGCCGCGCCGCACCTCAGCTGCATCGGCAGCACAGCCGCGAGCATTTCGGAGATCCTGGACACCTACCGTGCGCAGGGCATCCACCGCCTGGTCGCGCTGCGCGGCGACTTGCCGAGTGGCATGGCCACGGCAGGCGAATTCCGCTATGCGAGTGAGCTGATCGAGTTCATCCGCAAGACGCAAGGCGAGGACTGGTTCATCGAGGTCGCGGCCTACCCGGAATACCACCCGCAGCAGCGCTACATCCGCCAGGACCTGCAGCACTTCGCCAGCAAGGTCAAGGCCGGCGCCAACTCGGCCATCACGCAGTTCTTCTTCAACCCCGACGCCTACTTCCACTTCGTCGACGAAGTGCGTGCGCTGGGGGTCGAAGTGCCCATCGTGCCGGGCATCATGCCCTTCCACAACTACGGCCGCATTGCGCAGATCTCGGCGCGCGACGGCATCGACATCCCGCGCTGGGTGGCGCTGAAGATGGAAGGCTACATGGACGATGCGGCCAGCATCCGCGCCTTTGGCATCGAGGTGGTGACCAAGCTGTGCGAACGGCTGATTGCCGGCGGCGCGCCGAGCATCCACTTCTACGCCCTGAACCAGTCGGGCGTGACGCTGGAGATCTGCAGGCGGCTCGGACTGGCCTGAGCCGTTAGGGCAGCACCGGCCGCTGCCAGGCCACGCCCTCTTCCGTGAGCACGGCGTCCAGCGGCACGTCGTGCGGCTCGGCCTGCAGCCAGGGCACATAGCCGTTGGCGTAGGCCAGGCCCACGGTGGTGGGCCGCGGTGACAGGGTGGCCAGCGTGCGGTCGTAGAAGCCGCCGCCATAACCCAGGCGCACGCCGCCGTTGCCGTAACCCACGCAGGGCACCAGCAGCAGCGTGGGGTGGAAGGCCGGCGTGTCCTTGGGCTTGGGGATGCCGTAGGCGTCGTCTTCCATCTCGCAGCCCGGGAACCACATGTGGAAGCTGAGCTGCTTGGTGAGCTTGTCGATCACCGGCAGGCCGATGCAGCGCTCGTCGTCGGCCTCGGTCCAGCGGAAGAGCGCCGGCAGCGCGTCGAACTCGCCCTTGATCGGCCAGTAGGCGCCAATGGCGGCGTCGGCGCGCCCCATCAGCCACACGCGCAGCACTTCCTGCAGGTGCATGGCGCGCTGGTGGCGGTCGATGAGGCTCTGGCGCTCGGCCTGCAGCTGGCGCCGCAGCACCTTCTTGTCGCGTGACGGTTCGAAGGACGGCAGGGTGAAGCTCATGCGGCGTATTGTCGCGCCATGGCACCCCGTACCGAACCGCCGGCCTTCGTCGCGCACTGCGTGGAGCTGCTCTCGCCGCTGGGCAGCGTGCGCACCCAGCGCATGTTCGGCGGCTGGGGGCTGTATGTTGACGAGCTCTTCGTCGCCATCATCGCCAGCGAGCGGCTGTACCTGAAGGCCGCCCCGACGGACCGCGAACGCTACGCCGCCGCCGGCTGCGAGCCCTTCGTCTACAGCAGCGACGGCCAGTCGGTGGCCCTGGGCTACTGGTCGGCGCCGGCCGAGGCCATGGACTCGCCGGTGCTGATGCTGCCCTGGGCGCGGCTGGCGCTGCAGGCGGCGCTGGCCGCCCGCGCGCAGAAAGCCGTCAAGCCACGCGCACCGGCCCGTGCAAAGACCACCAGCGCAACAGCGCCAGCGCAGGCGCGCGCCACCAGGCCGCGTCGCGGCTAGGCGCGGCGGGTGCCGCCATCAGCAGGCTCAGGCGGGCCTGCGGCCAGGCCTCCATCACCCAGGCGGTGCCGGCCGGCAGCGCCAGGCTCTGGCCGGCGCACAGCCAGATGTCCTGCGCCGGCTCATCACCGTGGTGCGCGGTGAGCCAGACGCAGCCTTCGTCCACGCGCAACCAGCGCTGCGTGGCAGCCTGCGGCAGGGTCACCGCCTGGTGCACATCCAGGCGCCAGGCCCAGGGCGTGGCACGATGCGTTTCGATCATGGGTTGCTGCTTCATGGTCTGATCTCCTGCCGAACTTTCGGCATGGGTGGATGATCGGGTTTACCCCGAACGTCGTCCAATCAGACTTCAGGCGAACATTGATAATCACCGATCATGAATGCACCGCGCCACCGCCCGCTTGCCGTCGGCCCCATGCGCGCCTTTGAGGCGGTGGCGCGGCTGCTCAGCTTCCGCGCCGCGGGCGAAGAGCTGCACCTCACGCAGCCGGCCATCAGCCGCCAGATCCGCGGGCTGGAAGAAGAGCTGGGCGCCGTGCTCTTCCTGCGCGGCACGCGGCATGTGGAGCTCACCGGCCCCGGCCAGCAGCTGCTGCGCACGGTGGAGCCACTGCTCGGCCGCCTGGACGGCACCGTGCGCCAGATCCGCAGCGCCGGCCGCCGGCAGCCGGTGGGCGTGACGACCTTCGCCTCCTTCGCGTCGATGTGGCTGCTGCCGCGGCTGCAGGCCTTCCAGGCCGACCATCCGGAGTCGGACATCCGCATCTCGGCCGAAGATGCGTTTGCCGAGCTCGACGACCCCGACATCGACCTCGCCCTGCGCCACTGCCACCCCGACGACGCGCCGGCCGGCTCGGTGCTGCTGTTCGGCGAGGTGCTCACGCCCGTGGCCAGCCCGGCGCTGCTGGAGCGCCTGCCCCTGCGCAGCGCGGCCGACCTGACGCGGCACACGCTGCTCGAAGAAGACGATCACAAGCCAAGTGCCGAATTCGTGAGCTGGAACCACTGGCTGCGCACGCACGCCCCGTCAGGGCTGGAACCACGCAGCTGGATCCACCTGAACTTCACCTACCAGCGCATCCAGGCCGCCCTGGCCGGCCAGGGCGTGGCGCTGGCTCGCATGGCGCTGGCGCGTGAATCGGTGGAGCGGGGCGACCTGGTGGAACCCTTCGGCACCGCCGGCCGCGTGCATTCACCCTACGCCTATTGGCTGGTGCGCTGGCCGGGGCGGCGCGAAAGGCCGGTGCTGGCGGCGTTCGAGACCTGGTTGCTGGCCCAGGCGGCGCAGACGCGGCTGGCGCTGGAGGCCTCGTGAGTGATGTCCTGCCGGCCTGCTTCAGGGCCATGAGCGCCCGCCCTCTGGCCACGCCGGGTGCGTGCGCTAAATTCAGCGCCATGCTGGTTGCCATCTGCCGATCCTTGTTGCTGCTGTGGCTGGCCTGCGCCGGTGCGGCCTTCGCCCAGACCGCGGGCGACGACGTCGTGGTGCAAGCGCGCGAAGCCCTGCGCAAGAACAACAAGGCCGCGCTGGCCACGGCGCGCATGGCCGTGAACACCGCGCGCCATCCGCTGGCCATGTGGGTGGAGTACTGGGAACTCGGCGCCCGCCTGGCTGAAGCGCAGCAGCCCGAGCTGGACAGCTTCTACGCCCGCTGGCCCGGCAGCTATGTCGAAGACCGGCTGCGCAACGACTGGCTGCTGGAACTCGGCCGCCGCCGCGACTGGGCCAAGCTGCACACCGAATTCCCGCGCTTCCGCATGAACGACGACCGCGAGGTCACCTGCTACGCGCTGCTGGCCCAGTACCTGGCCGGCGCCGAAGTGGCGAACCTGCGCCAGGCCGCGCGCAGCGCCTGGTGGGCGCAGCGCGACCTGGACGACGGCTGCAACCTGATGGCCCGCACGCTCTACGAGGCGCGCGTGCTGACCGAGGAAGACGCCTGGCACGAAGTGCGCCTGTCGGTGGACAACAACCGCCCGCGTGCCGCCAAGGCGGCTGCGGCGCTGGTCAACCCGGTGCTCGGTGACAAGCTGGCGCAGATCCTGGAGAACCCTGCCCGCTACGGGCTTCAGCGCGGCGCTGGCGAAGGCCGGCACGGCCACGAACTGCTGTTGCTGGCGCTGATGCGCATGGCCGCCAGCGACCCTGACTACGCTGCCGGCCAGCTGGAAGCGCCCACCGCGCACCGCCTGCCCATGGCGATGGAAGCCACCGCCTGGGCGCACATTGCCAAGCAGGCCGCGCTGAAGCAGCTGCCCCAGGCCGCCGACCATGCACGCCACGCCTGGAAGCTGTGGGACGCCGCCCACAAGCCCGGCATGCAGCCGCCCTGGAACGACGAGCTGCTGGCCTGGCACGTGCGCGCCGCGCTGCGCGAGCCGCTGACGCAGACGCGGCGCTGGGCCCTCATCCAGCGCGCCATCGACGCCATGCCTGGCGCCGAGCAGTCCGATGCCGCCTGGGTCTACTGGCGAGCGCGCGCCACCCAGGCGCAGGCCCGGCCGGGCCCGGAAGGCGACGCCGCCCGCGCTGCCGCACGCGCGATGCTGGAAGGCATTGCGCCGCAGATCGGCTTCTACGGCCAGCTGGCGGCCGAAGACCTGGGCAGCGCCCTCAGCCTGCCGCCGCTGCCGGCGCCGCTGCAGCCCGCCGAACGCGATGCCCCGCGCAGCAACCCCGGCTTCACCCGCGCGCTGCAGCTCATCAACCTGGGCCTGCGCAGCGAAGGCGTGCGCGAATGGAACTTCACGCTGCGCGGCCTGAGTGACCGCGAACTGCTGGCCGCCGCACAACTGGCCTGCGAACGCGAGGTCTGGGACCGCTGCATCAACACCAGCGAACGCACGCGGGTCGAAGTCGACATCGCGCAGCGCTACCCGATGCCGCTGCGCGACACGCTGCAGGCGCGCGCCCGCGACAGTGGCCTGGACGCCGCCGTGCTGTACGGCCTGATCCGCCAGGAGTCGCGCTTCATCATGGACGCGCGCTCCAGCGTCGGCGCCAGCGGCCTGATGCAGCTGATGCCGGCCACCGCCCAATGGACGGCCAAGAAGGTGGGCCTGAGCTACCGGCCGGAGATGATCACCGACCCCGCGGTCAACCTGCAGCTGGGCGCGGCCTACCTGAAGCGTGTGCTCGACGACTTCGGCGGCTCGTTGGCCATGGCCGCAGCAGCCTACAACGCCGGGCCCGGCCGGCCGCGCAGGTGGCGTGAAGGCGTGGCGCCGATGGAACCCGCGGCCTGGGCCGAGACCATCCCCTTCAACGAGACGCGCGACTACGTCAAGAAGGTGCTCGCCAACAGCGTGGTGTATGCCGCCCTGATGGCCGCGCCCGACGCCGCGGCGCCGCGCGCCGCCCCGCTGAAGACCCGGCTGGGCCCGGCCATCGGCCCGCGCGAACCCAGCGCCGCCGTGCCCGACCGCGACCTGCCCTGACCACGGATTCCACCCCACGCATGAAGAGCATCCTCGTCCTGGGCGGCACCGGCTTCGTCGGCCGCTCGCTCTGCGAACGCCTGGCCGCGCGCAGCCCCAGCGGCCGCTTCGTCGTGCCGACGCGGCGGCCGCAGCACGGCAACCATGTGCGTTCGCTGCCCACCGTGGAAGTGGTGGTGGCCAACGTGCACGAAGAAGCCGAGCTGGCGCGCCTGCTGGCCGGTTGCGACGCGGTGGTGAACCTGGTGGCCATCCTGCACGGCAGCGCGGCCGAGTTCGAACGTGTGCACGTGGCGCTGCCGCAGCGCCTGGCAGCGGCCTGCGCGAAGGTCGGCGTGCGGCGTCTGGTGCATGTCAGCGCCTTGGGCGTGGGGCCGGGTGCGCCGTCGAACTACCTGAAGAGCAAGACCGCCGGTGAAGCGGCGCTGCAGGCCGCCGGGCTGGCGCTGACGCTGCTGCGCCCGTCGGTCATCTTTGGCGCCGACGACCGCTTCATGAACGTCTTCGCGCAGCTGCAGGGCCTGGCGCCCATCATCCCGCTGGCCGGCAGCAGCGCGCGCTTCCAGCCGGTGTGGGTGGACGACGTGGCCAGCGCCATCACCGCCTGCCTGGACCGCGCCGAGACCGTCGGCCAGACCTACGAATGTGCCGGGCCGGGCGTCTACACGCTGTCGCGCCTGGTGTATCTCGCCGGCCTGTGGTCGGGCCACGAAAGGCCGCAGCTGCCGCTGCCCGATGTGCTGGGCCGCCTGCAGGCGCTGTGCATGGAGATGTTGCCCGGGCAGCCGCTGATGTCACGCGACAACATCGCTTCGATGAGCGTGCCCAACGTCGCCAGCGGCAGCTTGCCGGGGCTGGACGCTTTGAGCATCACGGCGGCGCCGCTGGAGGCCGTGGTGCCCGGCTATCTGGGCGCCCGGCACGGCCGCGCCAAGCTGGAAAGGCTGCGCGCGCTGGCGCGGCGGGAGTGAACGCCATGAGCGGCGCGCATCAAGCCGATGCGAAAGCTGCATCGGCGTAGCCGCCCCCGGCACTTAGCATGCGCTCCTCTTGCAAACGGAGCCTGCCATGCAACTGGTGATCGGCAACAAGAACTACTCGTCGTGGTCGATGCGGCCCTGGGTGCTGATGCGCCAGCTCGGCCTGCCCTTCGAGGAAGTGAAGCTGCGCCTGGACTTCGCCGAAGGCTCGGCCTTCAAGCTGGCCCTGGCGCGCTACAGCCCGGCCGGGCTGGTGCCGGTGCTGGTGGACGACCAGGGCTTCGCGGTGTGGGACACGCTGGCCATTACCGAACATCTGCATGAAGCCTTTCCGCAGGCCGGCGTGTGGCCGGCCGCCGCGCAGGCTCGCTCGCGTGCACGCAGCGTGGCCGCGGAAATGCACTCGGGCTTCGGCCCGCTGCGCAGTCATTGCCCGATGAACATCGAAGCGTCGCTGCCGGAAGTCGGCGCCAGGGTCTGGGCTGAACAGGAGGGCGTGCGCCGCAACGTGGCGCGCATCGAAGCGCTGTGGGCCGACGCGTTGGCCGGCAGCGGCGGCCCCTTCCTGTTCGGCGCCTTCAGCGCCGCCGACGCCATGTACGCACCGGTGGTGACGCGCTTTCGCACCTATGCCCTGCCCGTTTCCGACACCACGCGCGCCTACATGGCGCGCATGCTGGCCACCCCAGCCGTGGCGGCCTGGATGGCCGACGCGCTGGCCGAGCAGGACTTCCTCGCCGTGGACGAACCCTACCGGAAGCAGCGCTGAAGCCGATGCAGCTCTTCATCGTCGGCGGCGCGGTGCGCGACAGGCTGCTGGGCCTGCCCGCCAGCGACCGCGACTGGGTCGCCGTGGGCGCCACACCCGACGAGCTGCTGGCGCTGGGCTACCGCCCCGTCGGCAAGGACTTCCCGGTCTTCATCCACCCGCAGACGGGCGAGGAAGTGGCCCTGGCGCGCACCGAACGCAAGACCGGCCCCGGCTACCACGGCTTCACCTTCCACGCCGCGCCCGAGGTGACGCTGGAAGAAGACCTGCGGCGGCGCGACCTCACCATCAACGCCATCGCCCAGGCCGAGGACGGCACGCTGATCGACCCCCATGGTGGCCAGCGCGACCTGCAAGCGGGCGTGCTGCGGCATGTGTCGGCAGCCTTCGTCGAAGACCCCGTGCGCCTGCTGCGGCTGGCGCGGCTGGCGGCGCGCTTCCCGCACTTCACGCTGGCACCCGAGACGCAGGCGCTGCTGGTGCAGATGGTGGCCGACGGCGAGGTCGACCACCTGGTGCCCGAACGTGTGTGGCAGGAACTGTCGCGCGGGCTGATGACCGACAGGCCGAGCCGCATGTTCGAGCTGTTGCGCGGCTGTGGCGCCTTGAAGCGCCTGCTGCCGGAAGTCGACCGCCTGTGGGGCGTGCCGCAGCCGCCCGAACATCACCCTGAAGTCGACACCGGCGTGCACCTGATGCTGGTGCTGGACGAATGTGCACGCGCCGCCGCGCCGCTGCCGGTGCGCTGGGCCTGCCTGTGCCACGACCTGGGCAAGGGCAGCACCTCACCCGAAGCCTGGCCGCGCCACATCGGCCATGAAGGGCGCAGCGCCACGCTGGCCGGCAAGCTGGCGGCGCGCCTGCGCGTGCCCACCGAGTGCAAGGAACTGGCCGACGTGGTTGCGCGCGAGCACACGCATGTGCATGGCAGTGCGGCGCTGGGGGCTGCGGCGCTGGTGCGGCTGTTCGAACGCAGCGACGCGCTGCGGCGGCCGGAGCGCTTTGCGCTGGCCCTGCTGGCCTGCGCCTGCGACGCCCGCGGTCGCACCGGCCTGCAGGACCGGCCCTACCTGCCGCTGCAGCGCCTGCCGGTGCTGCTGGACGCGGCACGCCGCGTCGACACCGCCGCGGTGGCGGCCCTGGCCGTGGCGCGCGGGCGCAGCGGGCCCGAGATCGGCAAGGCCGTTCATGCAGCGCGTGTCGACGCGGTGAGCCTGGCGCTGCAGCATCAACCAGGCAGCGCGGCCCGCAGCAACTGAAGCCAGGCCGCGCGGCGCAGCGCTCAGCCGCGCGGCGCGGCGCCCCCGCCGCTGGCGTTCTGCATCAGGCGCTGCCGCACCGCCTCGTCTTCGCGCCGCTTGCGTGTTTCGGCCTGCTTCTGCAACTCGTCGACACGCTGGGCCTCGATCTGCTCGGGCGTCAGCTTCTCCGGCTCCAGCGCCAGCGACATGAAGGCCGATGACTCGGGCTCGCCGCGCTGGCTCTTCAGCTTGATGTTGAGCCGCAGTTCGTTGGCCGAATCGGCGTTGCGCAAGGCCTCGTCGAAGCTGATGGCGCCGGCGTTGTAGAGCTCGAACAGCGCCCAGTCGAAGGTGCGCATGCCCAGCTCGCGTGAACGCGTCATGATGCCCTTCAGCTCGTTCAGCTCGCCCTGCAGGATCTTCTCTGCAATGGTCGGCGTGTTGAGCAGGATCTCGATCGCCGCGGCGCGGCCGTTGCCGTCCTCGCGCCGCACCAGGCGCTGCGAGACGATGGCGCGCAGGTTGGCCGACAGGTCCATGAGCAGTTGGGCGCGGCGCTCATCGGGGAAGAAGTTGATGATGCGCTCGATGGTCTGGCTGGCGCTGTTGGCGTGCAGCGTGCCCAGGCAGAGATGCCCGGTCTCGGCGAAGGCGATGGCGTGCTCCATCGTTTCGGTGTCGCGCACCTCGCCGATGAGGATCACGTCGGGCGCCTGGCGCAGCGTGTTCTTCAGTGCGTGGTGCCAGGAGTGCGTGTCGACACCCACCTCGCGGTGCGTGACCAGCGACTTGCGCGAGACGTGCACGTACTCCACCGGGTCTTCCACGGTGATGATGTGGCCGGCCGAGCTGCGGTTGCGGTGGTCGATCATGGCCGCCAGCGTCGTCGACTTGCCCGAGCCGGTGGCGCCCACCACCAGCACCAGGCCGCGCTTGTTCATCACCACGTCCTTCAGCACCTCGGGCAGCTTGAGCTTCTCGAAGTTCGGGATCTCGTTGGCGATGGTGCGGATCACCATGCTCACGCTCTGCTGCTGCACGTAGACGTTGACACGGAAGCGCGACACCTCGGGCAGCGAGATGGCGAAGTTGCACTCCATCTCCTTGGCGAATTCCTCGCGCTGGCGCGGGTTCATCATGGCCTGCGCCAGCATGCGCGTGGCCTCGGCGTTGAGCTTCTGGCCGGTCATGGCCTGCATGCTGCCGTGCGCCTTCATGCTCGGCGGGAAGTCGGCGGCGATGAAGAGGTCGGAGCCGCCGCCCTGCACCATCGCGGCGAGCAGCTTGTGCATGTAGCTTCGGGCCTGGTCTTCGGTCAGCGCCGACATGGCTCTTCCTTCGCGCGGCGACGGCCGCCCTCATGTCTGAAGCATGCCGGCGTCGGCGGCCCGGCGATCCGTCGAGCACGGCGTGAATGGCGCGCCTGTTCCGCGCCTGTTGCGGCCCCAGGCGCGGCGTGAGCGTGCCGCCCGTCGAGCTCAGGCCGAGCCTGAAGCACAGCGGCAGCAGCAGGCCTGCGGTGATGGGCTCAGATGAGCAGACCGATCAACATCGCCAGCACGCTCAGCACCACCGAGCTGGCCAGCGGCACGAACCACTCGCGGCCGCCGAGCTTGAAGCTGAAGTCGCCGGGCAGCTTGCCCAGGCCGAACTTGCGCAGCCAGTGCTGCAGGCCGTTGAAGACCAGGCAGGCGAGCAGGAAGACGAGCAACCAGCGCATGGCCTAGAGCGTGTGCGAACGGTCGCCAGCGGCAAAGCCGAGCGGCTCGATGGTGATGCCCCTGGCCAGGCCGATGACCTTGAAGAGTTCGCCCATCTCGTGTTCGTTCAGCAGCTTCTGCACCGCGGCGGCGGCGCGGTGGTCGCCTGGCGGCAGCAGTTCCAGCAGGCCGCAGTTCAGCAGGAAACGCGCCTGCGTCGTGTAGCCGATCACGTCCAGCCCTGCGTCCTGTGCAGCCAGCGCGATGCCGCTGAAGTTGACGTGCGCGGTGATGTCCTTGTCGCCCACGTCCACCAGCGGGTCGGCGTCGGCCGTGTGAGCGCGGTGGCACATCAGCGTGCCGCCGCTGCGCTGCGGGTGGTAGTACTCGGCCTCGGGGAAGCCGTAGTCGAT